>JAGAPL010000138.1 GCA_017623255.1 Clostridia bacterium
AACACCCAAATAAATTGCTGTTATTCCAAGAGAGCACCAAACGGTTGTAAGGTCGTCAACATATTCAAAATCGTATTTTTGAATAACAAGGAGAATTCCTGAAATGATTGCAGCTGAAGCTATCACCTTGCGATATCCTATGTCCGCCAGTCTTTCATAGGCTTTATAAGCCATAAGCACAAGGATAAAGCAGAGGATAAAGCTGTAGCGGTAGTTTAGCCAGTTTGGTTTTTGCATTCCGTGCCAGAAAATATCAACGGTTGAAGCATTGAAACTGAAAAAGAAGAATGCACAAAGTATACCTGTTGCTATTTTTTCTCTTGTCTTGACGTGAGGCGCGAAGAAATAGAGAGGGAAGAGAATGAACGCCAGCATACCCACATAAAGCCAGGGAAGACCTTCAGGGCGAACTGTGTCATAGGAGCCGAAATAGAACTTAGGCAGCATATCCAGCCAATCGAACTTCTGAGTAAAGGAATAGTTGGGGCTGGTAAACTCTGTTTTGCCGAATGTAAGAGAATAATAAGTGCAAATGAGCAAAGCAGCGCAAATGAGCAGAACTATAACAGAGAAAACGCCTATTCTTGCAAAGCTTTTGAGAAAATGCTTTTTTTCTCCCAAGGGGTTTCTATCCTCGGGGGAGCAAGCAAAATAATAGTAGAAGAAATATGCAGCAACGAAAATGCACATCATATAGCCGATATAAAAGTTTGAGAATATAGCCATTGAAAGGCTGATAACAAACATTTTGTATTTGCCGTATTTAATGAGGTTTTCTATGCCAAGCATAATGATGGGCAGGAGAATGAGGTTGTCGATCCACATGGTGTTGTGCTGCATAACAACTGCATATCCGCACAGGGCGTACATGGCTGAAAAAAGCACAGTGGAAACAGGATTTCTCTTTCTCGTTGCATCAATGTAAACACCGAACGTAAGTCCGCAGCAGCCTGTTTTCAGCAGGAACATAATAAGCAGCGCTTCTGTCATATAGGAAGCAGGGAACAGGGCAACTATGAAAGAAAACGGGCTGGAGAGATAGTAAGCAAAGATGCCGAAAAACTCTCCTCCCAGGGGACGGCTGAAACTGTAAAGAAGACTTCCGTCTCCGTATATGATATTTTTCAGTTCTTCAAAAAAGTAAACATACTGACCGTTAAGGTCGAGAACCAGAACGCTTTCTTCGCCGAAGGGGAACACCTGCATGCAAATGTAGATGATCCACATTATGATAACGGGCAGAATAAAACAAATCCCGAGATAGCTGCGCTCTCCTCTGAACAAGGATCTGAGATATCCCTTAGCATCGCTTCGGGGTGCAAGGGGAGTGAGAAGCTTAGTTTTTGCCAATTTGGATTTCCTCTTTAATAACTTTCTTTATAGACTTTTCAAGCTTGATTCTGGGAATGGTCATATCTCTGCCGCAGAGAGTGCAAACCACGCGTATATCGCTGCCGCCGCGTTCGCATCTGAACTGCCTTGATCCGCAGGGATGGGGCTTTTTCATCTCAAGAATATCGCCTGCTGAGAACTTTATTATTTCCGACATCAGAGCATACAACCTTCCTCTTTTCAAATTATAATAATTATAGCACAAAAGCCGTTTAAAGTAAAGGAATATTACAAGAAAAAGCGTTGTGTTTTTGGGTTTTTGACTGTAAAAACATAATTGTAATGTTTTTGTTAATAAATGCGAAAAATTGGCCCTAAGTCTTTGACTTAATAAATTGAATGTGCTATAATAATCTATTATGGGTGTACTATGCCATTTTTGGGAAAGGACGGCTTGAGTATGGTAATTTTAGGTATCGACCCCGGTATCGCAATAGTCGGTTGGGGCGTGCTTTATTATGACGGATTAAAGTTTCGTCCTATGGCATATGGTTCTATTCAAACCAAGGCAGGACAGAAAACAGAGGAGAGACTTAAGCAGGTCTATGATGCTTTGTGCGCAATAATAGATAAGTATAAGCCTGACGCAATGAGCGTTGAGGAACTTTTTTGGAACACTAACCAAAAAACAGGTATCGTTGTAGCTGAGGCAAGAGGTGTTATTATGCTTGCGGCTCATCAGAAAGGCTTGCCTATTTATGAATACACGCCCTTGCAGGTAAAGCAATCCATCGTTGGTTACGGACGAGCTGAAAAAAAGCAGGTCATAATGATGGTAACGAGCTTTTTGGGGCTAAAAGAGCCACCTAAACCCGATGACACGGCAGACGCTCTGGCAATTGCCATTTGCCATGGACATTCGGCAGGATCCAAGCTTGCAAAATATTATAACAATTAAAGAAACGGAATTTTATTATGTGGTATAGCGATAAATGGATAGATTATGAGTTGCTTGATGCATCCCGAGGAGAGCGACTTGAACGATGGGGAGAATATATTTTGATTCGTCCCGATCCTCAGATAATCTGGGGTTCAGAAAGAAAGGATCCCCGTTGGAAAAAGGCTCACGGAGTTTATCGCCGTTCAAAAAGCGGGGGAGGCAAATGGGTTGTTTCCAATATGCCTGATGCATGGTGCATAAATTACGGAGAGCTGAAGTTTCAGCTTCGTCCAATGGGATTTAAGCATACAGGTCTTTTTCCCGAGCAGGCTGTAAACTGGGATTGGTTTTCAGATATAATCAGAAAAGCTAAAGCAGAGGATCCCGAAAGAGAGATCAGAGTGCTCAATCTGTTTGCTTATACAGGAGGCGCAACAGCGGCAGCTGCAAAGGCAGGCGCTTCGGTATGCCATGTGGATGCTTCAAAGGGTATGGTGCAGGCGGCAAAGGAAAACCTGCGACTCAGCGGTCTTGGAGATGCGCCCGTTCGATATATTGTGGACGATTGCAGAAAGTTTATTGAGCGAGAGATCCGTCGCGGGAAAAAGTACGAAGGAATAATTATGGATCCCCCTTCTTATGGCAGAGGCCCCAACGGTGAGGTCTGGAAGCTTGAGGAATGCGCGGCAGATCTTATAAAGATCGCTGCAGAGGTTCTCTCTGATGACCCATTGTTTTTCCTTGTGAATTCATATACAACAGGTCTTTCTCCTGCAACAATGGGATATATGGTTGCAAACACAGTAAAAACAAAAGGCAGCTTTGAAGCAGCTGAAATCGGTCTCCCCGTAAGCTCAACGGGGCTGCCCCTTCCTGCAGGCGCAAGCGCAAGATGGGTTGCGGATAAAGTGAAGAGATAAGAGATAAGAGAGAAGAGTGAAGAGAAAAGGTTGAAATCCTTTTGCGGATTTTTTCAAAACAGGTATTAAACTATGAAAGAGTTAATAAAAGCGGAGCATCTTTCCTATGCATATCCCTCAGATGAGGAAGGCGTTCCTCCCCATCAGGCGTTGAAAGATGTCAGCTTCACTATAAATGAAGGCGAGTTTGTTGCCATTCTCGGACACAACGGAAGCGGAAAGTCCACTCTTGCAAAGCTTCTTTGTATGGTGCTTGAGGCGGATGAGGGTATCCTTTATATAGGCGGCAGGCGAATGACGGGAGAAGATGTCAGCGATGAAGATATTTACAGTGCCCGTCGAGATGTGGGAATGGTTTTCCAAAATCCCGATAATCAGCTTGTTGCAACTATAGTTGAAGAGGACGTGGCCTTCGGTTGTGAAAATTTGGGAGTTCCTTCTGAAAAAATACGCAAGCGCGTAGATTATGCTCTTGCAACAGTTGGAATGACAAAATATGCTCGCCATGAAACTCACAGACTTTCGGGCGGACAAAAGCAGAGAATTGCCATTGCCGGCGCAATTGCAATGAAGCGCAAATGCATCATTTTTGATGAAAGCACGGCAATGCTTGACCCTGCGGGCAGAAAAGAGGTTATGGGCACCATAACAAGACTTAACCGCGAGGAAAATCTGACGGTTATTCATATAACTCACTATATGAACGAGGCAACGATGGCAGATAGAGTCATTGTTATGTCAGAGGGAAGCGTCGTGATGGACGGCACACCAAGAGAGGTGTTTAGCCGCGCGCCTGAATTGTGGAAAGCAAACCTTGATGTTCCGCAAACGACTGAGCTTCTATGGAGGCTCAGAGAAGCGGGATATGACGTGAGAACAGATATATTCGATCCCCATGAGTGCGCAGAGGAGATTGCGCGTGTTATGGGAAAATAAAATCAGGATCATAAATTATGGCTGAAATACAGATAAAGGATCTCACTTATGTTTACGGTAAGGGCACTCCTTATGAGATGAAGGCACTTGATAATGTAAACATAACTTTCAGAGATAATATGATAACAGGTCTGATAGGGCATACCGGCAGCGGAAAATCAACCCTTGTTCATATGCTCAACGGACTTCTTCGCCCTGATAGCGGTCAGGTTATATTAGGGGGAAGTGATATATGGGCGGAGCCTAAAAAGATAAGCTCTGTGCGCTTTCGCGTAGGGCTTGTGATGCAGTATCCCGAGTATCAGCTTTTCGATGAAACAGTAAAGCGAGATATTGCTTTTGGCCCCAAAAATATGGGAATGAAGCCTGACGAAATAGAAAAAGCAGTTGCAGACGCTGTAAAATTTGCAGGTTTGCGTCCCGAGCTTCTTGAAAAGAGTCCGTTTGATCTTTCAGGCGGACAAAAGAGAAGAGCAGCGCTGGCAGGGGTTATGGCAATGAAACCTGAGGTACTCGTGCTGGATGAACCTGCTGCAGGTCTTGATCCGGGCGCAAGAAGAGAAATACTTTCAAGAATAAGAGATTATCAGAGAGAAAGCGGCACATCTGTCATTATAGTTTCTCACAGTATGGAGGATATGGCTATGTATTGTGACAGAGTTGTTGTAATGAACCATGGAACTCCCGTTATGGAAGGAACTCCGGCAGAGGTGTTCAGCCGCGCGGATGAGCTTTTTGAGGTCGGTCTTGACGTACCTGAGGTAACGAAGGTTGCAAGGGAGTTAAGAGCCTGCGGGGTAGACATCGGTCTTGATATATACACAGTAAAATTTGCGGCAAACAGACTTCTCGGAGGTGATGAAGCGTGAAAAACAGCGTAGCCTTCGGACAGTATTGCGAGGGAAAGAGCTTTCTTCATAAAATGGATCCCCGCTGGAAGCTTGTGCTCGCAGTATTCTATATTGTTGTAATATTTCTTTGTAAGAACGTTTTCACATTTGCCCTCGTTGCCCTCTCCGCTGTGGGATTAGTGGTACTCAGCGAGATAAATCCTAAGATAATTCTCCGTTCACTTAAGCCCCTTGTTATGATAATTTGCATAACTGCCGTTATCAATATTTTCTGGCTCAAGGGAGAAACATTGCTTTTGAGCTTTGGCCCCGTGAGCATCTATCTTGAAGGAATAATCAACGCATTTCTTATAGTGGTGAGAGTTATTTTGCTTGTTTCTGTAACAACATTGATGCTCACATATACAACAACACCAATTGCACTCACCGACGGACTTGAGCAGCTTCTTGCACCTCTTGCAAAAATCAAGCTCCCCGTTCACGAGTTTTCCATGATGATGACTATTGCTCTTCGTTTTATTCCAACTCTGCTTGAAGAAACAGAAAAAATAATGAATGCACAAAGAGCAAGAGGAGCCGATTTTTCAACGGGAACGCTAAAACAGAGAGCGAAAGCACTTGTTCCCGTCCTTATCCCCTTGTTTATATCAGCTTTCCGCCGCGCAGAAGAACTTGCGATTGCAATGGAATGTCGTTGCTACACGGGTGGAGAGGGAAGAACGAGAATGAATGTGCTTCATAGCTCTTACAGAGATTTTATTGGATTAGTGGCTGCCATATTGCTTTGCTTGGCAGTTGTGCTTATCAATAAATTCGCTCCGGGATATAGCATCAGTATGTAATCACAAAAAAGTAGGGCGGCGTGCCCACAAGCCGCC
>JAGAPL010000139.1 GCA_017623255.1 Clostridia bacterium
AAAACTCACTGCCCGTTTGTGCGATTATCATATCCTGCCATTCTTTATTTAGTGTTACAAATCTGGCATTCCAACCTGAAACACGAACAGATAGATTCTGATAATCTTCAGGATGCTCCTGCGCCGCTTTCAGCAGTTTGTTATCAGCAATATCGATCTGCATAAAATGACCTCCAAGTGAAACAAATCCCAAAATAAGAGAAACGATCGCTTCAATACCGTTTTCGCCTTTTACCACTGTGGGAAGCAATTTTATATCCAGCGCCGCGCCAGAAACCATACGGCTCAGATCCGCTTTGCAATATGAGTTTATGATTGCCGTCGCACCCTCGTTATCCGTGCCGGGAGTGGGAGAAAAATTACCGGATAGAATGTTTCCTGCTTTCTTTCCATAAGGCGTGGCAAAGCGATGGGGGGACCATTCAAGCTGACGACCAAACGTGCTGATGCCCGCAGGAGTGTCATAGGAAATGCCGCCGCTTATCTCATCGCAGATATCTGCAAAATCTTTTACCAGTTGCCTTGCAATAGCATCCACCTCGTCGTTATCATTGCCAAAATATATGTATTTGTTAAGAGCATATCTCCTGAGAGCTTCGTTTCCTTCCCAGTTGTTTCTCAGCTCTTCACATAACTTTTCAAAGCTTGTTTTTTTCTCCTCAAAAACAAGCTTCTTTATTGCATAAAGGCTGTTGACCACATCTGGTAGTCCGCCTATATGGGGAGATACCACGTTGTATATAGGCCCGCCCTCAAAATATGAAAGCCCCTTTTCGATGCAGCCTTCTTCAAAAAGCGATATTACCGTGCAAGGAATGGGCGGCTCCCAAAACCATTCTCTGTCTTTACCAATATTGAATTCATATGTTTTTCTGTCAGAAAAGAGCTTTTTAACTGCGGCTGCCAGATCACTTTTATATTTGTCATATAAAGAATCGAAATCTGAAAATGATACCCTCCCGCTATAGCTGTCAAGAGTTTGCTTTTGCAATATTTGCAGGCTGTCAAAGGGCGCATAGGTGAAAAACGTTTTGCCCGGAATCTGAATTTCCCAGCATCCGTCGTTTGCAAATTTGCGCGCTTCGCAAAGAGAATAACCGTGCTCGGTCAATGAGTTTATTACCAGGTCTTCGTTGTAAACTGCAATCACTCCGCCACCGTAGCGTATAACCTCAGCTACTCTGCGAAGCAGTTTTTTATCTGTGTGCTTGTTTACACGCACTGTCGTTGGAAAATCGCTTATTCCCAGCTCTTCAATTATATCGAGAACAAGATATGTAACTTCATTTGTAACACTATTTCCATCTTCATCTATGCCGCAAAGCAGTATGTTTTGGTAGTGCTGGGCATCACCGCTGCCGTAATCACCGCCGCATATCCACTCGCACCCCTTGATGAAAAAGTGAGATAGAATTTCTCTCGCATCGTCTAAAGTCAGAATGCCGGATTCAAGGTCTTTTTTTAGATAATGTCCCAGCAGCCAATCTATTCTTCCAATGCCGGGCCAGTTTCCGCAAAGGCGCACAAAAGCAAATACGAACCATATGCTTTGAACAGCCTCGTAGAAATTACGTGCAGGAGCAAAAGGCACATTTTTTAAATTGTTGTAGTTTGCATCATATCCAAGCTCATTCAAAGCTTCAAGATATCTTTCGTGCCAGATTTTAAAGCTGTCAAGGCTTCGTATGCAGCTGAGGGCAAAAGCTTCCCTCTCCGTTCCCTTATGCTTTTCGTATGCCGTCACAGCCTCGCGCCTTATATGGTCGACACCGTATTTCAGAACTTTTTCAAAATCAATCGTAAGGTGGCTGACAGAACCGAAAAGATATTCGCCGTTATAGGTGGCAGGAACATTATGAGTGATGGATATCCCCAGAGTTGCCGCGCCACTTATCTTTTCTCCTTCGCAAATGCGAATGGGCGCAGTTTTGGCAATACGCTCTATTGCAAGATCGTATTTTTCAATTGGAGAAAGACTTGCGAAATTTTCAATATCATCCATTGAAACGCCATCCACCCTCCACGTATCATGACCATATTTGTGGTTAAGTGAGTCGAGAGCAAATCGGCGCGTTTCTTCGCAAAGCCTTACAGGTCTCTTTCCGTTGACTGCAAAAAATTCCATCTTTATCACCTCACTTTTATTTTACTACATACCCAAACTGATTAAAAGTGGTTTTTAAGATTTATATAAAATACTCCCTGATTTAATTCATCATAAACAGGTAAATCGCCTCAGAAAAGCACTCTGCTTGTGTCGAGTTAGGACACAGTGAATTTTGAAAAAATAATAATTTTGTGATATAATTGATAAAACAATTAAAAATCACTTGACTGTAAACCTTGTTTATAGTGTATAAGTAGTGCAGAGGTGATGAATATGAAGATTAAAGAGCTGGAAAATCTATTATATGTTTCACGTTCTAATATTCGTTTCTATGAAAAACAAGGCTTGTTTTCTCCTGAACGTAAAGATAATAATTACAGAGAATATACCGAACAAGATATCAAGGTTCTTAAGAAAATCATTATTTTTAGAAAAATGGGGTTCACTGTTGAGGAAATCAAACTTATTCAAAATGATGAATTGCCTTTTGCTGAAGCGATAACAAACGCACAACAACGAATTGAAGACGAAATTGAACAATTGAATGGTTCTCTAAAGCTTATCAAACAGGTTGCAAAGGAAAACTCATCTTTTGATGAAATTGACTTTAATGAACATTGGTACGCAATAAATGAATCTGAAAAATCCGGTGAAAAGTTCGTTGACATTTGCAAAGATTTTTTGGAACTAGAGCTCAACTCGTTTGACTTTATGTGGAAATATGTGTTTTTTCACGATTTCAAAAAAACAAGAGCAAAACACGGCACAGTGATTGCTTGTGGTATATTATTGTTACTTTGTATTTTGCGTGGAATCGGCAAAGTTCTTATTTGGAAAGAATCTTTTTGGTCAGGTTTTCTATATCCGTTTGCCGTTGCGTTAGCCGCATCAATCATTATCTTACCACTCTTTTTATTAAGCAAAAAGTTTCCCAAGGTTGCATCCGTTGTTGCGACTATTCTTTTGGGATTAATTGTTTTGTTTTTTGCAGGTATAATTATCTTGATAATTTATTCAATAATTACATAACAAAAAGCTTGACCAAGTCGGTCAAGCTTTTTTGCGGGCGCACGCAGTGGCGCCCCTACGGAAATACAGAATATATCTTTACTCGTAGGGGCTACCTATGGTCGCCCGTTAAAATAAATTGGATATCCAATAAATAACCCCATACAAAACCCCTGCGGCGGTACCGTAGAGAATGACCGGACCCACAATTGTAAAGATCTTCACGCCAACGCCCAATATAAAGCCTTCTGCTGCTGTCAATACAGGTCACAGTTGTTTATTCAAAAATGTAAATTCGAATCACATAAACTTTATTCCTATGCGTCAATGGGGAGAAATCAATTGGAGCTCTTATTATAATAGAATCGACCAAAGCACGACAGTAATTTGATTATTGTACACCTGATCAAAATTATGTTATAATAAGAAAGGAAAATCAATTGGATTATTTTTCACAAATTGTAAAAGCAGCAAACAGCGGAAAGCCTATTCCTACAGAGCCGAAATGGAATATATGGATACACCGAAATGAAGGAAAATCTCACTGTGATGTATGCTTAAAGCTTGACCAATGCTGGTTTGCAAAGGGCCTTACACCCAAGTGGCCACACCATTTTTTCTGTCACTGTATTTTGGTGGATATTCCGTACACTAAGGTTATGTATAAAAGTACTGCGGATTCTGCTTACAGTAAGTTTGATCCGTATTTATTTGATACAAAAGGTGAATATGGGCATGGCAAAGAAAAATTGTTTAATTCTTGGGGATATACCGTTGAAGATATACCATACCTAAAAGGAGAAATTGAAAAGCAAGGATTACAAAAATATATTGATGGTGATTATACGCTAAACAAGCTTAATCATAATGGACAGCGCATCAACATAAGGATTGAGATTCCGCGTAAAAATAACCATGACACTGTATCTTTCATTACAGGTTGGATGGTTTATCCTGAAGGACATATAAGATTGGCAACACCTTATGGTGATAATTAAGGAGAAGTACGAATGAAAGAAATGGATTGCGTAGAAGTTATAACTGAAAAAGAATGTTATACTAAAGAAGGTGTACACAAAGGTATGCAAGGATGGATTTGTCTTAATGATTGTACAAATGGATATTGGCTGGTATGCTTTCCTCAATACGGAGAAAAGGACAATATTGCAACAACTTCAATCCATGAAGAAGACATAAAAAATATTCCGCGTATGGACGCTCGTGTAAATGAACGCATAAAAGCACAGTTTGAGAAATAGCAAAGCGGGCTCTCTCAGGCGCCCGTTATCATTTTTTATAATCCAGTATACAATTAGCAACACCTTATGGAGGTAAATAATAGTGAAATATCTTGATTGTGTGGAAGTAATCGTAGAAAAAGAAAAATATACAAATCACGGCATACACAAGGGGATGCAAGGGATTGTTTGGCTGGAGGAAAGCATCAACGAAACATGGGACGTGTTCTTTCCACAATATGGAGATAAAGAGGAGATCGCTGAAATTCCTATTAAAGAAGAAGATATGAAAGTAATCCCCAAATTGGATGCTCTTGTTAATGAAAAGATTAAGGAACAATTTGGAGATTGATTATCTTTCATTATAGGTTAGATGGTTTTCCCTAACGGCCATATACAATTAGCAACACCTTATGGAGATGAATAGAATGAAAGAAATGGACACTATAGAAGTTATTGTTGAAAAAGAACGTTATGTCAAGCACGGTGTACACAAAGGAATGCAGGGATGGATATGCTTAGATGATTGTACAAACGGATTTTGGCTTGTAAATTTTCCGCAGCGTGCAGATAAATGCGACATCGCGACAATTTCAATTCACGAAGACGACATGAAAGAGATCCCCGTTATGCATGCTATTGTTAACGAGAAAATAAAGGAACAATTCGGAGATTGATTATCTTTCATTATAGGTTGGATGGTCCGTCCTGACGGTCATATACAATTACCAACACCTTATGGAGATGAATAGAATGAAAGAAATGGATTGCGTAGAAGTTATAACTGAAAAAGAATGTTATACTAAAAAAGGCGTACACAAAGGTATGCAAGGGTGGATCTGCATTGAGCCAAGTGTTCCGAAATACGTACTGGTCTGTTTTCCACAATACGGCGAAAAAGACAATATAGCCACGATAGCGGTTAAAGAGGAAAATCTGAAAGAGATTCCTCGGATGGATGCAAGAGTAAACGAAAGAATAAAGGCACAATTTGAAGAATAGCAAAACGGGCGCCATCAGGCGCCCGTTATGCATTTTATGACCCAATAAATAACACCATAAATCACTCCTGCGGCGGTACCGTAGAGTATTACAGGACCTGCTATGGAGAAAATCTTTGCGCCTACGCCCAGGACAAACCCCTCTCCTTTTGAATCCACGGCGGGAGAGGCAACCGCGTTGGCAAAGCCCGTGATTGGCACAAGGGTGCCTGCTCCTGCGTGTTTTGCAAGATTATCAAAAACACCTATACCCGTCAGCAATGCTGTTATGAATATCAACGTGACGGACACAAGTGTTGACGCCATTTTTTCGGGTAGCCAAATTCCGTATAGTTCCCCAAGCCCCTGCGCTATAAGGCATATTGTTCCACCTATAAGAAACGCTTTTGTGCAATTCTTTTTGGAGTCCGTTTTTGTGGCCCTCGCCGCAGCGTATTTTTTGTAGTATTTCTTGTTTATTTTCATAGGTTCTCCTTTTATTTGGTTTCAAGTATAAACGATAATTCGTTTCCTTATCCGTAGGGACCGACGTCCCCGGCGGTCCAAAAAAATATTGGTTAAAGGATAAATCATATTTGAAGGATTTCTGATACAGTTATCAAATATGACAAATCAATCTCTACGTATTAGGACCGCCGAGGACGTCGGTCCCTACGGAGAATTGCTGCGCTGAACAATAATTCATCATACCATTATCATCCCCAAAACAAAGATTTTTTAAACTATTTACAATATGTTTTTGACTTTTTAATGAAAAAGGAATATACTATAAGTACCAAGTGAAAACTTAAGAAAGGTACGGTATATAAATATGGCATTTTGGGATGAGATCACAAAAGGCGCAAAGGACGCTGCTGCGTTCACAATGAAAAAAACTGAGGAGATCACTAATCTCGCAAAGGTTAAGCTGGCTCTCCACAGCGAAGAATCCAAGCTTGATAAGTGCTACAGCGAGATCGGTGAGCTGTACTACGATTTTCAGCGCAAAGAGGTTGAACACGCGGCTGAAATCGCTGCCCTTCTGCTTGAAGCTGATGAGCTGAACACAAAGGTTGACGCTCTTAAGGCTCAGCTCGCTGCCCTTCAGAACGACGTTATCTGCAAGGATTGCGGCGCGCAGATCCCCGTTGAAGCAACATTCTGCCCCATCTGCGGCAAAAAGCAGGATGAGGAAGATATCAAGGAAGAAGCTGCTGAATAAACAAAAAAGAGGCTTACAGCCTCTTTTTTTATTTAACAAAATACCGTTTCAACGGTTTTTCTTGCGTTTTCGGGAGAATATACCCAATGGGTCAACCGTTTGATTTTATCTGTGTCAATATAATATTTCAGCGGCGGCGGATCTCCTGCAATGCAGGTGTCGATTATGACCAGCTTCACCTTCATTCTGTCGGGAAGAATATTCTTTATGTAGACCGAACAATAGTCCCCGGGATAAACATCGTCCCTCACCTCCGCAAGCCCCGCAAGATTTGGCGCAAGCTCAACAAATATCCCGTACGGCTCTATACTTCGGACGATCCCCGGCACAGTTGTCAACGGCGAAAACTCCGCCGCGTTTTCTTCCCACGTGCCGAGAAGCTCACGAAGGCTCATATACAGCCTACCCGTTTCACTATCCCGATTTTTCACAACTGCCATTATCCGCTGACCCGTTCTCAGCCTGTCAGACGGATGAAATATCCTTGAAACCGATATGGAATCTATACATATGAGCGAAATTATTCCGCAGCCTATATCTACAAAAGCCCCGAAAGAATCAAGATGGGTTACCGTGGCAGGAATTATCTGCCCTGCCGAAAGCTTTGAAATAAAATATTTTTCGCACTCCTCCTGAGCTACCTTTCGCGACAGAATTGCCACAGGCCTGCCGCCTACCTGATTTATGCTCTGAACCTTGAAGCACACCGGCTTGCCAACTCGGGATATGACCGCAATATCCTTTGATCCTGATGACGTGATCATAGCCTCGCTGCGCGGTATTATACCTTCGCAAAACCCAAAATCTATTTTAAGGCTCATATCTGTGCAATCACATTTTTTCGCCACTGCCTCAAGAATAATTCCCCGCTTCATTGCCCTCTCCAGCATATACAGCGAGGATGTGTACGCCTTGTTTGAATCCGTTTCTATAAGATGCCCTTCGGGTCTGTATACGTTTTGCATTTCCATAAAGCTTTCCTTTCCGTTTTTATCGCACTTGTATTTACATATTATGAAATCATGCGGCGGATTATAACCTCCAAAGCATTTATCTTCAGCCGAAAAAACCTTGTTCCCCTTGACACTTTTTGATGCTTGTTATATAATTAGTATAAGTATAAATATGCCATCCCGAAAGGATTAAATATAATGTATAAGGACAAAAAAGTCGTATTCTCCGGAGTGCAGCCCTCAGGTCAGCTTACAATCGGTAACTATCTGGGCGCAATCAAAAATTTCTCTGCATACTCTGAAGAATACCGTTGCTACTATTGCGTTGTTGACGAACACGCTATAACAGTTCGTCAGAATCCTGCGGATCTTCGCCGCAGAACTTATGAAACACTTGCTCTCTATATGGCTTGCGGCCTCGATCCTGAAAAGAACGTTCTTTTCGTTCAGAGCCACGTTTCAGGCCACGCAGAACTCGGTTGGATCCTTGATTGCTACACAATGTTCGGTGAGCTCTCAAGAATGACTCAGTTTAAAGACAAGAGCGCAAAAAATGCTGACAACATAAATGCAGGTCTCTTCACTTACCCCGCGCTTATGGCGGCAGACATTCTTCTCTATCAGACAGAGTTTGTTCCCGTTGGTAGCGACCAGAAGCAGCACCTTGAACTTGCCCGCGACGTTGCAGAGCGCTTTAACAGAATCCATGGTGACACGTTCGTTGTGCCCGAGCCCCTCATCAACAGCACTTCCTCTGCGCGCATTATGAGCCTTGCAGAGCCCACAAAGAAAATGAGCAAATCCGATGAGAACGAAAATGCAACGGTTCGTATTCTCGACCCTCGCGACGTTATCATCAAAAAGTTCAAGAGAGCTGTTACAGACTCAGGCTCCGAAATAAGAGCTTCTGAGGACAAGCCCGGAGTTACAAACCTTATGTCTATTTACGGCGCTTTCACAGGAAAGAGCTTTGAAGAAACAGAAAGAGAATTCGAAGGCAAGGGCTATGGCGACTTCAAGCTCGCCGTTGGCGAAGCCTGCGCTGATGCGCTGGCGCCAGTTCAGGCAGAATTCAAGCGCCTCGTTGCTGACAAGAAATACCTTGAGGAGATAATGCTTAAGGGCGCAAGAGAGGCGGCTCACGATTCTCTCAGAACAATGTCCAAGGTTCGCCGCAAGGTTGGCTTCACAGAGATGCCCCGTTTCTGATATGGAAACAAAAAGATACGTTATAGACCGCATTGAAGGCGAATACGCAGTTTGCGGGAGCGACGAAGGCGGCAAAAATCTTGATATACCTGCCGTGATGATTCCCGATGCTAAAGAAGGGCTGGGCCTTGAGATCACATTCAGGGACGACAGCTTTTCAATTAATGTTGTGGAAAGCCTTGGCAGAAAAGAAAAAAATCAAAACAGATTAAGAAATTTATTTAATAAATCGGAGAGTGGTTCAAATGAAGACTAAAGCTACAAGACTTTACGGCAAAAACGACATCCGCACAGAAGAATTCGAGCTCCCCGCGATCCGCGAGGACGAAATTCTCGCAAAAGTTATTTCCGACAGTATCTGTATGTCCTCCCACAAGGCAGCGCTCCAGGGCGCTGACCACAAGAGAGTTCCTGCTGATATCGCTGAGAACCCCGTTATCATCGGCCACGAATTCTGTGGCGAGCTGGTTGAGGTTGGCGCAAAGTGGCAGGATCAGTTCAAGGTTGGCGACAGATTTTCCATTCAGCCCGCTATCAACTACAAGGGTAGCCTTGCTGCTCCCGGTTATTCCTACAAGTACGTTGGCGGCGGCGCTACATACGTTATTATTCCTGCAGAAGTTATGGAATGCAACTGCCTCCTTCCCTACAACGGAGAAGCTTTCTATTGGGGCAGCCTTGCAGAGCCTATGAGCTGCATCGTTGGCGGCTTCCACGCTAACTACCATACAACTCCCGGTGAATACGTTCACAAGATGGGCACGGTTGAAGGCGGCGATATGGCTATCCTGGCAGGCGCAGGTCCTATGGGTCTCGGCGCTGTTGACTACGCTATCCACGGCGGCAGACCTCCCCGTCTCCTCGTTGTTACAGATATTGACGATGCAAGACTTGCCCGCGCTGCAACTCTCGTTACAGTTGAAGATGCAGCAGCTCACGGCGTTGAGCTTCACTACGTGAACACTAACAACCTCGAAAACCCTGTTGAAGAGCTTAAGGCTCTCTGCAAGGGCGACGGCTTTGACGATGTTTTCGTGTATGCTCCCGTTAAGCCCGTTGTTGAAATGGGCGACGCCCTTCTCGGCCGCGACGGATGCCTCAACTTCTTTGCAGGCCCCACAAACGCTCAGTTCTCCGCAATGTTCAACTTCTATAACGTTCACTACGCTTCTACACACATCGTTGGCACATCCGGCGGTAACACAGACGATATGAGAGAATCTCTTCGTCTTATGGAGCAGGGCAAGGTTAACCCCTCCGGTATGATCACTCACGTTGGAGGCCTTAACTCCGCAGCACAGACAACTATTGATCTGCCCTCCATCCCCGGCGGCAAAAAGCTTGTTTATACACACATCGAGCTTCCTATGACTGCAATTGACGATTTCGGTAAGGTTGCAGCAGAAGGCGGCGAATACGCTGAGCTCTTTGCAGACCTTGACAAGATATGCAAGGCTAACAACGGCCTCTGGTGCCCCGAAGCTGAAAAGAGACTCCTCCTTGAAGCTAAAGACTGATTTTAACAATAAAAACTTGCAGCTTAAAAACTGCAAGTTTTTTTATAACCGGAAAACCACGCCATAGTGACGTGGTTCCATGTAGGCTATGCCGACAAGCAGAAAAAATAAAATTGGCGTAAGGTGTATTGTTTCAAAGGCTCCCTCTGTGAGGGAGGCTTGCGTATTGAACCCGTTTACGGGTGGATATTTGTTAAGTAATGCTGCTCATTTCCTTTTGTTGCATAATAGCTATAAATCTGATATAATATTTATATAATATAAAATGGGAGGCAATTATGTCAACACCTCATATCAAAGCAGAGCTTGGCGATTTTGCGAAAACCGTTCTTATGCCGGGAGATCCATTGAGATCTGAATTTATAGCAAAAAACTTTCTCCGTGAGCCGCGTCTTGTGAACAATGTTCGCGGTGTTCAAGGCTACACAGGAACTTATAAGGGTGTTCCCGTTTCGGTTATGGCAAGCGGAATGGGTATGCCTTCTATGGCTATATATTCCTATGAGCTTTTCAAATTTTTCGGTGTGGAAAACATCATTCGCGTAGGCTCCATCGGTTCTATGTCAGAAAAAGTGCAGCTTCGCCATATTATCCTTGGAGAAGGAGCCTGCACCAATTCCAACTACGGCGCAAATTATAATTTGCCGGGAACTTTTGCCCCCACAGCCGATTTTTCCCTGCTTCGCTGCGCGGCAGAAACCGCTGAACAGCTCAATCTCCCCTACCACGTTGGAAACATTCTATCCAGCGACACCTTCTACAACGACGAAGATGACCTTGAAACGCGCGAAACCTCCCTTGCAAAATGGAGCAAAATGGGCGTGCTTGGAGTTGAAATGGAAGCTGCCGCCCTCTATATGAATGCCGCCAGACTTGGCAAAAAAGCTCTTGCTATATGCACAGTTTCGGATTCTCTTGTGACAGGCGAGGCAACCACAAGCGATGAAAGACAGTCCTCTTTCACTCAAATGATGGAGTTGGCCCTTGAAACTGCTGTGAAAATGGATAAATAATAAATACAGATAGATATTTTGCACAAAAACTATGGACAAATAAGATTTATAATGGTATAATATCACTGTAGATAGGCGGAGAAGTCCACCTCTTCGCTAAAACTGCAAAAAATTTAATACAGAAGGTGGGATAGTAATGAAGATTACCGTCAACGCAAGAAAAGTATTCGTAAACCAGAAGCTCACCGAGCATATCGAAAAGAAGCTTGCTAAGTTCGACAAGTTCTTTCCCGGTGAGGCAGAAGCTTCCGTTAAGCTTTCAAGGGTTAGAGATGTGGAGCGTGTTGAAGTAACTATTCAGTCCGGAACGACCTTGTTCCGCAGTGAAGACGAAAGCTCCACCTTTATGAACGCGCTTGACTGCTGCCTCTACGCTATTGAGCGCCAGATCAGAAAGAACAAAACAAGACTTGCTAAAAAGCTTCGTGACAATATAAAAATTCCCGACTACGATCCTGCTGACGGCGCTGCTCCCGATGAGGTTGAGGAGGGCGCATTCACTATCAGAACAAAAACCTTCGATATCAAGCCCATGATTCCTGAAGAAGCGATCCTTCAGATGAATCTGCTTGAGCATCAGTTCTTTGTTTTCAATGACATTGACAACGGCGCAACCTGCGTTGTTTACAAGAGAAAAGACGGCGGCTATGGAATGATAGTGCCCAACTAAATAACGACTATTCATAAAAACTTCCTTTAAAAAGAGCGGGGGCAGAAACATTTTGTGTTTCTGCCCTTGCTCTTTTTCTGTGCCAAACAAAAAGCTTGCATCAGCAAAAGCAGATGCAAGCTTTTCTTTATATAGCCTTAAAATCAAGCATATCCCCAACCGGGTGTGCTGCCTGTCCATACCCATTCTTCATCAAGGCTGGCTCTCCATGTGCCTGCATTGTAATAAAGAACGAGGGGAGTTTTTTCAAAATCAAGTGCAATATTCTGAACATCTGCAAAGAGACCTACGTTCATATTATTTTCCTTGATATAGTTATACATCCAAGTGTATCTTTCCTTATAAATTGCCTTTGTTTCCTCTGTGCCCTCAAGATACCATGACTTTTGGCAAGCGGAAAGACCAAGCGCATCACATCCTACGATAAGCTGCTCTATCTTTCTTATCTGATCTCTTTCAGCCAAAGCAAGCGCCTTTGTGAGAAGACCTCTCATATATTCATAGTTATCTCTGATATATTCATAATCGAACATATCACCGGGATAGTCGCAGTTATTTACATAACAGATCTCAGATCTGTTTCCTGCTTCATCCTGCATCCAGATATATTCATAGATATATTCATATCCATCGCCATAGAAGATCTGCAGATATTCCTTCATAACCTCGCAGAACTCCTCAAAGCTCATAAACACTACGTTGCCGTTTTCATCCTTTTCGAAGCTCCACATAAGCATTGTGCTCATATGTGCTTTCAGATCTTCAAACAAATAGCCTGTACTCTGACCTTCGTGGATAATACCCGTTACATTACATTCTTCAACAATATACTTAAAGTCGTACCAAATATTGATAATGTTAGGTGAATCTGAGAGATATGTGTTATAGTTTACAGCATAATACCAGAACCACATTTCTGTGCCTGTCTGCTTTGTGATATCGCCCCATGCAGCAAATGCTTCAGCATCCTTCTGGCCGTTCATACCGAGAATGTTAACGTTATCTCCGCATTCGCCACTGCCCATATAGTGATTGTTGCAGGGGTTACCGCAGAACATAATGATAAGATTTTCGTGGGGAACGACCTCAGCATATCTGGGATCTGTCATAAGAAGCTCATGAGGAAGTGTGTGGTCGTAAAGAATGGTATAAACCTGAAGGCCGGGATAATAATCCGTGATAGCCTCGCCGTAACCATATTCACTGTACTCAGTGTTTTCGCCGTACTCCTTGATGCTGGCAGGACGGCCTTCGTAATAAACCTGAATATCACGGCAAGCTCTATTTGCAAGATAAAGGTTAAGGCCGGCTTCGCCGCACTCAAGACGCTCACCAAGCTTTCTGTCGTTGCCATCGCTCATAATATACTTACAATTGCTGCAAGTGCAAACTGTTCTGTTATCGCAGATAGAGAAGGAAACGGATGTTGTTTCTTCCCAGAACTTCTTCCAGCTGGAATGATATCTGATAGATTCAAGCAGACCTCTGAAAAGAGTTCCGTAAACAGTGTCGCTTGTGAAGCAGGGGTTCCAGCTAACGCCGTCCTTCTGTTCACCTGCCAGATACTTTTCATAATACTTTGCGCCGTTTGTTCCGTCATATAAAACGTCTACCTTACCTGTTGCCATTCTCCAATGGTAATCATAAGAGTGAGCATTGGCAATTTCAGGACCTGTCAAAGTGCCTCTGAACTCCTCAGCGCAAGCATACAGCTGGTTACCGTTCAGACGGCGGGGGAAGAAGTGGGAATCTGCTGTATCGCGGCTGAAGCACTGACCTGAAAATCTGTACTCAATCACGGGTTCACGATAAGATTCTGTTCCCTCGGGAATATCAACAACTCTTGCATCGTTCATATAAACGAAATCGTCGCTGTAGAATCTGTAGCCGAGATAATCCTCTGCGATCTCGAAAACTGAATAAAGTGAACCGCGACGTGTTCCGTAAATGAACAGGTTACCGTCCACAACTTCATAAAAATAGTTTTCAATATGGAGCTTTTCTTCCATACCGGGAATTGTCGTTACGTCAACGAACTCGATCTTATACTCGGTTGTAGGTGCTGTGCCCACGTTAAGATTGGTTCCTGTTGCTATTTTGATATACTTTCTCAATGTATCCGCTGCAAAATATATATTTTCAATATATTTTGAATCCTCGTGGTATACGATTGAATACTTTGAGATATCAATACCTGCAATGGTAAACGTGTCCACTACATTATCGTCTTCATAATTTGAAAGACTGTCAACTCCTGCGTGACATCTTTTCAGAAGCAACAAATCTTTAGCGTTCACCGTACCGTCGCTGTTGATATCGGAACCATCAGCATTGATCTCCGCCATACCAACGTAATACTTTTTCATCTCAAGTGAATCGACAGCATCAACCTTGCCGTCATCGTTGGCATCACCTACCGTAAATGAATTATCAGCAACGGTGTCAAAATACGCCTCGTTTTTAGTGAGAGCAAGAGCCGGAATCGCCGCTGATAAAATCATCATTACGCAAAGTAAAAATGAAAATAATTTTTTCATAATACCTCTCCTCCTGATTATTTATCTATAATAAATAATACCACATTTTTAAAAATTTTCAATATTTTTTATAAATCTTTACCACAATTCAATTTAAAAAATTATATGTCTTTTCCCATTTTAATCAAGAACACCGGTTCCTTAAGACCTTTCATCTGCTGATCCTATAGGCTCGTCGAAAATCCGTCACTTGCGGCAGTTGCCATATGGCCACAGATGTGGCAATCACTTTAAATTTGCCTTCCCCAGTGGGAGAAGGCTACTTGGCTCCTCGCTTTGCTCGGATAAATAATATGGGCAAAGCTAAAGCTTTTTGGTACCACCAGCACTGCCGGTGGTTTATATTTACAACAAAAAGCTTGCACCTGCTTTTGCAGATGCAAGCTTTTTTTATACTGATTTAAAATCAAGCATATCCCCAACCGGGTGTGCTGCCTGTCCACGTCCATTCTTCATCAAGGCTGGCTCTCCATGTGCCTCCTGTGTAATAAAGAACGAAAGGTGCTTTTTCAAAATCAAGTGCAATATTCTGAACGTCTGCGCCAAGGCCAACATTCAGATGATTATTCTTGATATAGTTATACATCCATGTGTATCTTTCCACGTAAAGAGCTTTTGTTTCTTCCGTGCCTTCAAGATACCATGATCTGTGGCAAGCAGAAAGACCAAGCGCATCACAGCTCACTATAAGGCGTTCAATTCTTCCTATCTGATCACCCTCAGCCAAAGCAAGCGCCTTTGTGAGAAGGCCTCTCATATATTCGTAATTATCTCTTGAATATTCATAATCAAACATATCTCCGGGATAATCACAGTTATTTACATAACAGATCTCTGATCTGTTTCCTGCTTCGTCGTGCATCCAGATATATTCATAGATATATTCATAGCCTTCGCCGTAGAAGATATACAGATATTCTTTCATAACTTCGCAGAACTCCTCGAAGCTCATAAACACGGTGTTGCCGTTTTCATCTATTTCAAAGCTCCACATAAGCATCGTGCCCAGATGAGCCTTGAGCTTTTCAAAGAGATATCCTGCTCCGCCGCCTTCATAGAAAATACCTGTTACGTTACATTCTTCAACAACATACTTAAAGTCGTACCAAATGTTGATGATATTAGGTGAATCGGTGAGATATGTGTTATAGTTTACGGGATAATACCAGAACCACATCTGCGCGCCTGACTGCTTTGCAATATTGCCCCATGCAGCAAATGCTTCTGCATCCTCCTGACCGTTCATGCCAAGAATATTAACGTTATCTCCGCATTCGCCGCTGCCCATATAGTGATTGTTGCAGGGGTTGCCGCAGAACATAATGATAAGATTTTCGTGGGGAATAATCTCCGCATATCTGGGATCCGTCATAAGAAGCTCATGAGGAAATGTGTGGTCATAGAGAATTGTGTAAAGCTGGAGGCCGGGATATACGTCGGTTATAGGCTCGCCGTAACCGTTTTCACTGACGTCTGTTATCTCGCCGTATTCCTTTGTGCTTGCAGCTCTGCCTTCATAATAAACCTGAATATCACGGCAAGCTCTGTTTGCAAGATAAAGGTCAAGACCTGCTTCGCCGCACTCAAGACGCTTACCAAGCTTTCTGTCAGTGCCGTTTGACATAATATACTTACAGCTGTTGCAAGTGCAAACGGTTCTGTTATCACAGATAGAGAAAGAAACGGATGTTGTATCTTCCCAGAATATCTTCCAGCTTGTGTGATATCTGATACCTTCAAGAAGGCCTCTGAAAAGAGTTCCGTAGTCATCATCGCTTGTGAAGCAGGGGTTCCATGTGGTATCGTCCTGAACTACGCCTGCATCATACTTGGCGCCGTACTGCGCGCCGTTTGTTCCGTCATAATAAACGTCCACGCGGCCTGTTGCCATTCTCCAATAGTAGTCATAGGAATGAGCATTTGCGATCTGAGGGCCTGTAAGTGTTCCGCGATATTCTTCCTGGTTACCGTTGATCTGAGAACCGTTCAGACGGCGGGGGAAGAAATGATAATCCGCAGAGGTGTGTCCAAAGCTCTGTCTCGTATAGCGGAACTCAAGCGCGGGGGTACGCTCTGAAACCGTGCCTTCGGGAATGTCCACAACTCTTGCGTCATTCATATAAACGAAATCATCGCTGTAGAATCTATAGCCAAGATAATCCTCAGCAATTTCATAAACGGAATATGTAGCTCCGCGGCGTGTTCCGTAGATATAGAGGTCACCATCTACAACCTCATATTTATAGTTTTCAATATAAAGCTCTTCTTCAAGACCGGGTATGGTTGTTACGTCCACAAACTCGATCTTATGTTCCGTTGTCTGTTCTGTGCCAATTCTGAGATTCGTTCCTGTGGCAATGTTAATATACTTTCTCAGAGCATTTGCAGCATAATAGTTGTTTTCAACATACTTTGCATCTTCGTGATAAACAATTGAATACTGAGAAATATCGTTTCCTGCAATGGTAAACTTATCTACCATACTATCATCCTTATAATTCTCAAGATCATCAACGCCTGCGTGGCACTTTTTGAGAATAAGAAGGTCCTTGGCGTTTACCACTCCGTCACAGTTGACATCAGCGCCGTCTTCATTGACACTTGTCATAGAAGCAAAATACTTCTTCATTTCCAAAAGGTCCATTGAATTGGGCCTTCCGTCATCGTTGGCATCGCCCACTTTGAAGGTATGGTTTTCAACTGTGTCAAAATAGCACTCGTAATTATGCAAAGCTGCAACCTGAACTACAGATGAAAGAACCATCACTGCGCATAGCAACGCCGCAAACAGTTTTTTCATAAAATCCTCCGTTATATATATTTATCTTTTTAATTCTTACATAACACCGCCGTAGCCCCAGCCGTTTGTGTTGGGAGCATAACCCCAGGTGTCTGCGTTAGTCAGTCTCCATGAGCCTGCCTCATAGAAGGACGTCATAGGTGAAACTGTTATATCAACCTCTGCAGGAAGAGTATACGTATCAGAAGAATATATTCTGATGCCCTTTGACTTTATCATATTGTACATATCAATATAGCGCTCTGTGTAAACCTCGATGCTTTCATCGGTTCCGTTTACGTAATAGTCCTTATAGTTAGCGCTGAGGCCAAGAAAATCGCAGCAGATAAGCAATCTTTCAACTCTGTCGCGCTCAGTTGAATTCTTTGTCATAGAAAGTGCCGTCATAAGAGGCGCACGCATTTCTTCATAATGCTCTCTCAAGAAGTCATATCCGAACATATCACCGGGACGGTCGTAGTTATTGATAAAGCAAGGAGAAGCGTTTCCTGCTCTGTCCATCCAAACGAGATACTCATAGATATATTCATATCCTGCGCCGTAATACATCATAAGAAATTCTTTTATGGCATCGTGGAATTCTTCCTCGCTCATAAAGTGGAGCTCGCCGTTTTCGTCATAATAGAAATCGTACATAAGAAGTGACGCCAGATGCCCCTTGAGCACTTCAAACACGTTTCCGCTTGTGGCAGATTCAAAATACACGCCTGTTACGTTGCACTCTGTTACCATATATTTAAAGTCGTGATAAATATTGAAAACGTTGGGAGTGTCCACAAGCTTCATATTATAGTTTACGGGATAATACCAGAACCACATCTGCGCGCCTGCATCCTTACAAGCCTGTCCCCAGCCTTTAAGAGAATCAATACTCGTCTGGCAATGATGGCCAAGATTATTATAGCTGTTTCCACATTCGCCGCTGCCCATATAATGATTATTGCAGGAAACTCCGCAATACATAATTATAAGATTTTCTTCAGGGAGAATGTTTTTGGGCGGAACGTGAGAATAAATTATCGTGTATATCTTTATGGTGGGATATGCGTCAAAAATAGGCTCGCCGTAGCCAAATTCGCTTATATCGGTTTTTTCACCGTATTCCTTTGTGCTTGCAGGACGACCTTCATAATAAGCTTTAATATCTCTGCAGGCTCTGTTTGCAAGCCACACACAAAGTCCTGAGCCGCCGCCCTCAAGGCGCTGTCCGAGCTTTCTGTCGGTTCCCGTTCCGGACACGTATTTACAGTTGTTACAGGAGCAGAACTCAATATTGTCACAAATAGAAAATGACATTGCTGAGGTGTGCTCTTTTATTACATGGTCAATATAATAGTCCCAATCCTGCATATAGCGCATAGTTTCAAGCAGACCTCTGAAAAGAGTTCCGTAAACAGCGTCGCTTGTGAAGCAAGGATTCCACTTAGTTTCGTCCTGCTGAACGCCTGCGTCGTACTTTGCACCGTAGTCGTTATTATTGGTTCCGTCAAATATAACGTCAACCTGACCGGTTGCCATTTTCCAATAGTAGCCGTAGGAATGGGCATTGATAAAGTGAGGACCCGTTACGGTTCCGTATTTATACTCACGGTAGTGACCGCTTGACTGAATACCGTTCATTTTTCTGCCCAGCAGATTAAGCTCGTGCATTTCGCTTCCCACAGAGCCACCGCTGACACCGCCGTTACGGAAGGTCATTGCAGGCTGACGGAACACATATGTGCCATCGGGGATTTCAGAATATCTTTCCGTATACTGATATGCATAATCTCTCAGATAAAATCTGAAGCCAAGATATTCTTCTGCAATATCATACACAGCGTACATATTTCCGCGTCGGGTGCCGTAGATATTCAGATTTCCGTTTTTAACCTCGTAGATATAGTTTTCAATGAAAAGCTTTTCGTTAAGTGCCGCATCGTTCTTTATATCACAGAAATTGATGGCGTGAGTATACCCTTCGCCCATTTCGCCCCAGAACACCTGAGGAGAAAAGCCCATTGCTGTTTCAAGCAGCAGGCACAGGCGAGTTGCCGCATAGTGAACGTTATCTTCTTCCGTTGCCCACTCGGGAATAACTATGCAAAACTCCTGAATATCAACGCCGCCTATGAGGAAACGGTCCACTGTGGCGTCGTTATCATAATTCGCAAGGTCATCAACGCCTGCATGGCACTTCTTCAAAATAAGAAGGTCCTTGGCATTAACCACTCCATCGCAGTTGATATCAGCGCCCTGACCATTCACCTGCGAAGCAGAGGCGCAACTCTTTTTGATTTCAAGTGAGTCGATTGCATTGCACTTGCCGTCGTTATCAGCATCGCCCACCGTGTAGGTTTCATCAACAAAAACGGGAAAAGCGTTGCTTGTTATAACCGTGCCCGCAAGCATCAGCGCGCATAAAGCTATTGCTATAAATCGTTTCATACAAAGCCGTCCTTTCACGATAATACTACACTTTATTTTAGCATATTTTGGTTATTATGTGCAATAAAAACAGTTTCGTTTTTGCATTATTTGCATTTTGCACATAACGAGTTTTCGTTTATTGTTACAAAAGACGAATTAAAAACCTTCCTGCTCACTCCAAAAACGTTCAATGATCGTTGCAAGCCTGTCGGGATCAGAAGCAAACTTGATCTTTCTCCAATGCTTTGGCAACAGACGCAGTGTGGGCGGCTCAGCATATCTTTCATCAAGCAAAACCACAACGCCCGTGTCCTCCTCGCTTCTGATAACTCTGCCTGCCGCCTGCTGAATTTTTATCATCGCAGGATACGTGTAGGCATATTCATAGCCGTTTTCTCTTGTTTCTTCAAAATAATTCTGCAGAATATTCTGCTCTGCAGAAAGCTTCGGCAGCCCCATTCCAACGATTATGGTGCCAATAAGCTTATCGCCCCTCAAGTCAACACCTTCGGCAAAGGCTCCGCCAAGCACGCAGAATCCAACAAGCGTTTCGTCTCTGCCGCTTTTGAACCGGCTGAGAAATCTGTTTCGCTCACTTATGCTCATTCCCTGCTTTTGCACAACGCATCGGCATCCGAAAGCATTTTCACGGAAGGCTTCATAAACCTGCTGCATATATTCATAAGAGGGGAAATACACAATATAATTTCCCTCTTTTGCTTCAATAACGGAAAATATCATCTCAGCTATCTCATCAACATAGCCTTCTCTCTGTGAATATTTTGTGCTGACGCTATCCACTCCCACAACGCACAGCTTATCAGGGTCATAAGGTGATTCCAGCTCAAGCTGCGCCGCGCTCTGACAACCGAGTATGTCAGCAAAATAGTCCAGAGGGGTGAAGGTTGCAGAAAAGAGGACCGATGCCTTTGCGCTCTTCATCATATTGTCAAGTATCTCAGACGGGTCAAGACATCTGACGCTTGCCTTCAGGCTGCCGTTGACACTTTCTGCAAAGAAAACAAATTTGGCATTTGCATAATTGGTGGCATAAACGTATTTTCTTGCCATCGAATATGCTTGTTCGAGGATTTCCGCCGCCTCCGGCTCGGTTTTTGAAAAATCGCGGGCGATATGGCAGAACTGCACCATTGCAAGCCCTAACTTTTCGGGCATTTCCTTAGAAAGCCAATAACCATAGCGTTTTTCGCCGACTATCCGTTCCTCTTCAGCGCATTTTTTCACTATCTCTCTCAGCTGAATGATGACCTCGTTCAAAGAACTCATTAAAGGACGGCAGCTTTTTATCAGCTGATTTTCGGTTTTATGCAACTGTATAAAAGCATTGGAATTGATCTCCGCAGAATACATTTCCCTTGCTCTGTCGGGAAGGTTATGCGCCTCGTCAATGAGGAACATATATCTCTGCCCGGAATCACTCTCAAAATATCTTCTGAAGCGAACGTTCGCGTCAAACACATAGTTATAGTCACAAATGACAACCTCAGCATATTCGCTCACATCAAGTGACAATTCATATGGGCATATTTTATATTTTTCCGCAGTTTTTTCAATTGCGGCCGTTTCAATAACATTGTTATTGTCAAGCAATTCAAGCATTGCTTTATCGCGGCGCTCCTCATAGGACACTCTCTCAATTTCGTGCATAAGAGGGCAGGAAACCGAGCATGGGCTTTCCTTGCGGTCATTAAGGGGACAAACCCTTTCCTTTGCGCAAACGAAAACGCAGCGAAGACTTTTAACCTGAGCTGACATTTTCTTAACCGCATCTGCCGCCGCATTTCCCGTTACGGTTTTCGCCGTGAGATAAAACACCTTGTCAATATGTCCCTTGCCCACAGCGCGCAAAGCAGGATAAAGCGCGGAAACTGTTTTGCCTATTCCCGTCGGGGCACAAACCATAAGCCTGCCGCCGCGGCGCGCAGCATAATATGCGTCGTTTATAAAATCCCGCTGTCCTTCTCTTATCTCACTGTATGGAAAAGCCATTTTTTCAAGAAGAGGCTTGCCGCAAAGCTCTCTGTCTGCCTCAATTGCAATAAAGGGCAAAGCTCGCTCTATAACTGCCTGCCACATATTAAAAGCAAAGCTATGGCCTATAACACATTCAAAACCTTTAGCCTTTTCGCCCGTTTCGTTTGTGACAACAAGACGAAGAGCCACGTCAGACGCGCCTTTTTCACTCATAAGCATATAAGCGCAAAGCACACATTCACAAAGAAAACGAATGTCGGCAAAAGGACTTGTTCTCTCTGTCACCCTTGAAACAATTCTGAATTTTTCAATAGTCCACAAGCCGTTTTCAAAGTACACACCGTCTGCTATACCTTCAACTGAAAAATCAAGCTGACCGTGAACATCGGTTTTCAACTGAATGTTTCTATAATATATTTCAGAGGGGGGATAGTCAATTGCTTCAAAATCCATTTTTGCCGCAGCTGCTCCGCGACGGGTGCGAGAAAAATAAGAAAGCTCTGATACACTGACACTTATATCATAGCTTTCCCTTTCAATATTCAGCTTCATAAACATCCCCTCCTTTGCAGTTTTCTACATATACGATTTTACCATTATCTCTAAAAAAAGTCTATAGCGTATTGAAAAATCGAAAGGGATGTGCTAATATAATCTTAGAAATTTAATGTTGTCGCTTTCGCGGCGGAACGGAGAAAATTATGCCTTTAAGTAAAAATCTTATTGCTCCCGGTAGCTACTGCAAAGAAAGAGAAGTTGCTTGTGACGCTTTCAGATGCACATTCGATATTAAAAACGACACTATCATCTGCTCCGACACACCTGTAAACGCAGTTCTCATCGGCGACTCTATCACAGAGTTTTTTGATCATAATATTTATTACAACGACTACGGCGTTATCCTAAATCGCGGCATTGGCGGCGACGAAGCGCAGTTTATCGACTTCCGTTTTGAAGCTGACGTTGTTCAGCTGAAGCCCAAAGCTTGTATCATCCTTGTTGGCGTTAATAACACATGGGTGCTTGAAGACCAGAAGGACGAGAACGGATTCTTTAAGGAAGAGCCTACAAAAGAAGTTATCAAAACTGTTGTTGATGCATTTGAATCAATGTTTGCAAAAGCAAAGGCTGCAGGCATTGAAATGTGGGTTTGCTCCGGTATGCCTATGGGCGACGGAATGCCTTCCATCGAAGCAAGAAACAGAGTTATTCAGCTCCTGAACGTTGAATACAAAAAGCTTGTTGAAAAGCACGGTGGCAAATATATTGATATGTGGACTCCCTTCGTTAATGACGAAGGCAAGATGATCCCCGAAACATCCCGCGACGGCGTTCACCCCAACGGCGTTGGCTACAAGGTTATGGCAGATGTTCTCTGTCCTTACCTTGAAGAAGCATTCGGCAAGAGATAATTTTAAAAAAAGGAGATACGACGGTATCTCCTTTTTTGATTTATTGCGTTTAAAAACGGCAGGGCACGACTTTCCCACCATACAGCAAAAAACACCGCTGAATTATCGTTTATCTCTGTGTAGGGAAGATAGCAAATAAATTATCGTTTAGCGGAATAAGCCTTCTCCAGCGGAGAAGGTGGCCGAGCGAAGCGAGGTCGGATGAGGAGAGCATTTTTAAGTGATTGTAGTATTTTTCTCCTCACCCACCGCAAGCGGTCCCCCTCCCCGCTGGGGAGTGCTTTGGGTAACATAAATTATCGTTTAGCGTGGCAAATTTCCGTAGGGACCGACGTCCTCGGCGGTCCTTACACATAGAGATTGAATTGCCATATTTGATAACTGTATCAGAAATCCATCA
>JAGAPL010000140.1 GCA_017623255.1 Clostridia bacterium
CAATAGCATCAACTCTGGGCATATGAGAAGCAGCTGTCTTCATAGCTTCAAGAATACCATTGTAGTGGTACATAGGATCGCTCTGAAGCTTAGGGAACCAAACAACTTCTTCGGAATAAACTGTTTCACCGTCAATAACAGCAGAAACTTTTCTGTCACTTCCGCCTGCATCGAAACCGATACGGCAACCATCGAGATGACGACCTACAGGCTGAGGAGCAGCATATTCAGCAGGAGCATCTTCTGCCTTTTCTACATAGATAACTTCAAAGGGGTTCTCGTATACGCGTGCCATAAAGTCAGCGTCAAATTCTCTTGCGCCGCCCTTCTGATAAGCTGCAGCGAGACTTTCATAGATTTTCTTGGATCCGGCGATATACACTTTATAGCCACCATTGAGCCAAAGAAGTGTTTTAACAATTCTTTCAACTACGCCGTAGTTTTCATCGTCGTGACCTGTACCATCAGCATAAACGTCAAGCTTGTAAGTAGAAACATACTTATTGTTTCTTTCTACTGCGATAACCAACGGAACTCCGCCTGCTTTCGCAACAGCAGCGTTGAATTCGTTGATAACATTAACCATAGGCTGAAACTGAGGATCAAGTTTTGCAATAATCATGTTTTATCAATCCTTTCTGATTTATATAGTCAGTTTACTTAGATTTCCTTATACTCTGTAAGAGCACTGGCAGCATCTTCATCAAGAACGAATGTTACGTTGGGATGGAGCTGGAGAATAGAAGCCTGGCAATAAGGTGTGATCTCACCTTCAAGAGCATCCTTAACAGCCTGAGCCTTCTTGGGACCGTTAGCAACAAGAACGATCTGCTTAGCGCACATAATGTTACCAATACCCATAGAAAGTGCAGCTCTCGGAACTTCATCAGCAGAGTTGAAAAGTCTGGAGTTAGCTTCAATTGTGCTCTCTGTGAGCTCAACCATATGTGTTCCCCAGATGAAGTCCTTACCGGGCTCATTAAAGCCAATGTGACCATTGTTACCGATACCGAGAACCTGAAGATCTATGCCACCAAGAGCCTCGATTTCAGCATCATATGCCTTGCATTCGCCTTCGGGATCATTTGTAAGACCGGAAAGTACGTGTGTCTTTTCAATATCAATATTGATCTTAGAGAACAGATTCTTGTTCATAAAGTAACGATAGGACTGATCGTTTTCGGGAGCGATGGGATAGTACTCATCAAGGTTATAAGATGTAACCTTAGAGAAATCAACTCTTCCCTGTGCGTTGAGTTCAGCAAGCTCATCGTAGAGTCCAAGAGGAGATGTACCTGTTGCAAGACCGAGAATAAACTCAGGCTTGTTAGCGATAGCACCTGCGAGAATTGTAGCAGCCTTTTTGGAAAGTGCTTCGTAGCTACCTGCTACAAAAACCTTAACGCCACTCTTCTTACCATTGCTGTAAGCTTTTACTTCATTAGTGTTCATATCTTGTATATCCTCCAATAATAGTTTTCATAATATTAAATTTATCATCAGCTATAATGATATCTGCTCTCTTTCCTGCTTCGAGTGAACCAATTTCCTTATCCTCACCAATTGCCATAGCAGGATTAAGGCTGGCCGCTGCTACTGCTGCTTCAATAGGAAGCTCTGTATTGGAATAGAGATTATAAACAGCTTCATTAAGCTTCAGAACACTACCTGCGATTGTTCCGTCAGGCATAAGACACTGAATACCTTCCTTGTGCACAGGCTGACCACCAAGAGTATAGTCGCCATCAGGCATACCGCCTGCTCTCATACAGTCAGTAATAAGGCAAAGTTTATTACCTTTGATCTTACTAACAAGTTTAAAAAGACCTTTGTTTACGTGGAAAGTGTCAGCTATAAGCTCTGTGCTTACTCTCTCATCTGAAAGTGCCGCACCAACAACACCGGGGTTTCTGTGCATAAGAGCTGTCATAGCATTAAAGAGGTGAGTTGTGTGTCTCACACCAGCTTCAATGCCGGCATTTGCTTCTTCATATGTTGCATTTGTATGTCCCATAGAAACAAGAACTCTACCATCTTCTGCAACCTTTTTGATGCACTCAAGACCACCGTCAACTTCAGGGGCAACTGTAAATACTTTAACTATATCTGCATTCTCGAGAATGAAATCAGCATCGGGACGAAGAATATGATCAGCAGACTGAGCGCCCTTTTTAGAAGGATTGATAAAGGGTCCTTCGCTGTTGACACCGAGAATTCTTGCACCGTAGTATTCTTTAGAATTTTTTACTTCTCGCGCACAGTTAAAAGCAGTTTCAATTTCTGCCTTAGATACTGTCATAGTAGTGGGGCACCATGCGGTTACTCCGTTTTCAGCAATACCTGTTGACATTTTAATAAGACCTTCTGTATTTCCGTCAGAAGCATCTTCTCCCCAATATCCATGAATATGGATATCCACAAGACCGGGAGCAACGTAATTACCTGCAGCATCAATCACTTCGTAATCAGAGAGGTTGAGCTCAGATACAGGAACGATTTTTTCGATTTTCTCGCCAAAAACAACTGCATAACCTTCAACTGTCTTATCAGCAAGAATAACGCGTCCATTGATGATACACTTCATAATAATCTCCTTTGGTGCATTTTTATTCTATTTTAATTATACTCTTTATAAACCTTCAAATCAATATGAAACTCAAAATTTTGTAAATATTTTCTTCACTATTATGCGCATAATTTAAACGAAGCATACAAAAATGTGTATGCTTCGCTTAAATTTAAAGAATTATGCAAATAAGTCCACCACTACCCTCATTAATAACCCTGGACAAAGTTTCTGACAACTTTTCTCTTGAGTCATCTGACAAATGCGAAAGTTTAGTGTGCAGACCATCATTTAAAAGCTCGTGTAAGCTTTTTCCAAATATATTCAGGTCCCACATCTTATTGGGGTCTTCCTCAAATTCGTTCATAATGTATTTTACCAGTTCTTCAGATTGTTCCTCCGTACCAACAATTGGATTAATTTCGGTTTGTATATTAGCTTTGATCATATGAATAGATGGAGCATTCGCCTTCAGCTTAATTCCAAACGAACCCGACTGTCTAATTATTTGTGGTTCTTCAATAGACATTGCATTTACATCGGGCAAAACAATTCCGTAACCGTTTTCTTCCAACTCATCAATAGCTTTGGAATATTTTTCAAATTCTTTTTTTATCTTAGAAA
>JAGAPL010000141.1 GCA_017623255.1 Clostridia bacterium
AAAAGACCTGACGGTTTTCATAACATTGAAAGCATTATGCAGACAATTAGTCTTTATGATTATCTTACGCTTACTATAGAACCCTCTAACGAGTTTGAAATAAAACTTTCAGGCACAAGCCCTGAAATTCCTTATAATGAAAGTAACCTTGTACATAAGGCGATTATGCTTTTTATTGAAAACTCAAACATGCCTGCCCATAAAATCAATGTTCATATAGAAAAAAACATACCCGTTTCAGCAGGACTAGCAGGCTGAAGCACCAACGCTGCAGGGATATTAAAAGGCTTGAATGAGATTTTCGGTAACCCACTTTCTAAACCCGAACTGCACACCATTTGCGCAAAACTTGGCTCTGACTTAAATTTTTGTTTAGAAGGCGGACGTCAAATAACCACTGGACGTGGAGAAATCTTAACTCCTCTTGAGTTTGAAGAAGCTATGAAAAAGGCAATGACAATAAACGGTCCTGTTTGGATCGAATGTGAAATTGACCGTGAAGAAAAGGTGCTTCCCATGATTCCCTCGGGTGGTACCGTTCACGATACAATTTTCAGATAAGGAGGTAGCGCATATGAATAGACAGTGTATGGTGCTTCTCGTTGAAAATAACGCGGGAGTTCTTGCAAGAGTTTCCTCGCTCTTTATGCAGAGAGGCTTTAATATTGATTCGCTTACCGTTTCTTCAACCGATAACCCCAATATATCAAGAATTACCGTAACAACAACAGGTGATGACAGAACGTTCAGTCCAATAATGAAGCAGACATCAAAGTTGACAGAGGCGAAGCTTGTATTTCCTATAGAACCTTTCGTAAGCTTGATAAGAGAATTGCTTTTGGTTAAATTTTCAACAGAGAATACGGATTCGGAAAAACTTAAAGGATTTATTGAGGATTACGGAGCAAAAATTATTGATGTTTCTCGCGGATGCTACGTAGCAGAGCTTACAGGCGATCCAAGTCTTATAGACGATTTCCTTGACGCAGTAAAGCCGTTTGAGATGATCGAGATGTGCCGCACGGGAGCTACAGCTCTTGAACGTGGAAAAGTGTCTTACGATATTGATTGACACAAAAATAAATAATAAAAACAAAAATATTTTTTCATAAAATAAGGAGAAAAGAAAATGATAACAAAATATTATGATTCTGATTGTAATCTTGCTATGCTTGATGGCAAGACAGTTGCCGTTATCGGATTTGGAAGCCAGGGACATGCTCATTCGATGAACCTCGCTGAAAGCGGATGCAACGTTGTCGTAGGTCTTCGTAAAGGAAGCGGACATTGGCAGAAGGCTGCTGATTTTGCAGCAACTCATCCTAACTTCAAGGTTATGGAAGTTGAGGATGCAGCAAAGGCAGCAGATATAGTTATGATGCTTGTTCCCGATGAACTCGCAGCTGATATCTATAACAAGCAGGTTGCTCCTCACATGAAGGACGGCGATGTGTTGCTGTTTGCGCATGGCTTTAACATCCACTTCAACTTCATCAAGCCCGCCTAAAACATCGATGTGATCATGGTTGCTCCCAAGGGCCCCGGACACACTGTAAGAAGCCAGTATCAGGAGGGCAAGGGTGTTCCCAGCCTTATCGCTGTACATCAGGACTATACAGGTAAAGCTAAGGAATATGCACTGGCATATGCAAGCGGTATCGGTGCAGGCAGAGCGGGTATTCTGGAGACCTCCTTCCGTGAGGAGACGGAGACCGACCTGTTCGGTGAGCAGGCAGTTCTCTGCGGTGGTGTAACTGAGCTGATGAAGGCTGGCTTTGATACGCTGGTTGAGGCAGGTTATGAGCCCGAGATGGCATACTTCGAGTGTATCCACGAGATGAAGCTGATCGTTGACCTGATCAACAATGGCGGTTTCGCTATGATGAGATACTCCATTTCCAATACG
>JAGAPL010000142.1 GCA_017623255.1 Clostridia bacterium
ATAGAAACAGAGGGAGAGAAAGAAAAAGAAGCTGAGGCTTCTTTTGGCACCCACTCAGGCAAAAATAATTTTGAAAATTCTTTTGATAATATCCCCAGCCTTGACGATGTCAAGGCGTATGCTCTCGAAAGGGGAAGCGCTGTTGACTGCGAGAAATTCTATGACCATTATTCTGCAGTTGGCTGGATGATGGGCAAAACCCCCATAAAGGATTGGAAGGCTGCTTTCAGAAAATGGGAAAAGACAGAAAAAGCCCCTGCTCCGCCTTCCGCATCGTATTCGTATTCGCCAAAGCCTAAGCAAGTATCTGCTCCTGCCGCCAGCGAGGAGCATTATGATAAAAATGAAAATTCATCCTTTGACACTGACGATTTCTTTATGGCAGCACTCAGGCGCAGCTATGGTGATATCAGCGATGAATCTCTTGGGTATCTGATGAGAAGGGATTGAATCTAATAAAAAGCGAAGATGATATTCCAACACGCTTGCAATTGCTTTTTTGAAGGAATTTCGGGCAATAAATCCTTGTTTTTGCAAGAAATCAACATAAAAAATGCAAAAAATTCGTATAATTCTTTAGTTTGTTAAAATATTCCCTTGACAATGAAGTGCAAATATTGTAAAATTAACCTTAGTTTAAGCGGCTGATTCAAGTGTTCCCGCCCGCTTTGCAACTAGCTTTAACTATTTTCCGTGGAACGCTAATTCAATTGTTCAGGAGTATATAAATATGAAAAACCAGTATCTTATCGGTCTCCTTGAGAGAGTTGAAAAGAGAAATCCCGGCGAGCCCGAATTTCTTCAGGCTGTAACAGAGGTTCTTGAATCTCTTGAGCCCGTTATCGAGCAGAACCCCAAATACGTTGAGGCAGGCGTGCTTGAAAGCATCGTTGAGCCTGAGAGAATCATCAAGTTCCGCGTTCCGTGGATAGATGATAACGGCAAGGTTCAGGTTAACCGCGGCTTCAGAGTTCAGTTCAACAGCGCTATCGGCCCCTACAAGGGCGGTCTCCGTTTCCATCCCTCCGTTTGCGAATCCATCATCAAGTTCCTCGGCTTCGAGCAGACATTCAAGAACTCCCTCACAGGTCTCCCCATGGGCGGCGGTAAGGGCGGCTCCGACTTCGACCCCAGAGGCAAGTCTGATATGGAAGTTATGCGCTTCTGCCAGAGCTTTATGACAGAGCTCTCCAAGCACATCGGCGCTGACACAGACGTTCCCGCAGGCGATATCGGCGTTGGCGCAAGAGAAGTTGGTTATCTCTTCGGCCAGTACAAGCGTCTCAGAAACGAATTCACAGGCGTTCTCACAGGTAAGGGTCGCTCCTTCGGCGGTTCTCTTATCCGTCCTGAAGCAACAGGCTTCGGCGCAGTTTACTACACAGTTGAAATGCTCAAGAGCTTCGGCGAAGATATCAAGGGTAAGACATTTGCAGTTTCCGGTTTCGGTAACGTTGCTTGGGGCACAGCTCTCAAGATCACAGAGCTTGGCGGTAAGGTTGTAACAATCTCCGGCCCCGACGGCTACGTTTACGATGAAGACGGTATCAACACATCTGAAAAGATCAACTTCATGCTTGAAATGCGTGCTTCCTGCAGAGACAAGGTTCAGGACTATGCTGACAAATTCGGCGTTCCCTTCGTTGCAGGCAAGAGACCTTGGGAAGTTAAGGTTGACGTTTGCATGCCTTGCGCAACACAGAACGAAGTTGGCATCGAAGATGCTAAGAACATCGTTGCAAACGGCACAAAATACTATGTTGAAGTTGCTAATATGCCCACAACAGCTGAGGCAGTTGAATATTTCAAGGCAAACGGCGTAGTTGTTGCTCCCTCCAAGGCAGTTAACGCAGGCGGCGTTGCAGTTTCCGGTCTTGAAATGAGCCAGAACTCCATGAGATACAGCTGGACATCTGAAGAAGTTGACGCTAAGCTTCACCAGATCATGAAGGGTATCTACGAAGAGTCCTACAATGCAGCTAAGAAGTACGGCATGGAAGGCGACCTTATTGCAGGCGCTAACATTGCAGGCTTTATCAAGGTTGCAGACGCTATGCTCGCTCAGGGTGCTGTATAATTTTATAATTACATAACACAAATAAAAAGAGGTCGAAAGACCTCTTTTTTGATGCA
>JAGAPL010000143.1 GCA_017623255.1 Clostridia bacterium
CAGGGGCGGAAGGACTTGAACCCGCGACATGCGGTTTTGGAGACCGCCGTTCTACCAACTGAACTACACCCCTGTATTCTTTTCATCTTACGACCTGTGTATTATATCACATCATTTTACCTTTTGCAAGTACTTTTTTAACTTTTTTAAAAATATATTCTCAATAAAAAACCTTCCCCATAAAATGAGGAAGGTCAATTTCAAATCAGCACATCTTCCAGGCTTCTTTTAGGCACGTAGTGAACTCCGTTTTCACGATAATATTTTATATCCCCTTCGAAACCTGTAAGTTCAACCTTTTCATCGGGTGCGCCCAAGGCCACCACCAACGTTACAGACATATTTTCAGGTATAGAAAGCTCATTTTTAATTTTTGCTTCATCTACGCTGCCTATCATACATCCGCCAAAGCCATCTTCCGCTGCTGCAAGGAGAATCGTCTGCGCCGCAATGCCTGTATCCTTGAAAAACGCTGTCACGTTATTTGTGATATCCCTATCACAGCAGATAACCACGTATCCTGTGGGGTTATGGTCTGTAGGAGGAATCTGCATATCTTTAAGATAACCTGCCCATTTTGTGCAGGAAAGAGCCTTTTCACATTCTTCTTCCGTATGTACGATTCTGTATTTAAGAGCCTGCAGATTAGCTGTTGAAGCTGTTATTCTTGCCAGATCAACATATTTTCTGAGATTTTCTTCGCCAACGCGCTTTGTCATATCAAAGCTGCGATAGCTTCTGTTTTTCAAAACGAGATCACTAAACATATCTAACCTCACAAAATAAACAATTTTTCAGGCTTCACCGCGCTGCCCTTTTCAAACTCACAAACTCTGCCGAGAGCAAGAAATTCGCCGTTATACATAATACGGATCAATTCTCCTTCTTCAAAAGAAGTTCCAAGCTTTTTCTGATATAGCTCTGTGCCCCCACGGATAAGCTTTGCATAGAAATCATTGACGGAAATTGTGTTAAGATCCTCAAAAAGCTTCACTGTGGGCAGCGGCAAGGCCACTCTTTGCTCGAAAGTCATATTTTCAAGTTCTTCTACCGTTACAGAGTTTTCAAGGGTAAAATTGCCCGTTCTGACGCGCACAAGAGAACTCATTGCTCCGCCGCATCCAAGCTTTTCTCCTATATCTGCACACAATGTACGAACATATGTTCCTTTTGAACATACTATTCTCAGTTTATATTCATTTTCGCTGAGTTTTTCTACATCAAGCTCTTTAATTCCAACCTGACGGGGCTTTCTTTCAACGGTTTCTCCTGCCCTTGCAAGATCGACCAGCTTTTGACCGTCTATTTTAATTGCGCTGTACATAGGAGGGATCTGTTCTATTTCACCTAAAAAGCTTTTTGCCGCTTCCAGCACCGCCGCTTCATCGGGAATATTATCACTTGTTGAAAGAACCTCACCCGTTGTATCGAGAGTATCGGTCGTTACACCGAGACGAAGTGTTGCAATATATTCCTTTTCTTCGCTTACAAGATAGTCACTTGCTTTAACCGCGCGTCCGAGAAGAATGGGCAAAACGCCCGTTGCCATAGGATCAAGTGTGCCCGTATGTCCAACTCTTGCTGTATCATAAAGGCGACGGAGAATCTGAACTATTCTATGGCTTGTAACCCCTTCATGCTTATTGACAACCAAAACACCTGTGGCTGTATCCGGTTTATTTTTTCTGGACATTCTTTTCCTCCAAGTGCTTCATAACCGCATTTATGAATGGTTCAGTTATAATTTTCACAGCTTCTTCAGCAGTTTAAGATTCAATTCTTCCGCCTGCGGCTTTTTTATGTCCGCCACCGCCAAATAAAGCGCAGATCTCTGCAACGTCAATATCACTGTTTGAACGAGCTGAAATTCTGTATTCATTTTCTCTTTCCAAATTCTGCTTTATAGAAATACCTACAAGAACACCTTCAACGCTTCTGGGAATATCAACAACAGAGCCAGTATTATCGTCTGTCAATTCTTCTTTATCAAGAATATCCTTTGTGAGAACCACGTAAGCAAAAGCTCCGTCGCATTCAACCTTCAGATTATCTATTGCTACTTTTCTCGCCTGAAGATCCTTTTCACTATAGCTATCGTGAAGAATTCTCGCAATTTCAGAATGATCAATTCCCTCTTTAGCCATTTCAGAAAGCATTTTAGCAGCTATCATATGAGTTTCCGGAGTTACGTTGCTGAATTTAAAGCTACCCGTATCTGCAGAAATAGCCGCATATATTCTTGCGCATGCCTTTGGCAAGCTTTCTATTGAGCCTTCATCAAGAAGCTGTTGATATATTTTATAAATTATCTCTCCTGCCGCAGAAGCTTTGCCATCTACATAATTATCAGCAAAAACCTCTCCGCGTTCGTGATGGTCTATCATTATATCAATTTTATCTTTGATCGCAATAAGATCACCAAGCTGACCGGGAGCTGCAACGTCCACAGAAACAATTTTATCAAAATCCTTTTCAAGACCTTCTTCGTATGTGATAAAATCCTGGCCTGCGTAAAGAAATCTCAGAAAAGGCGCACCCTCACTTTTACAAGTGCACTGTGCATATCCTCCCAAAGCTTCGTATATAAGCTTCAGCGCAAACGCACTACCAAGAGTATCTCCGTCAGGGCTTCTGTGAGAAATTATCATCAATTTCTTATTATTTTTTGCCCACTCTTTGAGATTTTCAACTATATCACCTATAGTTATTTTATTAAAGCTCATCTTCGTCCTCTTCTTCTGCGGGAGTAATATCAAGAGAATTAAGGATTGCAGCTATCTCAACACCGTGTTTAACGCTGCCGTCTTCAATAAACGTCAATTCAGGTGTTGCTCTCATATTAAGTCTCTTTGCAAGCTGACTTCTGATGAAGCCTGCTGCAGACTTAAGGCCGAGATATATCTGTTTCAGCTGTTCTTTATCACCGTCAGCGCCAAGAACTGAGTAATAGATCTTTGCATATTTCAAATCGGGTGTAACGTCAGCTGCCGTAACTGTAATCATCGCATCAGAAACTCTGGGATCCTTAACTTCACGAAGGATAACTGCAAGTTCAAGCGCAACTGCGTCGTTTATTCTATTCTGTCTGTATTTAGCCATATCTATATTCCTTTTTAGTTATATATTATCAGTATACCACATTTTAAAAATAAAATAAATAGGTTTATATAAAAAAGCCTTATCAATTAAGATAAGGCTTTCTGTTCCACGTGGAACATTTATTATGCCCCTTGAGAAGAAACCTTAATTGTTTCACGTGGAACATTTTGGGATCGCTATTACTATTTCTGTAGAATCCAATGTTTCCCTCTTAGTTGTTTCAACATTGAATCCTGTTGCTCTCATTGTTTCAATAGCTTTATCAATGGTATTATAAAACAATCTCATATCTTTAATAATGATTTTAGTTTTACCATTTTCACTCTTTTCTTTTTTCTTTTCAGTTAAAAGCTTATCAATATAGTCTTCTGATGACGCAACATTCATATTTTTTCTTATAATATTTTTTAACGCTGATTTTCTCAAATCTTCATCCTTTATCTTAAGCAAAGCTCTTGCATGACGCTCTGTAAGACCAAATTCGATAATATCCTGTTTTTCTTCATCTGAAATTTTAAGTAGTCTTAGTTTATTTGCAACATACGACTGTGAGCAAGACAATTGTTCAGCAATTTTCTCCTGAGTGAGACAATGCACCTTCATAAGATTTAAAATAGCCATAGCCTGTTCAAACATATTGAGATTTTCTCTCTGAATATTTTCTATTATAGCCAAATGGGCAGATTCTTCTTTATTAACATTATTAATAACGCAAGGAACCTCACTTTTTCCAAGTATTTTTAATGCACGCAATCTTCTTTCACCTGCAATCAGCTCATATCCTTCTTCAGTCTTTCTGACAGTTAATGGTTGAATCAAACCATGATTTCTGATGCTGTCAGCCAAACGAAAAATAGCCTCATCAGTAAAATATTTTCTTGGTTGAGACGGATTTGGTGATATCTCATAAGGTGATATCATAACTATTTTTTCTTCTTTTTCTTTATTTTTCTCGTTTTCTTCTTTCATCTGTCGTGCAAAAAACAAATTTCCTGCCATATTTTCATTATCCTTTCTTGTTTGTGATATTGCTATTAAATAATATCACCCGGAAAATGAAATATAGCAGGAATTGGCACCGACTATAATATTTCTTTTTGTCAGCGAAAACTGTAAATACTAAATCAAAGTGGTTTTTTTGAAATCTGAGAGTAATTTCGTGGATAAAGTGCAGGTGTTGAAGAAATCTTTTTGTAAATAACGAGAAATCTTTTATCAGGAAGATCTGAAATAGTATAAGGTACTATTTTGCAGAATTTACAACCAAGTTTTTTAATTGCATTTTCCGCTTCTTTAACTTCTTCTTCTACAGCTGCGCCTTTCATAGAAATAAAGTAACCGCCAACCTTAATAAATGGAATACAAAGCTCAGAAAGAACAGAAAGTCTTGCAACTGCTCTGGCAGTTACAATATCATACGCTTCTCTCATTTCGCTTTTTGCAGCATCTTCTGCTCTTGATGCCACTGCATCAAAATCAGTAACTCCCATAAGATCGGCTGTATTTTTAATGTATCCTATTTTCTTCGCCGTGCTGTCAAGTGCTGTTACGCTGTAATCATCAAGGGTAGCCGCCACAGGAAGCGAAGGAAATCCTGCGCCGCTTCCCACATCAAGCACTTTTCCGCTGCCTTTATCCCAATTTTCAATTTCAGCAGCAAGAAAAAGACAGTCAACTATATGCTTTTTAAGCACCTCATCGGGATCCGTAATAGCTGTAAGATTAAAAAGCTTAGATTTTTCTTCAAGCTCACTACATACAGTATAAAGCTTTTTAATAGTATTCTCTGAAAGATACTTTTCAGGTATACCCTCACTATATTGTTTTAATTTATTACTAAATGTATTTATATCAAACATAATTATCTTTTAGAGCATTTTCCAAAAATAATACCGCAAACTCCGCCTATAACGTGCGTAAGCTGTGAAATATTATCGCTTGTAAAAAACAATGCCCAAACCTCTTTACCAAGATATATAACTGCAACAAGAATAAGTGAAACGGGAATAACTCCGTTTTTAGAATTTGCCATAGAAGCCAGAAATATCATCATAAACACTATTCCCGATGCGCCAAGGAGAGCTGTTGCAGGGAAGAAAACAAAATGTATAAGACCTGAAACAAAAGCCGTTATAATAATACTTATAAGCAATCTCACACTGCCGTATCTGTTTTCAACAATAGCTGAAAGAACAAGAAAAAGAGACATATTTCCGAAAAAATGATTAAAATCGGAATGTCCGAGCACGTGAGTAAATAATCTCAGATACGTAAGAGGATCAGCAAGAGAGCTTCTGTAAACGCTGAACAGTTGTGAATTTGCCCATCCACCTGTGAAAAAATTAACAACCAGCGCCGCAAGGCAAAGCAAAGCAAACGTAAGAGCTACAGGCGCATCATACTGTATTTTTATGGTTGGTCTTTTCATTCATTCACCTGCTTTCAAGAGCTTTTATGGGAGCAGCTGCTGTTATGAGGGGATTTTGTCCTGCTGCAGCAGTTATTTGTCCTATCATAAGTGAAGCTTTTGACATAAGAGAGCTTATAATAGGTCCGCCTGCTCGTCTGAATTCTCCGGCAACATCAACCTTTGTCCAATCCATAGCATCTTTTGCTCCTTCTCTGAATGGAAGGAAAACGGAAAACGTAACAGAAACAACAAATATTCTCTCTGGATCAAAATCAACCTTTCTGTTGAAATTAACCTTAACTCCGTTTGGAAAAATTTTTGCTAAAATAGTATCTTTGCAGTTAAGTTTGACCTGCTCTCCGTTTGAAACAGGTTTCACTTCAAGTGCTTCATAGCTTATATTTTCAAGATTTATCTTATTTGAAGGGAGAAAATAATCATAAAAATTCATATACTAATCCTCACCAATAATTTTTATCAAGCGTTCTCAGTTGAACAGCTTCAGCCATATGAATAGCAGAAATAGATTCTTTTTTATCAAGATCTGCAATAGTTCTTGCAACTCTCAGCACTCTGTCATATCCTCTTGCCGACATAGCAAGGCTTTCAAATGCTCTTTTAAGTATCATTTCTGCCGCAGGTTCAATATTGCAATATTTTCTTATTTGAGAAGAACTCATTGCTGCATTGCATTTAGGTCCGTCCTCTCCGAATCTTATCTTTGCAAATTCTCTTGCTTCAACAACCCTTTTTCTTATATCTGCTGAGCTTTCAGCTTTTTCTGTAGATGTAAGCTGACTGAATTCAACTGCAGGAAGCTCAACGTGAATATCTATTCTGTCAAGAAGCGGACCACTGATCTTTGAAAGGTATTTTTTAATATCAGTTTTCTTGCAAGTGCAAGCCTTTTGTGTTGAGCCGTAATATCCGCATTTGCAAGGATTCATTGCGCAAACAAGCATAAAGGAGCTGGGAAAAGTCATTCTACCGGCAGTTCTTGTTATAGTAACTTCACCGTCTTCAAGAGGCTGACGAAGACTTTCCGTAACGTTCTTTGCAAATTCAGGTAATTCATCAAGAAAAAGAACACCGTTATGAGCTATAGAAATTTCACCGGGAGTAGGATTTTTACCTCCGCCCACAAGCGCCGGAGCACTCATTGTATGATGAGGGCTTCTGAAAGGTCTCTGATTTACAAGACTCATACCGGGCTTAAGAAGACCTGAAACAGAATGTATCTTTGTTGTTACAAGACTTTCTTCAAAAGTCATGGGAGGAAGAATTGTGGGTATTCTCTTTGAAAGCATTGATTTTCCTGCACCGGGAGGACCAATGAGAAGAATATTATGATTACCTGCCGCCGCTATCTCAAGAGCTCTTTTTGCTCTCTCCTGACCTTTAACTTCAGAAAAATCGTATCCTGCTCCGCTTATATAATCAAAAGAAACGGAATCGGGAATACATTTTTCTATTAGACTTTCGCCTCTGAGATGATAAACAAGCTCAGAAACATTAGAAACTCCGAAAACCTCTATTTCACGGACAACTGATGCTTCAAGCATATTTTCACGCGGAACAAAAACCTGTTTAAGACCTGCATCGCGGCAAGCAAGCACCATAGGCAAAACTCCGCGAACAGGAGAAACAGAACCGGAAAAAGAAAGCTCTCCTATAAAGCATTTATCGCTAAGATCAACGTCTCTTTTTATAACTCCGCCTGCCTGCATAATTGCGCAAAAAAGAGCCAGATCAAGAGCGCTGCCTTCTTTTTTAACATCGGCAGGAGCAAGATTTATAGTTATCGCCATTTCAGGAAATGCAAAACCGCTGTTTCCTGCAGCAGCCTGTATTCTCTGTTTAGATTCTTTAACCGCCGCATCGGGAAGACCTACCATTTCAAAAGAAGGCAGCTCACAAAGAGCGTCACATTCAATATTAACGATAAATCCGTCGATTCCGGATATTCCGGCACTGTGAGATACAGTTAACATAGTAAATCTCCAAAAAATAATATATAGTATTATATTATCACATTTTTTTTGCTTATACAATAGCGCAAAGGTCATTTTTATGTTATACTATTTACAAGAAAATCACCCTCAGGAGAAAGATGATGAAAGAAAAATCCGAATTTACAGTCCGACTTGACAGCGATCTTTATAAAAAACTCAGATACGTTGCAGGCAAAGAAAATAATAACCTTAACAACCATATGCTTCATATGATCCGCCAGAACGTTCAGTACTATGAAAAAGTTCACGGAAGAATCAATGTAAACACCCTTAAAGAAGAAGACCTGTGCGAATAAAAAATATGTCCGAAAAGCTCTGTTTTTCGGACATATTTTTTGTTTTTAAGCTCATTTAAAGCCTGTTTTTTAAACTTTTTTATTTTTTAGGTAAATGACACTCAAAATAACAAAAAATCCTTGAAATAACGCTTAAAATATGTTACAATAAATGGTGCATATATAATTAATAATGTAATAAAAATTTAGGAGATAAAATGGCATTCGATAATTCCGAAGAACTCAATCTTATATGGAACACCATCAAATCTGAGATGGAAGAAAGCTCCACAATGTCCGATGCTGCATATGAAACATGGTTTTCAGATTTTCGCCTTGTGAAGCACGATGAAAAAAGAATAGTGTTTTCAACCTCAACTGAAACGAAACGTAAGGTTATAAGAGAAAAGTTTTCCGGATTTATTCAGAAGAGCGTTGAAAACGCTCTGGGATATTGTCCTGCAATTGAGATCATATGCGATCCGAGAAAAGAAAACGAAAATGAAAATGCAGGCTTCGCATCCATACTCAAAACTGAAGAAGAAGGAAAGTGCCACGGTCTTAACCCCGAATTCACTTTTGATAATTTCGTTGTAGGAACATCAAATAATTTTGCTCATGCCTGCGCATCATCCGTTTCTCAGGACCCCGGCGGAGAACATAATTATAATCCTCTGTTTATCTATGGTCCCAGCGGTCTGGGTAAAACTCACCTTATGTATGCTGCAGCAAATAAAGTTCACAGTGAGCACCCCGAAATGTCAATTGTGTGCGTTAAGTGCGAAGACTTTATGAACGAGCTTATCGGTCATATAAAAAATCACACAACAGAAACATTCAGAGAAAAGTACAGAAAAGTTGATATGCTCCTTATCGACGATATTCAGATTATCTCAGGTAAAGAAACAACTCAGCTTGAATTTTTCCACACCTTTGACACTCTCAGAGAGGCTAAAAAACAGATCATTCTCACAAGCGACCGTCCTCCAAAGGAAATGTACACTTTGGCCGAAAGAATCCGAACAAGATTTGCTCAAGGTATGCTCGTTGATATTCAGCCTCCCGAATACGAACTGAGACTTGCAATTATCAGCAAAAAAGCAGATAAAACAAAAATCAAGCTTCCGCCTGACGTTCTCACGTTTCTTGCAGAACGACTTAATTCAAATATCCGTGAAATTGAGGGAGCTATCAAAAAGATCGGAGCTATATCTTTTCTCAGCGGAAAGGCCATAACTCTTGAAATGGTCAAATCCTCTATTCCCGAATTTCTTCACGAAAATAAGCCCGTAACCGAAACTATCGAGAAGATAATAGAAGTTACAGCAAGAAAATACGACGTTACCGTTGAAGAAATTCTCGGAACGAAAAGAACGAAAAATATTAAAACAGCAAGAAACGTTGCTATGTATATTGCAAAGCAGATTCTTGATCTTTCACTTCCTCAGATTGGAAAGTTCATGAATCGTGACCATTCAACTGTTCACAGCAATATTCAAAATATAGAAAGCTTGCTTGAAACTGACAATCAGCTTTCAAATGATATAACCGAGATCATAACAGAAGTAAAAAGCTGATTTCAACAACAGAAAATCAGTTTTCAACAAGTTTTCCAAAAGCAGTTGAAAACCTCTCTCAAAACTATGTTGAATTGGTGTTGAAATCCCTTTATATAAAGGATTTCAACGAGCTTGGAAGATTGTTGAAAAATAACTGAAAAATTCTAAATATTGAGTTTTGAACAGAGATAATTTAAAAAAATCAAAATTTGGAAAACTTTTTGAAATTCATATTTCAGATCTACTCTGTTTATTCTCAAAAAATCCTATTTTTTTCAACATATTTTCCAAAGCATACTTTTGAAAAAAATCAGATAAAAAACCTTTAAAATAAGCTCTGAACAAAGTTTTCAACAGTTTCAACAGCCCCTACTACTATATTTTATATTTATTATATATTTTATTTTAACTATAACCGAAAGGATTTCATATATGAAAGCAATTTTTAATCGTGACGTTCTGCTCAGCGCTCTTGCTCCTGCAGCAGCAGTTGCTCCTGCAAAAAACACAATCAGCACAATTGAAGGCATTCTTTTTGAATGTCCCGGAGAAGAAGACGGAATGTGCAGAATCACTTCCTACGATATGGAAAAAGGTCTCAGAACTTCTATTGCCGCAGACATTATCGAAGAAGGAAAATATATTATAAACAGCCAGAACATTCTTCAGATCGTAAGAAGTATGCCTTCAGGCGATATCACAATTGAAATAGATGAAAAAAGCAGAGTTAAGATCACAGGCGGAACAGGATATTTTGAAATAAACGCTATTCATGGCGATAACTATCCCAGCCTTCCTCTTCTTGCAGGAGAAAAGTGCTATACAATTCCTCAGTACGTTTTCAGAGATCTTGTAACAAAAACAGCATTTGCAGCTGCAGTAAACGCTCAGAAGCCTATTTTCAACGGAGTTTATTTTTCAGTTGAAGGCGGAGTACTCAGATGCGTTGGTTGCGATGGAAACAGACTTGGCCTTGCAGAAACAGACGTAGATGCAAACGCAGCTGAAGCCGGTTTTATCGTTCCTGCAAAGATTTTAACAGAAATTCTAAAAATGGTTCACGATACAGAGGATACCATTGATATTATGCTTGCAAGAAAGCACGTTATCTTCAAGATAGGCGATTTCACATATTTTTCAAGACTTATTGACGGTGAATATATCAACTATCGCAGAATCATTCCCGAAAAGTTTGAAAGAATGGCTTATATCAACACGGAGTCTATTAAGGGTGCTGCAGAAAGAGCTTCTATCGTAACAGAAGATAAGCTTGGCGGCAGCAGCGCAAAAACATATATCAAACTTGAATTTGAAGAAAAAGAGCTGAAGATCACATCTGCTTCAACAGGAGGCAGCGTTTATGAGAATATTCCCGTTTCTATGACGGGTGAGGAGCTCGTGATTGCATTCAACTGCAGATATCTGCTTGATGCACTTAAAGCTTGCGACGATGCAGAAACAGTTTGCTTTAAAATGAACGGATCACTTATGGGTATATGCATTGAGAGGGCAAACGGAGGAGAAGAGGATGAAGAGAAGAAGGTTCGTTATATGCTCTTTGTAATGCCTCTGAGAATGAACGGAAAATAATATGTATCTTCACGCAGGCGGAAACGTACTTGTACGAAAAAAAGATATAATCGGAATTTTCGATATAGATAATATGAACACAGAGGAGACTATGAAAAATTTTCTCAGAAAAGCTGAGAAAAAAGGAGAAACCTGTATCGCAGGAGATGGTCTTCCAAAATCCTTTATCCTCGTAAAAGGAAAAAAAGGAGAAAAGGTCATATTTTCAACTCTTGCTTCGCAGATTCTTGTGAAAAGAGGAAAAATAGCAATCAATTAAAATCCATTGTGGATTTTAATAAAAACGATATTATAGGAAAAATAAAAAACGCCGCCATAATGGCGGCGAAGAAAATAAAGCTCAATTAAAGTAAAAAAGTGACCCGCGTAAGCGGGGCGAAATTTTTAGAAATTATAATTTTTAAAACAGTATAAAAGGTTTGAAGAGAGCTCGAGAGGAACTTTCCTCAAAAGTTCCTCTCGAAAAAAGATTTAAGAAAGGCAAAAAAATGGCTGAAGAAAAGGTAACTACACAGGCATATGATGAAAATCAGATACAGGTGCTTGAGGGACTTGAAGCGGTAAGAAAACGCCCCGGTATGTACATCGGTACAACCTCACTTGGCGGTCTTCACCATCTTGTTTATGAAATAGTTGATAACTCCATTGACGAAGCAATGGCAGGTCGATGCGATAAAATAGACGTTATAATTCACGAGGACGGAAGCGTTTCGGTTCAGGATAACGGACGAGGTGTTCCCAGTGGTATGCACGCGAAGATGGGAATTCCCACTCTTGAAGTTGTATTCACAATTCTCCATGCCGGCGGTAAGTTCGGCGGAGAAGGATATAAAATTTCCGGCGGTCTTCACGGCGTTGGCGCGTCTGTTGTTAACGCTCTTTCAGAATGGATGGAAGTTGATAACTGCTATGAGGGCAAAAGATATACAATGCGTTTTGAACAGGGTAAAACCGTCCGTCCCTTTAAATGCGAAGGTGATTGCGGAGATGAGCATGGACTTTACGTTCGTTTTATGCCCGATGCAACAATTTTTGAAGACGTAAGATTTGATTATAACGTGCTTCTTAATCGTCTGCGTGAGCAGTGCTTCCTTAACGCAGGAATCAATATCACAATAAAAGACGAAAGAAACGGCGGACTGGATGACGAAGGAAATAAGATAGAAGCTGACCTTTGCTATGAGGGCGGCATCTGTTCCTTTGTTGAGTATCTCAATGCTCATCGCCACGTTGAGCTTATACATCCACAGCCTATCTATATGAAGGCTCAGAAGGGAGATATTACGGCAGAGGTTGCAATGCAGTATAACGATAGCTATAACGACACTATCGTAACCTTTGCAAATAATATGTCCACAATCGACGGCGGTACTCATGAGATAGGCTTTAAAACAGCTCTTACAAGAGTTATTAACGACTACGGCAGAAAAAGCGGCGCGCTTAAGGAAAGCGACAAGAATCTTTCCGGTGAAGACTGCAGAGAAGGTCTTTGCGCGGTTGTATCAGTTAAGCTTCCCGATGCTCAGTTTGAAAGCCAGACAAAGGCAAAACTGGGTAACAGCGAAGTAAGAAGCATCGTTGATAGCATTGTAACAACGAAATTAGCCGAATTTTTCGATGAAAACCCCTCGGTTGGTAAACTTATCATTGAAAAATCTTTAGCTGCAAACAGAGCCAGAGAAGCGGCCAGAAAGGCAAGAGAGCTTACAAGAAGAAAAGGTGCCCTTGAAGGCTCAACTCTTCCCGGTAAGCTTGCAGACTGTCAGGAAAAGAGAGCTGAGCTCACAGAGCTGTATCTCGTAGAGGGAGACTCTGCGGGAGGTAGTGCAAAGCAGGCAAAGGACAGTATTTATCAGGCTGTTCTTCCTCTTCGCGGTAAGGTTCTCAACGTAGAAAAATCCCGACTCGATAAAGTTTACGGAAATCAGTCACTTATTCCTATTATTCAGGCGCTTGGTTGCGGTATAGGAGAAGATTTTGATATAGAAAAGCTTCGCTACGGTAAGATCATTATCATGGCCGATGCCGACGTAGACGGTAGCCATATCAGAGTTCTTCTTCTCACTTTCTTCTTCCGCCATATGCGTCAGCTTATTGAACAAGGACATATTTATCTTGCTCAGCCTCCGCTTTATAAGGTGTATAAGGGCAAGCAGGAAAGATATGCGTTTTCCGATGCAGAAAGAGATAAGTATATAGAAGAGCTTGGCGGAAACGCTGAGGCTGACAGATATAAAGGTCTTGGTGAAATGGACCCCGAGCAGCTTTGGGAAACAACTATGGACCCCGAAAGAAGAACACTGCTTCGAGTTGATATCCAGGATGCAATGATGTGCGATGAAGTGTTCTCACTTCTTATGGGTGATAAAGTTGAACCCAGACGTGAGTTTATTGAAAAGAACGCTAAGTACGCAGAAAATATAGACGCATAATATGAAGATCATAACAGTAACACTCAATCCCTGCATTGATGTAAGCTATAACATGTCTTCCCCTTTTAAAGCGGGTGAATTGAACCGCGTTGATATGGGCGAGCTTCGCTATAGCGGAAAGGGTATCAACGTTTCAAGAAGACTTAAAACTCTTGGAACAGAATCTCTCATTCTCACGTTTTCTTTTGGAGATGACGGAGATAGAATGGAAGAAGCTCTGAGACGTGAAGGCCTTTCAGTCTGGGCGGTAAAATGCGAGGGAAAACTGAGACGTAACGTTGCAATTCTTGACAGCGAAGGCGCAGCAACTGAAATAAACGAAAAAGGTTCCCCTGTTCCCGAAGAAAAAATAAAAGAGCTTGTTGGTGTTCTTAAAAGTGAGTTGAACTGTCCTGATAAAAAGATACTTATAATTTCAGGAAGTCTCCCCACGGGAGTTGATGCGTCAGTTTATAAAAAGCTGTGCACTATAGGACGCAACAGCGGCGCACTGGTTGTGCTTGATTGCGACGGAGAAGCTCTGAAAACAGGTCTCAAGGCAACTCCCGATCTTATAAAGCCAAACAGACGTGAGCTTGAGGAGTTAACGGGAGCTGATCTTTCAGGAAACGGCGAGGATGTCCGTATTGATGCGGTTAAAGCTTGCCTTGAATTTTTCAGAAATGAAGAAACAGCCGTGCTTTGCACACTTGACGTTGACGGAGCGGTGTATGCCGGTCCCGACGGAAGCTTTATGTGCGATGCAGTAAAAGGTAATATAAAAAGCTTTAAGGGAGCAGGAGATAGTTTTCTTGCATCCTTTATAAGAGAGATAATAGTTAAGGACGGCGATTGTGAAATGGCGCTTATAAAAGCAGCGGCAGAAACAACGGCTTATTTGTCCGAAAAGTAGTAAATGGGGTAAAACAAAAGTGAGCGAAGAAAAAAGAAATATTGAATTTGCAGAACAGAAAATAATTCCCATAAATATGGAAAAGGAAGTGCGTAAGTCTTTCCTTGAATATTCTATGTCTGTAATTGTCAGCCGTGCGCTTCCCGACGTTCGCGACGGTATGAAACCCGGCCAGAGAAGAATTCTCTATGCAATGTATGAGGATAACCTCACCCATGATAAACCCTTCCGTAAGTCAGCAACAACTGTTGGTGACGTGCTTGGTCGTTACCATCCTCACGGTGACGCTGCAGTTTACGGAACGATGGTAAGAATGGCTCAGGATTTCTCATATAGATATCCTCTTGTAGAAGGTCACGGTAACTTCGGTTCTATCGACGGTGACGGCGCAGCTGCTTACCGATATACTGAAGCAAGAATGGCGAAGATTTCAGACGAACTGATGCGCGATATCGAAAAAGATGTGGTAACAATGGTTCCCAACTTCGATAACAGAAGAAGAGAGCCCTCAGTTCTTCCTTCCCGTTTTCCCAACCTTCTTGTAAACGGTTCTGTTGGTATTGCCGTTGGTATGGCAACGAATATTCCTCCCCACAATCTTGGAGAGGTTATTGACGGAACTATCTATCTTATGGAAAATCCCGAGGCAACAGTTCCCGAGCTTATGAAGTTCATCAAGGGACCTGATTTTCCCACGGGCGCAACTATTTACGGCACAGCGGGTATTTACGAAGCTTATATGACAGGCCGCGGTCGCGTTATGGTGCGCGCAAACGCAACAATTGAAGAAGAAAAGCACAGAATCGTGGTAACTGAGATTCCTTATATGGTTAATAAGGCTATGCTCGTTGCTTCAATTGCCGATCTCGTTAAGGAAAAGAGAGTTGAAGGAATAACAAATATCTGGGACGAATCCGGCCGTAACGGTATGAGAATCGTTATTGAATGCCGCCGCGATGCAAATTGCCAGATCATTCTCAATCAGCTTTATAAATACAGTCAGCTTCAGGACACATGCGCTATGAATATGCTTGCTCTCACAAACGGCGAGCCTAAGGTGCTTGGGCTGAAGGATATCCTTAACCAGTATATTTCCCATCAGGAAAGCGTTATTGTCAGAAGAACTCAGTTTGAGTTAAAGAAAGCTCTTAAGGAGGCTCACCTTTACGAAGGTTATAAGCTTGCAATTGATAATATTGATGAGGTTATCAGCATTATCAGAGCATCTGCTGACACAGCAACAGCTAAGGAAAACCTGAAAGCGCGCTTCAAGGGTGACGGAACGAGTAATCTTGACCTTGACACTCATGACGGTCTTGTAGAATTTGCCGCAAGCGAAAATGCAGGCCTTTCCGATGAACAGGCTCAGGCAATAGTTTCTATGCCTCTCGGTCGTCTCTCAGGCCTTGAAAGACAGAAGATCGAAACAAAGCTGGCTGAAATCAGCGCTCTCGTTGTTGAGCTTCGTTCCATTCTTGCAGATATGAATAAGGTTAAGGCTATTATCAGGGACGAAATGCTTGAAATCAAACGTAAGTTCGCGGATGATAGAAAAACTGAAATTGTTGAGGCTCAGGATGAGATCCTTCTTGAAGACCTTATTGAGCGTCATAAGTGCGTTATCACAATGAGCCATGCAGGCTATATCAAGCGTCAGCCTGATGATACTTATACTGCTCAGAAAAGAGGCGGTAAGGGTATCATCGGAATGACAAGTAAAGAAGACGACTACGTTGAAAACGTTGTAACAGTAGACAGCCATTCACATCTGATGATGTTTACCGATAACGGCAAGGTTCAGGTGAGAAAAGCATATATGATCCCCGAAGCATCAAGAACAGCTAAGGGTACTAATATCGTTAACGTTATTGATCTTCAGGATGATGAAAAGCTCACGGCTATTCTTTCAGTTGATAATTTTGAAGGGGACGATTATCTTGTAATGGTAACCCGTAACGGTGTTATCAAGAGAACGCCCATTTCAGAATATGCATATCAGCGTAAGGGCGGTAAGATAGCAATTAACCTTGATGAAGGTGATAAGCTTGTGTTTGTTGCAAGAACAAAGGGAGAAAGCGATATTATTATTGCAACTCATAACGGTATTGCAGCAAGATTTAACGAAGATAAGGTAACTGTTGTTGGAAGAACAGCAAGAGGCGTAAGAGGCATCCGCCTCCGTGATGACGATTATGTTTGCGGAGCTGCTATCATTGAAAATAATGAAGAGTGGCAGGCTGAAAATCAGCTTGTGTTCATAACAGAACGCGGATACGGTAAGAGAGTTCACGCAAGTCAGTTTGATGCCAAGGGCAGAGGTATCCAGGGCGTTATCTGCCAGAACGTAACTGAAAAAACAGGTAAGCTTTGCGGTATTTCTATGGTTAATGATAACGATGACCTTCTTCTTATCACAGATACGGGAACTATCATCAGAACTCCTGCAGAAGGTATCCCCGTATACAGCAGAACTGCATCCGGTGTTATTGTTATGCGCCTTTCTGAAGAAGCAAGCCTCGTAAACTTCACAACCAGCGAAAAGGCAGAGGAAGAAGAAACTGAAGAAGAAGCTTCAGAAGCTGTTGAAAATGCAGAAGCAGTTGCGGAGGAATAATATGATTAAAAAAATCATCTTGATTTTTCTCTCAGTTTTGATGATGTTTTCTCTTGTTTCCTGTAGTTCACATAGCGATGAGGAAATAATTGAGGCTGCAAAAGAGCTTATTGAAAAGTCCTATGTGATAAATGAGATTTATTACGGTAAGGGACTTCCCATAACAGATGAAGATAGCCTTGGATTTTCTTCAAACTATGCAATAGTTGATCCTTCTTGCGGATTTGCCACAGTTGAAGATATAAAAAAGGCAACAGCTGAGGTATATGCATCCGATTATTGTGAGCATCTTTATGTTTTGGCTTTCGAAGGTCTTTCAACTGAAGACAGAGAGAGCGTTTCCTATGCAAGATTTATGGATGATTACACCGATAAATTAACTATGCTTAAGGAAATAAAAGAAACAGGAGCAACACTCAACAGAACTTACGACTTTTCCACAATTGTTGTGGAAAAGTGTGTGAGAAATATGGCAACTATCAAAATTCAATCCCTTGTTGATGGAAAAGAGGATAAAGAATTGACTATCAACTTGGTTTATGAAAATGATCAGTGGAAACTCAACACACCTACTTATTGATAAAGAAGAAAGGAGCCATTATGGCTCCTTTTTATTTTAAAAACAGAATATCAACAAAAGTATAGTTTATTTTTTCCAATATTCGTTTTCTATATAGTTGTAAATGTCGATATTTTTATCTTTACAAACGGTGATAATTTTTTTAGCGGCATCCGCAATCATTTTTTCTGATTCTTCGTATGAGAGGTAGGAAAAGAACAATGCAATAGCTATGAGAACAGCATTAATAACCCATTGAGCAACAGATTCGGGAATACCTAAAGTAACGAATGAAAGAGCAAGAGCAAGAGCAAGAGAAATAATAACGCCTATAATGATGCCCTTTTTGGTAAGAGAGCTGCGATAGTTCATATATTTATCGGCGAAGCTAAAAAAGCTTACAGGCATTTCGCCATTTTTAGCTTTTGTTTTATTAAAACGCTCAAAATCCCTTTTCATTCCTATAGCAACGCTTTTCAGCAGGTCTCTATTTATTTTTGAGTTTTTCATAATAGACTCCTTGGTTGTTATATAAAAGATAAC
>JAGAPL010000144.1 GCA_017623255.1 Clostridia bacterium
ATTTTTCTCCTCACCCACCGCTGCGGCGGTCCCCCCTCCCCGCTGGGGAGTGCTTTGGGTAACATAAATTATCGTTTATCAGTCAACCTATTACCCAACTTATAATCATCCCAATTTTATATTTCATCTTCTCTATCCAACCGTGCGATAAACCAGATAAACCGTTATTATGGCAAGAGACATATTGGTGCCGTATTTAAGCTGTACCGCGCAATCAAGAATGAATACAAGCATTATTGTTACAATCGACACGGCGCGGCACAGCTTATACGCAGCTTGTGGAAGAAAAAACTTTTCCGTTGCTGCGCGCAAAATTCCGCCTCCGTCAAGGCAGGCGGCAGGTAGCAGGTTTACTATTCCAAGTCCCAGAGAAAAAAGCGAAAAGCTTCTGCTATCAAAAAACATAAGTCCCAAAAGTATGCTGGCAAACGGCCCGGCCGCACTGACTGTTATTTGCTCGGAAGGTTTGCTGAGCCCTATGTATGAAAGTCTCATTCCTGCTATACTGAATGAAATTTGCGGCAGTTCTTTTGCTATGAGCCATGCCGCCAATACGTGCCCTGCTTCGTGGCAAAGTACAGCTGATATCAATGATAGTGGATCGCCTGAGCAAAAAATGAGAAATGCAAAAATTATCAGCGCTGCCACTCATCAAAAATGCTTTGCATAAAAGCTGCAAGCCTTCCCCAAACGGAATCATCAAATCGTAGTTTTTCAAGTGTTGACGGGGGGTCTATAATTTCTGCATTTGTAGAAATTACCCCTCCGTAATATATATTTTCTGCATTTGCATAAGTTTTGTCGCCTTCAACAAAAAAGCACATTATACAAAAACATATGGCTCCGGAAACTGCTGTTGAAGTTGCTATCCATCTGAGCTTTTCACTTTTCATCACTCCGCCCCCTCAAAAATATCCGACACAATAAATATATGCTAAGATAATATAAAAGTTGAACAGATTTTTAATAATTGTTAAAAGACTATGAAACGACTTGAACATATTCGATAATAGTGGTAAAATGTAGCATATCAAACTGTTGGATATGAAACAATTCAAAGGAGGTATTATGAAAAAACCGCCGCTTCCTCCCATGGAAGAACCGAAGGAAACAACCGTTGGTCTGGAAATCCGTATCCTGAGCAATTTGACCATGCGCCTTATTGACAAACGCTCAAACAAGAAAAAAATCGATGATGCAACAGGCTCTAACGGATGGATACTCCGCTTTCTCGCAGAAGCTGAGGAAGAAAACCGCGACGTTTACCAGAAAGATATAGAAAAGAATTTCTGCACCACCCGTTCAACCGTTTCAAAGGTGCTCTCCCTTATGGAGCAGAAAGGCCTCATTGAACGACACAACGTTCGGGGAGATGCAAGGCTCAAAAAAATCGTTATGACAGAGCGAGCAAGAGAACTGCACGCTCTTATGCGCGATGATCGCATAATGCTTGAAGAGGTTATGCAAAAAGGCCTCACTGATGAAGAGAAGCAATGCTTCTATGCTCTCACAAACAAGATCAAAGCAAATCTGAAGGAAGCTTTGGAAATATAACTTCAGAAAGGAGATACAGCTCAAAATGATAAAAAAATTAGCAGGCAGCATCAGAGAATTCAAGCTGCCCACTATTATCACAATTCTTTTTATGGTTGGCGAAGTTGTGATAGAATGTCTTATTCCTTTTATAACCGCTAATCTCGTTAACAGAATCAAAGCGGGAGATGATATCAAAAACGTTATAGTGACCGGTGTTATCCTTGTTATAATGGCGATCCTCTCTCTCACCTGCGGCGGTGTTGCAGGATATACCAGCGCTAAAGCCTCTGCAGGCTTTGCAAGAAATCTGCGCCACGATATTTTCAGCCGCATCCAGACTTATTCTTTTACAAATATTGATAAGTTTTCAACCTCATCCCTTGTTACAAGACTTACAACCGATATATCAAACACTCAGATGGCATATATGATGGTTATAAGAACGGCAGTGCGCAGTCCCCTTATGTTTATCTTCGCAATTATTATGGCGTTCATTATGGGCGGAAGCCTTGCAATGACATTTGTGGTTGTTGTTCCCGTTCTCGTTTTCGGACTTTTGATGATCAGCCGCCACGCAATGCCTGCATTCCGCAGAGTTTTCAAAAAATACGATAAACTTAACGAATCCATTGAAGAAAACGTTCGCGCAATGAGAGTCGTTAAAGGCTTCTCAAGAGAAGATCACGAAAAAGAAAAGTTCAGCCGCGCAGCAGACGATATCTGCGGCGATTTTACAAAAGCTGAACGTATCGTTGCTTTCAACACACCCATTATGCAGTTCTGCATGTATTTCAATATGGTGTTCGTTCTCATCGTTGGCTCAAAGCTGACAATAGAGCATATGGGACAGGTTATTGATATCGGTCAGATATCTGCAATGCTGACCTACGGTATGCAGATTCTGATGTCACTTATGATGGTTTCTATGATATACGTTATGCTCACAATGTCATCAGAATCCATGAAGCGAATCTGTCAGGTGCTTGATGAGGTTCCCACTCTCCATAATCCCGAAAATCCCGTTACAAGCGTTGCAGACGGTTCTGTCAGCTTCACTGACGTTGATTTCAAATACTTTGAAAAGGCAGAACGAAATGCCCTTGACAATATCAATATCAATATTAAATCGGGCATGACAGTTGGTATTATAGGCGGCACAGGCGTTGGCAAATCCTCGCTTGTTCAGCTTATTCTCCGTCTTTACGACGTCAGCGCAGGCAGCATCAAGGTTGGCGGAGTTGACGTCCGCGATTACGATATCGAAACACTCCGTTCAAGCGTTGCAATGGTTCTGCAGAAAAATCTTCTTTTCTCAGGAACTATAAAAGAAAATCTCCGTTGGGGCAATGAAAACGCCACGGACGAAGAAATAATTGAAGCCTGCAAGCTTGCTCAGGCGCACGACTTTATCAAAACCTTCCCCGAAGGCTATGACACGTATATTGAGCAGGGCGGCACAAACGTTTCCGGCGGACAAAAACAGCGTCTATGTATTGCAAGAGCTCTTCTCAAAAAGCCTAAGATACTTATCCTCGACGACTCCACAAGCGCGGTTGATACAAAAACAGACGCCCTCATCCGACGCGGATTCAAAGAATATATTCCCGAAACTACAAAGATCATTATAGCGCAACGTATTTCCTCTGTTGAAGATGCCGACCTTATAATCGTTATGGACGGCGGTAGAATCACCCACAGCGGAACTCACGAAGAGCTGCTTAAATCAAGCGATATCTACAGTGAAATACACCAGCAGCAGACGAAGGGAGGCGACGAAGAGTGAAACAGCCTATGAACGGCGGCCCCGGCGGAAAACGCCCTATGGGTCCTCCCAGAAAAATGAACTTTGGTACGCTGAAACGCGTTATTAAACTGCTTTTCAGCTACTACCCCGTTTTGATGCCTCTCACCCTCCTGTGCATCATTTTCTCAGCAGGTGTTTCGGCAATCCCCGCAATATTCCAACAGCAGATAATCGCTGACATCGAAATTTGGTATAAAACAGGTGACTGGGAAGCAGCTTCAAAGGTTATCATTCCCAAGGTGCTTATCCTCGTTGGCATTTACGTGATCGCCATCATCGCCATCACTCTCCAGACTCAGCTTATGGCTTATATCACTCAGGGCTTTCTCAATAAGCTGAGATGCGCAATGTTTGAAAAGATGCAGAATCTTCCCATCAAATATTTCGACACTCATAAGCACGGCGATATAATGAGCCACTACACAAACGATATTGACACTATCCGTCAGCTTATATCCCAGGCTTTGCCTTCGGTGCTTCAAACGTCCATAATCGTTGTTGTCGTTATGTGCATTATGCTCAGCTTCAGCTTCTGGATGACCTTGATAGTGCTTTTGGGAGTTGTGCTGATGTTCACAGTTTCTAAAACCATCGGCGGCGGAAGCGCAAAATATTTCGTTCGTCAGCAGAAGGCTCTCGGTAAAACGGAAGGCTTCGTTCAGGAAATGATGAACGGCCAGAAGGTTGTTAAGGTTTTCTGCCACGAAGAAAAATGCAAAGCTGACTTTGACACCATAAACGACCAGCTATTTGAAGACAGCTTCAGAGCAAATGCTTATGCAAACTGCCTTGGCCCCATTGTTATGAACATCGGTAATATCCTATACGTTGTTATCGCAACCGTGGGCGGTATTCTCCTTCTTTCCAACGTTCCCAACCTGAGCTTCAGAACGCTCCTTGCAGGCGGATTTGGAATCCTCACAATTGATATAGTTATTCCCTTCCTTAATATGACAAAGCAGTTCACAAGCAACGTCAACCAGTTCTCTCAGCAGATAAACCACGTTGCAATGGCGCTTGCAGGTGCTGAACGTATTTTTGAAATGATGGATACCGAAAAAGAGGAGGACAAGGGTTACGTTACTCTCGTTAACTGCACGGTTGATGAAAACGGAAATATTCACGAAAGCGATACCCATACAGGCACGTGGGCATGGAAGCATCCCCACACCGCAGACGGAAGCGTTACCTACACTCTCCTTCGCGGACACGTTGTTCTTGATGATGTGGATTTCGGATATACAGAGGATAAGACCGTTCTCCATAATATCACCCTTTACGCCGAACCGGGACAAAAGGTTGCCTTCGTTGGCGCAACGGGCGCAGGAAAAACCACTATCACAAACCTTATAAACCGCTTCTACGATATTGCAGACGGAAAGATCAGATACGACGGAATCAATATCAATAAAATAAAGAAATCCGACCTTCGCCGTTCTCTCGGACTCGTTCTTCAGGAAACAAATCTGTTTACGGGAACTGTTATGGATAATATCCGCTACGGTAACCTGGGCGCAACAGACGAAGAATGTATCAAAGCAGCGCTTCTTGCCGGAGCTGATGACTTTATCAGACGACTGCCCGAGGGATATAACACGGTTCTTTCAGGAAACGGAGCCAATCTCTCTCAGGGACAAAGACAGCTTATTTCCATTGCAAGAGCAGCAGTTGCCGATCCCCCCGTTATGATCCTTGACGAAGCAACGTCTTCTATTGACACAAGAACTGAGGCAATCGTTTCAAAGGGTATGGACGCCCTTATGCACGGCAGAACAGTTTTCGTTATTGCGCACAGACTATCCACTGTTCGCAACTCCGACGTTATAATGGTGCTTGACCACGGTCACATTATTGAACGCGGCAGCCACGACGACCTCATCGCCCAGAAGGGTAAATACTACCAGCTCTATACAGGCGCATTTGAGCTTGAATGATTGTATAATAATCGGGGGAACTTTTTAAGGGAAAGCTTCCCCCGAACCCCCTCAAAACCTCTTTGCACAGGATCATTTTCCTGCCCCTCTTAATGAGGGATGGGAAAATGATTTTCTGCGAAAAGGTTTAGGGCGGGCTTGGGGTAACCTTTCCTTAAAAGGTCCTCCAAATATATGCAACAAAAAAAGGAACTCCAATGGAGTTCCTTTTTTAAGCCTTCCCCAGCGGGGAAGGGGGACCGCTTGCGGTGGATGAGGAGAGCAGTTTACAGCTCTATTCTATATGCATTTTTAGTTTCAAAATCAATAATATCTTTACAGGCTTTTCCAACAAACGCATAAACATTGACTTTATTTATTTTGCAGATTACAAGCACATCATCAGGAGAACTTTCATAGATTTCCCCAAGATGAGGATATTTTTTGCTATACTCAGCAGGAAAATAAGGGTGAGTTGACGGATGTCCATAAAACTGAGCATCAGCCTCTATATTAAAATCACCTAATGAAAATGCAACTTTGGGATTGGCTTTCATTTGTTGACATTTAAAACTATTAATACCTGTGGAAAACATTATGCTATCCTCTGCTAAAATCGGACAAACAACTCTTGTCGTTACAATATTGTCAGCACAAGTGGCCAAAACTATTCGTGTACATTCATTTAAGCTATCTAAAAAACCACTTTTGTATTCATCATAATTGAGTTCAGTCATTATTTTCTCCGTTTTCAATGTAATCTTCTAAATTCTTTTTAATTCGTATAAGCATATTTTCATACATCATAAGTTCTTCCTGAGAAAAACCTTTGTAGGTAAGATTGTTCATTTTTTCTGAAATATAATCATATTCCTTTTTATACAATCTTGCAGTGTCAGTAAGTGAAACAAGGATCTGTTTTCTGTTTCTTTCATTACGAGTTCTGTTTATCAGACCGCGAACCTCCATTTGGTCTAACATAACTGTCATAGTTGAATTGGCAAGAGAGGTAAGCTTACATACTTGCGACACACTTAGTGTTCCGTTTTCCCACAAAACATACATAATTCTGCCTTGTGCACCACTGAAAGCATCTATTCCGCTATCTTTCAACATTTTTTCAAATATTCTGTTCCCTAAATGTGTATTTTGTGAGTTAAGGAAACCTGCATTTGATTTCATAAGCCCTCCTTTATACTATATAGTATATTACTAAATAGTAATATTGTCAATACTTTTTTATTTATTGTATCATATATTTTTGTTTGTGTAAATTATTGCTATAAAAGTACATATATTTTGTACGTTTCAAAATCTTAATCTATCTTTCGCGTATTATATTTTAAAGAAGTCTGCCTGGCTCTCCTCATCCACCGCAAGCGGTCCCCCTTCCCCGCTGGGGAAGGCTAAAAAAAAGGAACTCCAATGGAGTTCCTTTTTCTATTAGTTTCTTTATGAGAAGAACATTATGATCAGCTGGGATGCGAGAACAACCGCAATGAGCGCAACGGGATATGTTGCTGCGTATGCGTTTGCAACGTCCTCTGTGCCTGCTACGTTAATAAGTGTTCCCAAAGCGGGAGTTGATGTCATACCGCCTGTGAGAGAACCAAGGTTATTGAAAAGGGGCAGTTTGAGAACATATTTTGCAAAAAGGAAGCCGATTACCATAGGTACAAGAGTGATAACAATACCGTAAACAAAGTAGATGGGCTTGAAATATGCAACAAAGCTGGAGCCACCCTTTACACCTGCGCCTGCAAGGAAGAATACAAGACCAAGCTCGCGAAGCGCCTTAAGCGTTGTAGCCTTTGGCATAATGCTGACGGGACCAATGTGGCCGAAATGACCAAATACAAGACCTGCAAGTAGGCAACCGCCTGTTGTTGTGAGAGAGAAATTGCCGAATTTAAGGCTTCCTACCACAATTCCGATTACGATTGCAAGCGCAAGGGGCATAAGGCCAAAATCGTCCATTTCAATGAGCTTCTTTTCAGAAGCGCCGCTTTTGCCTGTGTCAATCGCAGCGATTTTGCTTCTTTCCTCGGCTACATTTGCTTTTGTGAGCTTAGGAATAAGCTGAACAAAAAGAACAACTCCCACAACGCCGAAGAGATATGCAATAGCATAACCTGCGGAAACTGCGTCCTGAAGAGACTCAGAAACAGCGCCCTTAGATGCAGAGAATGCGGGTGTTGATGTGAGGGAGCCTGCAAGAACTCCAACCATTGTTGCTGTCAGCTCGCCATACTCTTCAGCAGGAATTCCGCTGATAAGTCTTTCAACGTGGATACAGCCCACGCAGCCTGCTGCGCCTGCAATGATAATAATTACACCAAGAAGAACATAGCTCTTAAAGTTCTTTTTGAAGTTTGCAACGAAGCTGGGGCCTGCAATGAAGCCAACTGCAGTTACGAAAAACATAAGTCCGAGGTTTTCAATGATTTTGAGAGCGTCAGCCGCATTGGGAACTGCCGCGCCCATATCGTTATACAAAAATGCGCCGAAAAGAAGAGCCATAATAAATACGCCGGCGCTGCCAAGCGAAATACCCTTGATTGTTATTCTGCCGAGAAGATATCCAACCGCGAGAATGCCGAACAGGCAGATCATAAAGAAAGGAACGCCCGTTGCTGCAGAAAATGTAAAATTCATAAAAACACCTTTTATTTGCTCGCAACTTGAGGCGGTATTTTAGTACCGCCTCTTGTTGTTTTTATTGTTTTTTTGATAAAAATTCCTTTAATTACTGTTTCTTAACCGCGTCTTAACCGCTTATTTGCCCTGCTTTGCAAGATATGCAGCTCTGCCCTCTTCATAGAGGTTATTGCCTTCGCTGTCGATAATAACAACGAGGGGCATATCTTCAACATAGAGCTTTCTCAGTGCTTCTGCGCCCAGATCTTCATAAGCGATGAGTTCAGCAGACTTGATGCACTTTGCAAGAAGCGCGCCTGCGCCACCGATAGCGCCGAAATAAACGCCGCTATACTTTTTCATTGCTTCAACAACTTCGGGAAGGCGAGCGCCCTTACCGATCATACCTCTTGCGCCAACGCTCATCATTGTGGGAGCATAAGCATCCATACGGCCGCTTGTTGTGGGGCCTGCAGAACCGATAACTGCGCCGGGCTTAGCAGGTGTGGGACCTACGTAGTAGATAGTTGCATCCTTAGGATCAAAGGGAAGCTCCTCGCCGCGAGCAAGTGCTTCGCACATTCTCTTATGGCCTGCATCACGGGATGTATAGATCGTACCTGTGAGCAGAACGGAATCGCCTGCCTTAAGAGTTTTAGCAAGTTCCTCTGTGAGAGGAAGTGTTATACGCTTTTCCATCAGAGCACCTCCGACTTATGGCGTGTTACATGGCAGTTGATGTTGATTGCACAAGGCATACCTGCGATGTGTGTGGGAAGAGTTTCGATGTTAAGACCGATTGCTGTTGTCTTACCGCCGAAGCCCTGAGGTCCGATACCAAGCTGGTTGATCTTTTCAAGCATTTCCTTTTCAAGATCTGCATAGAAGGGATCGGGATTTTCGCTGTCAAGAGGACGCATAAGCGCCTTCTTTGCAAGGAGAGCAGCTTTATCGAATGTTCCGCCGATACCAACGCCTACTACCATAGGAGGACAGGGGTTGGGGCCTGCAGTTTCAACAGCTTCAAGGATGAAATCCTTGATACCCTGAAGACCTGCGGAAGGCTTGAACATACGGATCTGGCTCATATTTTCGCTGCCGAAGCCCTTGGGGCCAACAGTGATCTTCACGTTTTCGCCGGGAACGATCTCAGTATAAAGCATAGCAGGTGTGTTATCGCCTGTGTTGCCACGGCGAACAGGGTCTGCAACAACGCTCTTACGGAGATAGCCGTTTGTGTAGCCACGGCGAACGCCTTCGTCTACAGCTTCTCTCAGGTCGCCGCCTACGAGGTGAACATCCTGACCGATTTCAAGGAACACGCAAGCCATACCTGTATCCTGACAGATCGGCACGCATTCGTTATCAGCAATCTCAAAATTTTCAATGATGTTATCAAGCACGCCGCAAGCGATATCGCCATCCTCGCAAGCGCGGCAATTCTTGATCGCGCACTTTACGTCGGAAGGAAGATGTACGTTTGCTTCGATGCAAAGCTTTTCAACAACATCTGTTATAAGATTAACATTAATTTCACGCATTTTTCTCTACCTCTTATTATCTGCCTTTTCTTGCATACTTAGGAAGAAGGAGAGGTGAAACGTCGCCTGTTGCAACGCCTGCAGCCTCAAGCTCGTCAGCATAAGCCTTAATGTGATCAAGGTTCATTTCGCCAAGCTCAACGTCCTTAGCCTTTGCAGCTGCTGCCTTACCTGCGTTACGACCAAATACGATGATATCAAGCAGAGAGTTACCCATAAGTCTGTTACGGCCGTGGATACCACCAACTGCTTCACCTGCAACCAGCAGGTTGGGAATTGTCTTTGTGAAGCCTTCGCCACCGATCTCAAGACCACCGTTCTGGTAGTGGAGAGTGGGGTAGATAAGGATCGGAACCTTACGCATATCAATGCCGTAGTTAAGGTACATACGGAGCATTGCGGGGATTCTCTTTTCGATTGTGCCCTCTCCGCCGATGAGCTCGATCATAGGTGTGTCAAGCCAGATACCCTGTCCGAGAGGAGTTTCAACGCCCTTGCCTCTTTCCTTACACTCGCGGATGATGGAAGCAGCGGAAACGTCTCTTGTTTCAAGGGGATGCATGAATGCTTCGCCGTCAACGTTAACCAGCATTGCACCGAGAGAACGAACCTTCTCTGTTACAAGCGCGCCGAAGATCTGGCTGGGGAATGCAACACCTGTGGGGTGATACTGGATTGTATCCTGATAAAGCAGAGGTGCGCCTGCACGGTAACCCATTACAAGACCGTCTGCTGTTGCGCCGTAGTGGTTAGATGTGGGGAAGTTCTGGTAGTGAAGTCTGCCGGCACCGCCTGTTGCGATGATAACAGTTTTAGCTTTAGCTACGAGATACTCATCTGTTTCCATATTAAGAAGAACAGCACCTGCAACCTGGCCACGATCATCTTTGATAAGTTCAACTGCGCTTGTGAAGTCAACAACGGGAATACCGCGGTTGATAACTTCATCACGGAGAGTTCTCATGATCTCAGCACCGGAATAGTCCTTTGCTGCGTGCATTCTCTTTCTGGATGTTCCGCCGCCGTGAGTTGTAACCATGTTACCGTCTTCGTCCTTATCGAACATAACGCCAAGCTCGTTGAGCCACTTGATAGCATCGGGAGCTTCCATTACGAGACGGCGAAGAAGTTCGGGTCTTGCAGCGAAGTGACCGCCGCCGAAAGCATCAAGATAGTGCTGAACGGGGGAGTCGTTGGGCTTATCAGCAGCCTGGATACCGCCTTCAGCCATCATTGTGTTAGCGTCGCCGATACGGAGCTTTGTTACGATCATAACGTTAGCGCCTGCGTTATCAGCTTCGATTGCAGCAGATGCGCCTGCACCGCCGCCACCGATTACAAGAACGTAAACGTAGTAATCAACATTATTAAGATCAATATCAACGCCGAGGATACGGGAATTGGAATTAAGGAGCTGAGCAAGCTCAAGAGGAGCCTTTTCGCCCTTATTGGAACCGATTTTGATTTCTGCAAATCCATCTGCTCTGTAGTCAGGATGGAAAGCTTTAAGAAGGGTATCCTTCTCTTCTGCTGTCATACGTCTGGGCTCTGTCTGCATTCTGGCAGCTCTGGTCGCCTCAACTTTTTTAACAGATTCAAGCATTTCAGGTGTAAACACGTCTATCCCTCCTTATTTCTCAATTTCTCTTGTGTTGTAGAGCTCCTGCATCTCTGTGATGGGCTTCTGCATGATCTGCTCTATAAGCTCATCGTACTGACCGTGGTTGATCTCGTCAACTCTGTCCTTAAGATGCTTTGTTTCGGGAGCGATATACTTACCTGTGAGTCTTCTTGCGAGAAGACCAACCATAGGATGAGAAATACCTGCGGGGCATCTTACAGAGCAGCATCCGCAAGCTACGCAGTCAAAGGATTCTTCTGCGCACTTCTCAAACTCGCCTCTCTGAGCGTATGCAATGTACTGCATAACGTTGAGGCTCTGTGTACAAGCGTTTGTACAAGCGTTACAGCCGATACAGCTGTAGATTTCGGGATAGAGTTCCATCATGATCTGAGGACCGGGCTTGATCTCTTCGATATCATATGTTCTCTTATCTGTGGGGAAGAAGGGGATGCTTGCAATGTACATACCCTCCTGAACCTGTGTCTGACAAGCAAGGCAAGTCTTCAGCTCGTTGGAGCCCTTGATACGGTAGATAGTTGCGCAAGCGCCGCAGAAACCGTGACGGCAGCCGCAGCCTCTCTTGAGAGTGTAGCCTGCATATTCCATGGCTGTCATAATTGTCAGCTCTGCAGGAACTGAATACTTCTTACCGTAGAGATATATATTAACCATATTTTCCATTTTAGGCAAACTTCCTTTCATTAATATTCATTAGGCAGTTCATCAACTTCGTCAAAGCGGAATACGGGTCCGTCTTTACAAACGTACTTGGAGCCGATATTGCAACGGCCGCACTTACCTATACCGCACTTCATACGAAGCTCGAATGTTGTGTAAACCTGTTCCTTGGAGAAGCCAAGCTCAAGAAGGCCCTGAAGAACGAACTTGATCATGATCGGAGGTCCGCAAAGGAGAACTGTTTTGTTTGTGTCAAACTCAAGCTCCTTGAGATATGCGGGAACGAAGCCAACGTGGCCGTCCCAGCCCTCCTGCTCACGGTCGATCGTCAGGTGAACGTTTACATCGGGAGCGTTCATCCACACGTTCTGGATCTCCTCAAGCTTTACAAGGTCGTCCATAGAGCGTGAACCGTAAAGAATATCAACAGTTCCGTAGTCTTCTCTGTTATCAAGAACATAGTTGATAACGGAACGAAGGGGTGCAAGACCGATACCGCCGGCGATAAAGAGAAGGTTCTTGCCCTTAAGCTCTGTATCTACGGGGAAGTTGTTACCGTAAGGTCCGCGAACTGTGATCTCGTCGCCAACCTCAAGTGAATGGAGCTGATCTGTGAGAGTTCCGCACTTCTTGATACTGAACTCCTGAAACTCCTTATTTGTGGGGGAAGATGTGATGGAGAACATCGCCTCGCTTACGCCGGGGATGCAAACCATTGCGCACTGACCGGGCATATGCTCGAAAAGCTTACCGCCTTCGGGAGCGTTTACCTTGAAGGTTTTAACATCAGGTGTTTCCTGAGTGATACCTGTGATGATACCAACCTTGGGGATCAGTGTGTCTTCATAATAATGCTCGTGGCAATTGCAATCACACATTACTTTGCAGCCTCCTCTTTCTTGAATGCCTTAATAACCTTTACGATATTAAGGGAAGCGGGACATTTATCCACGCAGCGACCGCATCCAACGCAGGAATACATGCCGTCATTATTAGCAGGGAAATACACAAGCTTATGCATAAATCTCTGGCGGAAGCGCTGAAGCTGGCTTGTTCTGTTGTTTCCGTGGGCCATCATTGTGAAGTCGGAATACATACAGGAGTCCCAGCAGCGATAACGCTGAATGCCGTGGCCTGTGTCATAGTCCTTGATGTCATAGCACTGACATGTGGGGCACACGAACGTACATGTGCCGCAAGCAAGGCAGGGCTTATAAAGATCGTCCCAAACGGGAGAATCGAATTTTTCTTTTGTTGCATCTCCGTGCCAGCCTTCAAGATCAAGGTCTGCATAGGGGAGCTTTTCAACGATTGCTTTGATTTCAGCTTTTTTAGCTTCAACTGCTGCTTCGTCACCTGCAGAAAGGAGAGCCTCAACCTTTGCTGTGAGAGCTTCGCCCTTTTCTGTGAGTGCCTTCCAGCAAACTTCGTCACCAACTATCCAGAGAGCAACGTCAGCATCGGGATTAGCAGGATCAACGCCGAACACGCTGCAGAAGCAGGACTCTTCAGGCTCGCCGCAAGCAAGAGCAACGATTGTGCCGTGCGCGCGTCTTGCAGCATAGAATGTATCAACGGGATCTGCAAGGAAAACTCTGTCAAGAACCTTAATGCCCTGGATATCGCAAGCCTTCATACCGAAAACTACGAAATCGCGATCGCAAAGCTCTTCGGGAGTGATCTTATATTTTTTATCTTCTTTTTTAACTGTGTAAAGGTTTTCGCTCTGGGGGAAGAAAACGTCCTTAGGGCTCTTAACAGTTTTGAGAGTGTCAAGGTCCACTGCTGTTTCTTCATTCCAGAGAGTGAAGTTTGTCTGTCCTGCAACCTTAGCGGGAACAAACAGGTCCTGCTCAGCCGCAATAGCAGCCAAGAGCTTTGAAAGGTCAGCTTTTGCTATCTTAAACATATCCATTAGCCCCTTTCTACTGCATCGCAAGGTTCAACGTCGTCAAAAGTGAAGTTTGTGAGAGGACCCTTGGTCTCTGCATCTTCACCGGCTTTGAATTCGCCATAGAACTTATTGATATCCTTGATGAATTTACGGTTAAAGAGATGGAGCGGAATGCCCTGAGGACAAACTCTGCTGCACTCGCCGCAGTCGGTGCATCTGCCTGCAACGTGGAATGCTCTGATGATATGGAACATCTTTTCTTCAAAGGAGTCCACGTTTGCCTTCTGCGCGGAATCGAACTTATTGGAATCGAACACGCACTTACGGCAGGAACAAGCGGGACATACGTTACGGCAAGCATTACATCTGATACACTTGGAAAGTTCAGCCTGGAAGAATGCAAACTTTTCAGCGGGGCTCATAGCTTCGATCTTTTCAACCTCAGCAAAACGCTCAGCGTCTACTGTGTCGCGGGATTCACCCATAAGCTCATCATAAACCATATGCTCCTTGCCCTTACAAACGTGGCAACGCTCAAGCATAGCATCCTTATATGCTACAGTCTTATCACCATAGATCGTTTTAACTGTGAGTGTTTCGCATGCGTCGTCGATTTCAATTGACTGGATACCCTTGATACCCATAGCCTTGATTGCCTCAACGTTCAGCTTACCGCAGCAGCCAACGCCGATGATGTAAGCCTTTTCGCGATCAACTCTGTGCTCCTTGAGGAGCTGATTGAAGCTATATGTATCGCAGGGCTTGAGGAAAACGAGAGTTTTGCCTTCAAGCTTGGAAGCTTCGATCATATACTTTGAGAGGTTTGCTGCGCAAAATCCGTTATAAACGAACTTATCAAGCTCCTCTGCGCTATTGAAATATGCAACCTCGGGGTTATAGGACATATCGCCTTCTCTCCAACCGAGAACACGGGCAACTGTGCCGTCAGCAAGCAATTCTTTTGCGCGGTTTATCAGTTCTTGCATCTTATATCCCCCAATCTGACGTTCTTTCCAAGAGACTGGATCTTTGAAACAAACTCGTTCATTGTTGTTGAGAACTTAACGCCCTCAGCAGCAGAAACCCATTCAACTCTTGTACGTCCGTTTTCAATACCAATATATTCAAGCATGGAGAACAGCATTGCCATTCTTCTTCTTGCGTAGTAGTTACCTGTGCTGTAGTGGCAGTCACCGGGATGGCATCCACAGATGATAACGCCGTCAGCGCCTTTTTCAAATGCTCTGAGAATGAACATAGGATTTACGCGGCAGGAACAGGGAACTCTGATGATCTTTACATCTGCAGGATAAGCAAGACGGCTGCTGCCGGCAAGGTCTGCGCCTGCATAGCTGCACCAGTTGCAGCAGAAAGCCACTATTTTAGGCTTGAATTCTTCATTCATCGGCATATAGCATCTACCTCCGCAATGATCTGTCTGTTGGAGAAGCCCTGAAGGTCCATAGCGCCGGAAGGACAAGTTACGGTACAAGCGCCGCATCCCTGACAAAGTGCGTTATTAACCTGAGCAACTCTGCGCTCCTCACGGATACCGTGGTCATTGATAAGCTTTGTTTCGTATGTAATAGCGCCGTAAGGACAAACGTTAGCACAAGCGGAACAGCCGTTACAGAGAAGCTCATCGGGCTTCGCTGTGCAGGGGTTGGTGAGCAGCTTATCTTTTGCAAGAAGGCCGATAGCCTTAACTGCTGCAGCGCCAGCCTGAGCAACTGTTTCGGGAATATCCTTGGGGCCCTGGCACACGCCGGAGAGGAACACACCTGCTGTGGGTGACTCAACGGGACGGAGCTTAGCGTGGGACTCTGTGAGGAAGTTATTTGTGTCGATACTTGCTGTGAGCATAGTAGCGATCTTACGAACGGAAGGATCGGGTTCAATTACTGTTGCAAGAACTACCATATCTGCTTCCATAAGGATCTGCTTGTTATCAAGAAGGTCCACACCCTGAACGAGAAGGCTTCCGTCGGGCTGAGGAGCCACCTTACCAACCTGACCCTTGATATAGTTTACACCGTAGTCTTCAACGGCGCGGCGATAGAACTCGTCGAAGTTCTTACCGGGAGTACGCACGTCGATATAGAATACGGTTACGTTAACGTCGGGATACTTATCACGGATAAGCATAGCGTGCTTTGCTGTATACATACAGCAGATCTTTGAGCAATAGGGCTTACCTCTGTCATCGGAGCAACGGCTGCCTACGCACTGGATGAACACGATGTTCTTAGGATGCTTTCCGTCAGAAAGGCGTTCAAGGTGGCCCTTTGTGGGACCTGCAGCGTTCATTACTCTTTCAAGCTCAAGGCTTGTGATAACGTCTTTGCTCTGGTTATAAGCATACTCGTCGTATTTATCAAGCTTGATTGTGTCAAAGCCTGTTGCAACAACGATTGCGCCGTATTTTTCTGTTACGATCTCGTCCTTCTGCTCGTAGTCGATAGCGCCTGCCTGGCAAACCTTGGAGCAGATACCGCACTTACCTGTTTTGAACTTGATACAAGCATCACGGTCGATTACGGGAACGTTGGGGATAGCCTGAGCGAAGGGAGTGTAGATAGCGCTTCTGTTGCCAAGTCCGCGGTTGAACTCGCTGGGAGTTTTCTTGGAGGGGCACTTTTCCTGGCAAACGCCACAGCCTGTACACTTATCCATATCAACGCTTCTTGCTTTCTTACGGATATCAACTGTGAAGTCGCCAACGAAGCCGCTAACCTTTTCAACTTCGCTATATGTATAGATGGTGATCTTTTCGTGAGCTGCAGCCTCAACCATTTTAGGTGTGAGGATACAAGCAGAACAGTCAAGTGTGGGGAATGTTTTATCCAGCTGGCTCATTCTACCGCCGATAGAAGGAGTTTTCTCAACGATATCAACCTCATAGCCTGCATCTGCAATGTCAAGAGCTGTCTGGATACCTGCGATACCGCCGCCGATAACGAGAGCTCTCTTTGTTACTCTGCTTTCGCCTGCCTTAAGAGGCGCGTTGAGGTTAACCTTAGCAATAGCTGCTCTTGCAAGAATAACAGCCTTTTCTGTTGCCTCTTCAACATTCTTATGGATCCATGAGCAATGCTCGCGGATGTTTGCGATCTCAACCATATAGGGGTTAAGACCGGCTCTTTCAGCAGCCTTTCTGAAGGTTGCCTCGTGCATACGGGGAGAGCAGGAGCAAACAACGATACCGGAAAGGTTCTTTTCTGCAATAGCCTTAGCTATAAGAGCCTGACCTGCCTCGGAGCACATATACTGATAATCCTCAGCGTGAACTACGCCGGGTTCGTTTCTAACGATTTCTACAACTTTTTTAACGTCTACCGTTGCTGCAATGTTACTGCCGCAATGGCAAACGAATACGCCAATTCTCTGCACCTTAGCTTACCTCCTGTATCTTCTGAATGCGCTTACGAGAAGCTGCTGGGGAAGCTCGGGATCAAGCTTTTCGGGGATCTCATCTGCTGAGAGGAAATCTCCGCCGCGCTCGCGAACCACGAGCTGACGGGCAGCATCAACAAGCTTTCCGGGTTTAACGTCTCTGGGGCATCTCTCAATGCAAGCAAAGCAGGAGAGGCACTTCCAGAGAGACTTGGAATTAACAAGCGCTTCAAGATCGTCGTTAAGAACGTAAGAAACGAACTGATGAGGCTTGATATCCATTTCATTGAATGAGGGGCAGGATGCGGAGCACTTGCCGCACTTCATACATTTATAAGGGTTAACGCCGCTGATCTCGCGAATGAGCTCAGCCTGTTTTTTTGTTTTATCGTGACTCACAGTGCCTTACCCTCCTCTGTTATTCCGAGTGCTTCGCAAAGAAGCTCGGTGAAATAGCGAACGGAAATTCCGCCCTCTGTTTTATTAAGGTTGTACATACAGAGAGGACAAGCTGTGATAAGCATTTCTGCGCCGAAGCCTTCAGCGGAGTCCTTGATTCTCTTGCACATACTCTTTGCCATATCCTTTTCATTGAGGGATATGTAGCCGCCGCAGCACTCGTTGCGATAGGGATACACAACGGGAGTTGCGCCGATCGCACGTATGAAGTCCTCAATGATAGTGGGGTTTTCGGGATCATCAAAAGCCATGATCTTGCCGGGACGGAGAAGCAGACAGCCATAATAAGCGCCGATCTTTCTGCCCTTAAGAGGATTTGTGACTTTTGCCTTCAGATTGTCAAAGCCAACTCTGTCGCGAAGAACTTCAAGGAAATGCAGCACGTTTGTTTCGCCTGCATAAGCCTCGTCCAGCTTCATATAGTTGTTAGCTCTTGTTCTGATATCGTCCACATTCTTCATATCATCGTTGACTCTCTTGATAACGTGGTGGCAAGCGGAGCAGAGAGTTACAAGCTCCTGGTCCTTTGCCTTTGCCTCAGCGAGAGCACGAACAGAAGAAAGCTTTGTGGCAATTTCATCGCTGCCCAGGGGATATACACCGCCGCAGCACTGCCAATTTTCGATTTCTTCCAATTCAAATCCCAGAGCAAGCGCTGCAAGGCGGGCAGAGCGGTCAAGAGACGCGCCTGTTGTCTTCAGCGTACATCCGGGAAAATAGCTGTATTTCATAGCTATCCTTTTCCTTTCAATTAGATTTTGATCTGAGCAATTGTTTCCTTAAGCTTTGCAGCGCTTGCATGGAGCTTAGCGCGCTCAGCCTCTGTGATCTTGCAGGGAAGTCTGCCCTGAACACCGTTAGGACCGATATGAGTCAGGATACTGAGACATACGTCCTCAAGACCGTACTCACCGTGCATCATTGTGGAAACTGTTGCCATAGAATCGTATGCAGAAAGAAGCATTGCGCAGAGACGGCAAACTGCAACGGATACTGCATAGAATGTTGCGCCCTTGTTTGCGATGATCTCGCCACCGGACTTCTGAACGAAATCAAGCATTGCATCGCGGTCAAGCTTTTCAATACCGGGACGGGAATCCTTCATAAGTTCGATATAGTCGTGGATCTTAGCGCCGGAGATAGCACAGCGAGACCAGGGAATAAAGGATGAGTCACCATGCTCACCGAAAACATAACCGTGAATGTTCTTCATTGCAAGATTAAAGTGCTCGGAAAGACCGTGACGAAGTCTTGCTGTGTCAAGAATGGTACCGGAACCGATGATCTGGTTTTCAGGAAGGCCGGAGATCTTTGTAAATACATATGTTATAATATCAACGGGATTACTTACGATGATGTAGAGCGCCTCGGGAGCTGCTGCAACGATCTTGGGAGTGATATCCTTGATAATATCAACGTTTGTCTGTGTAAGCTCAAGCCTTGTCTGACCGGGCTTGCGTGCAACACCGGATGTGAGGATTACGATATTGGAGTCTGCTGCATCTGCATAGTCACCGGAAACAATTGTGATAGGATCGCGGAAGCTTGTTCCCTGCATAATATCCATTGCCTCGCCATCAGCCTTTTTCTTGTTGATGTCGATGATAACGATTTCGTTAGCGATGTCCTGCTGAGAGAGTGTGTAAGCGATAGTAGAACCAACGCTGCCTGCTCCGATGATGGTGATCTTTCTTTTCATTCCAAAATCTCCTTCTTTATATTAGAGTATTTATTATTATAGCAACGAGGATAGAGCAAAAATATCAGCTTTACAGAATACCCCACTCTAATCCATCTTTTAGTTTAACATATTTCCCTTTCATTATCAACCTTTTTCGCAATTTTCCTTCCTAAAAAATAACTAAAAACCCTTGTTTTTTCGGACATTTTTGCTACTTTTTCATAACCGGGCCAAAGTTTGTTTTTTTCATAGCTTCCATAGTTGTTTTTTGGGGAGAAAAATTGTATAATATATAGTAAGATATCCTGGAACCAAAGGAGATACATATGACAGACAAAGAAAGATTTATTTCCATATATAAAGAAAAGATCCATCGCGAAGGCTCTGCTGCCCTTTTGGACTATCTGTGCGACAAGTGCGATTTTTTCACCGCCCCTGCCAGCACAAGATATCACAACAGCCGTCCGGGCGGTCTTGTCAACCACAGCCTCAATGTATACGACTGCCTTGTGGATTATCTCGCTCGTGAAAAGGTTAAAAGCGACTACGGCTGCGCTCCTTCTGAGGAAACTATTGCTATCGTTGCTCTGTTGCACGATATATGCAAAGTAAATTTTTATAAAGAATCCACACGTAACGTGAAGGACGAAAACGGGGTTTGGCAGAAGGTGCCTTATTACGAAATTGAGGACACCCTCCCTTACGGTCACGGGGAAAAATCCGTTTACGTTATCGGCGGCTTTATTCGACTGACTCGCGAAGAAGCATTTGCCATCCGTTATCATATGGGATTTGCAGGCAACAGCGAGGTGCGCGACGTTGGCGCAGCTTTCCAGATGTTCCCCTTGGCCTTCGCACTCTCAACCGCAGATATGGAAGCAACGTACTATATGGAAAAGTAGAGTTTCCCATATAGAGAGAAAAGAAAAGGTAAAAATCCGCCGAAACGGCGGATTTTTTGCAGCGCAACTTCAGTGATATTTTATGGTAAATTATCGTTTAGCGTGGCAAATTTCCGTAGGGACCGACGTCCTCGGCGGTCCTTACACATAGAGATTGAATTGCCATATTTAATAACTGTATCAGAAATCCATCAAATATGATTTATCCTTTAACC
>JAGAPL010000145.1 GCA_017623255.1 Clostridia bacterium
AAGTGACGGTATGCTCGTTAAACGTCCCTTGCTGATTTGCGAAAATGAAGTGCTCATCGGGTTTAAAGAGGCAGAATGGGAAGAAAAACTGAAGCGCAGAGGAGTATAACTATGCCCGGTATGCTAACTAAAGAACAAATAAATGAACATCTTGAAAAGTATTATAAAGATCATTATGGTCATAGAACAACGGATGTATGGTACGATCAGCCTGCAGTTAATGTATGGGTGTTTTGCAGAGAAGATAAGCTTATCACCCTGCAGTGCCATATTTTGAACGGCATAGTAACAGAATATATTGAGGATTTAAAAAATGGTTAAAGAACTGATGCACGATCCTATCTTTCTTGCGGGAAAGTCGGAGGCGGCAACAAAAGAAGATATGCAGGTGGCTGAGGATCTGCTGGATACGCTCACAGCTCATAAGGATAGCTGCGTTGGTATGGCAGCTAATATGATCGGAGTTAAAAAACGTATTATTGCTTTTCTTGATGAAAGCGGAAAAGCGCCCGTGTACACAGTGATGTTCAATCCGGAGATAATAAAGAAGGAGGGAGCCTACAGCACGGAAGAAGGCTGTCTTTCTCTTCTTGGTGGACCGCGTAAATGTAAGAGATATAAGAGTGTAAAAGTTAAATATCAAACTATGGATATGCAAACTCGAATTAAAACCTACACAGGTTGGACTGCTCAAATAATCCAGCACGAAGTGGATCATTGCGAAGGAGTTTTGATCTGAGCTTTGCCGGAAACAAAGGAGACGTTCTGTGTTAGCATATACATTAAAAATGTATTGACAGATTAATATCAGATCAGCAATTTGCGGTGGATTTTTAAAAAGGAGAAAACAATGAGCGAATTTAATAAAAATCAATACGAATCCGAGACAAAACAGCGTTGGGGAAATACCGAAGCCTACAGAGAGAGTCAGATAAATACCGCAGGTTATTCAAAAGAGAGGTGGAATAACGTAGCGGCGGGTATGAACGACATTTTTTCCGAGTTTGCTTCTTGTATGAATGATGGAGAGAGCGCTGATAGCAATATAGCACAAGGCATTGTGAAGAGACTTCAGGATTATATAACGGCAAATTTTTATAATTGTACAGATGAGATACTTGCAGGACTTGGACAGATGTATGTGGCAGACGATCGTTTTAGGTCGAATATAGATAAGAGTGGAGAGGGAACGGCAGAGTTTGTTTCAGCTGCGATCCGCGTTTATGTTGGTGCTTCAGATGAAGGAAAATAAGATGAAAGACGTGCTTGTAACGGGGGCATACGGCGGTATGGGACGCGCAACCGTCAAAGCACTTTTAAGTGAAGGTTTTCGTGTTTTTGCCCTTGATAGAAACATTGGTGATGCAGAGGAAAACATAATCCCTCTTGAAGCGGATATAACAAAAGAGGAAAGCGTAAAAGAGGCATTTCATAAGGTGCGTGAGTATACGGATTCACTTTATGCAATCATTCATTTTGCAGGGATATATATGCTTGATTCTCTCGTCGAAATGGATTCAAATAGTTTTCAACGCATATTTGATGTAAATCTCGGCGGTGTGTTCCTGGTAAATAAAACTTTTCTTCCGCTGCTTGATAAGGGTAGCCGAATCCTTGTCACAACAAGTGAGTTGGCGCCTCTAGATCCGTTGCCTTTCACAGGAATATATGCAGTAACCAAGGGTGCGCTTGATAAATATGCTTATTCACTCAGAATGGAACTTCAGTTGCTTGGTATAACTGTTTCTGTGCTCCGCGCAGGCGCTGTTGATACGGGAATGCTGGGTGTTTCAACTGATGCGCTGGATCGTTTTTGCGAGAATACTGAGCTGTATACGTGCAATGCGGATAGATTCAAGAAAATCGTCAACCGAGTTGAAGCGAGATGTGTTCCACCCGAAAGAATTGCCGAAAAGTCCGTGCGCATCATCAAAAAACATAATCCTTCCTTTGCATATAGCATAAACCGCAATCCTTTATTGCTCCTGCTATCTGTCCTACCCAAAAAGTTGCA
>JAGAPL010000146.1 GCA_017623255.1 Clostridia bacterium
ATCTCCGGTGAGTATTAGGTTTTTCGCTCGTTGCGACGAGCGAATCAGGGCTCTGCCCTAATTACCCGCGACCTTTTTCAAAAAAGGTCGATAAAAACAATCCTACAATGTGCAGCACTAAATTATCGTTTAGCGGTTATAGCGGCAAATCGGCGGTCATTATGAATATAATGGCTCACATTCGCTAAATTCTTTGTTTATTCAACTTATCATATTACAAAAAAGGAGGCTACGCCTCCTTTTTATTTACTTTATAGCGTACTTAGCTACGTAGTGCTCATAGTACTGATTATATTCCTGAACTTTACCTGCTTTAACTCGATTGAGATATTTATGCATATCCATATCGTCGTGCGCCATTTCAAGAATACAAGCGGCTATATTGGAGCAATGGTCGGAAATACGCTCAATATCAGTGAGAAGGTCTGTCTGGATAAAGCCCATTTCAACTGTGCATTCGTTTTTGCGCAGGCGACGTACATGCTGCCTTCTCATATATTCCTTAAGTTCGTCTACTACCTGTTCAAGCGGCTCAACCATAACTGCACTCTGAAGATCGTTTTGACTGAAGGTTTTATACGTGATATCAAGAATTTCATTGACCGCGGTTATAAGAACTGTCATTTCCTTTTTAGCTTCAGAAGAAAACTCCAGCTTTTTATCCTTTATCTCTTCTGCCGCGCCCATAATGTTGAGAGCGTGGTCGGAAATTCTCTCGAAATCGCTGATGAGATGAAGAATCTTATTGGACTCGTTGCTATCCTCTTCTGTCATATCGTGGTTTGAAAGCTTCACAAGATAGGAGCCGATCTTATCTTCATATTTGTCAACCGTTTTTTCGCTTTCCTTTATCTTTTCTGCCACCTTGGCATCATAACCGTTCAGAACAAACTCCATTGCTGACTTAACGGAAGAAATGGACTCCTCTGCCATATCTACCGTGACGTTACGGCAACGCTCAATTGCAACTGCAGGTGTTGCCATAAGACGCTCGTCCAGAAGAACAACCTTTTCATTTTTATCATCTTCCCTGTCAGGAATAAGAAGAACGGCAAGCTTCTCAAGAAGGCGTGTGCAGGGCATCATAATTGAAACAGCAAGAATATTAAACACTGTGTGAGTTACAGCAATCGTAAATGCAGATGCCTGCATATTATCAAAGGGCAGAGTTACAATTGCATTGATAATTGAATACACTGTAAGAATAACAACTGTTGAAACAGAATTAAAACACAGGTGAACAAGGGCGGCACGTCTTGCATTTTTTGACGTACCAACTGAAGATATCATCGCTGTTACGCAGGTTCCGATGTTCTGACCCATAATGATAGGAATACAAGCGCCAACGGAAATTGCTCCGGTTGATGAAAGTGCCTGAAGGATACCTACAGATGCTGAGGATGACTGAATGATAGCTGTTACGATAGCGCCCACAAGCACTCCGAGTATGGGATTTGAGAACATCACAAACAGATCGGCAAACTGAGGCACGTCCTTAAGCCCGCTTACCGCATCGGACATAACGTCCATACCCGTCATAAGAACGGCAAAGCCAAGAAGAATAAGACCTAAATCCTTTCTTTTTGCATTGCTTTGGAACATAAAGAGAATAACACCGATAAGCGCAAGAACAGGCACAAAAGAAGAAGGCTTAAGAAGCTGTATGAAAAGGTTGTCACCGTCAACCTGAGTGAGAGTGAGAAGCCAGGATGTTACGGACGTTCCAACATTGGCGCCCATGATAACACCAACGGCTTGATGAAGCGTCATAATACCTGAGTTTACAAAGCCAACCACCATAACTGTTGTTGCAGATGAGGACTGAATAACCGCTGTTACTACGAGACCAAGGAAAAAACCTTTTATGGGGCTGGACGTCATACTTGCAAGTATGTTTTTAAGTTTGCTGCCTGCGCACTTTTCAAGAGCAGAACTCATTATGTTCATACCGAAAAGAAACAGAGCAAGACCGCTTATAAGAGAAAGTATATCAAATAAATCCATTTTATCCTCTCGTTATTTTAATATTATTTTTTAACAACTGCTGCGATTTTATCAATTGCAAGTTAAATGTGAAATCTTATTAAGTTTAAATCTTTGTTAAATCTTAACCGCTTTTCAAAAAACTTTGTATTCCACCAAACCTGTTGAAATTTTGGAGAAAATGTGGTATTATATCAGCATAACGGAATAGCTATTTATTCCTTTCAAGGAGCCGACTATGCTTGATAAAAAAATTGCATCAGATTTTTTGGCAATACTCACTGAAGAACTTATCCCCGCAATGGGTTGCACAGAGCCTATATCTCTTGCTTATGCCTCCGCGCGCGCAAGAGAAGTGCTTGGCTCTCTTCCTGAAAGCATCACAGCTTATTGCAGCGGAAATATTATAAAGAACGTCCGTTGTGTTACAATTCCCAACTCAGGCGGAATGACGGGCATTGAAACCGCCTGCGCTCTCGGCGCATTCGGTGGAGATTCAAAGCGCGTTATGGAAGTGCTTGAAGCAGTTACCGCCGAAACAAGAGAAGCAGCAAAAGCTTTTATTGGCGGGGGCCATTGCGGAGTTGAATATCTTGACTCCGAAATTCCTCTTCACTTCATTATAGAAATGAAAGCAGGCTCAAATTCCGTTCTCGTTGAGGTAAGATACAGCCATATCAATATCGTCCGCATCATCCGCAACGGCGAGGACGTATATAGAAGCGATATGGTTATTGAAGAAGCGCTTATGGCAGACCGCTCTGCTCTCAGCGTTGAAAATATCAAAGAATTTGCTGACACGGTAGATATCTCTCTTGTGAAAGCAATGCTTGACCGCCAGATTCAGTGCAATATGGACATTGCATACGAAGGAATGAGCGGCGGATACGGGCTTGGCATTGGTCAGGTTATAAGAGATGCTTATCCAGAAAGCGTTGTTACAAGGATGAAGGCTTATGCGGCAGCAGCTTCCGAAGCAAGAATGGATGGCTGTGATATGCCGGTTATAATAAACTCGGGCAGCGGCAATCAGGGTATTGCTTCTTCTGTTCCCGTTATTGTATACGCAAGAGAAAAAGCTATTCCAAAAGAAAAGCTTTATCGCGCTCTTGTTTTCTCAGGTCTTCTCACAATATATCAAAAAGAATTTATCGGCAAGCTCTCAGCATTCTGCGGAGCAGTTTCAGCATCCTGCGCTGCAGGCGCGGCCATCACTTATATTGACGGCGGAACTGTTAAACAGATAAAAGACACTATTGATAACACGCTGGCTGACATCCCCGGAGTTATCTGCGACGGAGCTAAAACCTCCTGCGCAGCAAAAATAGCGTCAGCGCTGGATGCGGCGATGCTTGCTCATTCACTTGCTATGAGGGGAAAAACTTACGAAGCTTTCACAGGCATTCTCAAAGAGGATGCAGGAGAAACCATCAGTTGCGTTGGCTACATTGGCAAGGTTGGTATGAAACAGACGGACAAAGAAATAGTTCGACTTATGCTTGAGGAATAGTTTTTTCAGAGCTGTGGATATCTCCACAGCTCTCATTATATTAAATAAGAAGGTCTTATTATGATTTGGTTTGTTGTTGCTGCGGCAATAGTGGTTTTTCTTATATTGTTGACAGCATTTATTTGTTATATGAAGGTGTTTTACGCGCCGCCATTTAAAAAGCCGGGTGAAAACGAATATGAAATTCCCGAAGGGGAGATCTATGAAGTTTTTCGCGACGAAATGGTTGGTTGGGTGGAGGAAGTTCGCGCAATGAATGGCGAGCAAATAAAGATCAGATCCTTTGACGGACTCACCCTCAGCGGAAGATACTATGAATACGAAAAAGGCGCAACAACAGAAATATTATTCCACGGATATCAGGGTTATGCAGAAAGAGACCTGAGCGGCGGAGTTAAGCGTTGCTTTGCTCTTGGGCGAAACGCTCTTATTATTGACCAGCGCGCACACGGCGAAAGCGAAGGCAGAACTATCACCTTCGGAATAAAAGAAGCAAAAGACTGCCTTTCCTGGATAGATTGCGCTGTTAAAAAATTCGGGCCTGACTGCAAGCTTATTATAACAGGCATTTCTATGGGAGCATCAACTGTTATGCTGGCAGCAGGAGAAACGCTGCCCGATAACGTGGTTTGCGTTTTGGCAGACTGCGGATATACATCAGCCGAGGAGATCATAAAAAAGGTTATTGATGAAATGAACCTGCCCTCCAACCTGCTATACCCATTTGTTAAGCTTGGAGCAAAAATTTTCGGCAATTTTGATCCTGATGAAAATTCTCCTCTTGAAGCTATGAAAAAAAGTAAAGTACCCCTCATCTTCATTCACGGCGACGACGACGCTTTTGTACCTTGTGATATGAGCCGCAGACTTTATGAAGCTTGCGCATCCCAAAAGAAAAAGCTTGTTACTGTTAAAGGCGCAGGACATGGCCTCGCCTTCCCCGTTGATAAAGAGTTTTATCTTGATTCTCTCAGAGATTTTCAGAGGGAATGTGGGTTTTGATATAATTTTGTTATAATATCTGTAGGGCGGTTTGAGGGCAAACCGCCCTACTGATATTATAACAAAATTATATCAAAACCCACATTCCCTCTGAAAATCTCTGAGAGAATCAAGATAAAGCTCTTTATCAACGGGGAAGGCGAGGCCATGTCCTGCGCCTTTAACAGTAAC
>JAGAPL010000147.1 GCA_017623255.1 Clostridia bacterium
CTATCTTGCAGTTCTTTAGTCACGCCGATTTTTTGCCAATTCAGTCGTCGCCTACGGCTCCTCCTTCCTTGGCAAAAAATCATCCTCTGCTTCCTTTATATTTTTTTGGAGTTACTGTCACCTATCATTGACAATCCTACACTTGAAATCGGGCGTTTTTTGAAATACTATTGACATGAATTAAGAATTGTTATAAAATAGTCGTATGTGTATGCTCATACTCCGGCATAACTGTCGGATTTATATAGATTGAATTGCACTTGATTGAAAATTTAATAATATAAGTCGGTCAGTATCTCCGGAGATATGGTTAAATATGCTTTTAATCATTTTATTTCATAAAGATAAGGAGGTATTGCATGCTACCATATGTAATAACAGGGGTTGTTGCACTTATCGTAGGCGTTATTATAGGTCTTCCTTGCGGAATCGCATATCGCAAGAAGGTTGCCGAAGCGGCTATCGGAAGCGCGGAGCTCCAAGCTAAAAAGATTATTGCAGACGGTCTGAACCAGGCGAAAGCTGATGCGGCAGCAGCAAAGAAGGAAGTTCTTATTGAAGCAAAAGAAGAAATGCTCAGAAGTAAGAACGAATTCGAACAGGAAATCAAAGAGCGCCGCAGCGAGCTCACAAGACAGGAACGCAGAGTTCAGCAGAAAGAAGAAAATCTGGATAAGAAGACAGAAGCTCTTGAAAAGAAAGACGAAGTTCTCCAGAAGAAGATTCAGGAAAACGACGAAACAAAAGAAGAGCTGCAGAATCTCAAAACTGAAGCAAGAATGGCGCTTCAGCGTATATCCGGTATGACAGCAGAGCAGGCAAGACAGAAGCTTATTGACGATATGGTTGATGAGGTTCGTCACGAGCAGGCAAAGAGAATGGTTGAGCTTGAAGAAGAATTCAAGGATGCAGCAGACGATAAAGCGAGAAATATTATTTCCCTTGCTATCCAGCGTTGCGCAGCCGATCACGTTGCCGAAATCACAGTTTCTACAGTATCTCTCCCCAGCGAAGATATGAAGGGACGTATCATTGGCCGTGAGGGTAGAAATATCCGCACGATCGAAACACTCACAGGCGTTGATCTTATTATCGACGACACACCTGAAGCAATCACAATTTCCAGCTTTGATCCTATCAGACGAGAAGTTGCAAGACTCGCGCTTGAAAAGCTTATCTCTGACGGTAGAATCCATCCCACACGTATTGAAGAAATGGTTGAAAAAGCTCGCCACGAGGTTGAGGTTTCAATCAAAAAGGCAGGAGACGCTGCAACATTCGAAACAGGTATCCACGGTCTCAACAACGAGCTTGTTAAGCTGCTTGGCCGCCTGAAGTACAGAACAAGTTACGGCCAGAACGTTCTCCGCCATTCTATCGAAGTATCCCTTCTCTCCGGTATCATCGCGGACGAGCTTGGCGTTGACAGCACTCTTGCTAAGCGCGCAGGTCTGCTCCACGATATCGGTAAAGCACTGACAGCAGAGCTTGAAGGTTCACACGTTCAGCTCGGTGTTGACACAGCAAGAAAATACAAGGAGGGCAAAGAAGTTCTCCACGCTATTGAAGCGCACCACGGCGATGTTGAGCCTCAGACGATCATTGCAATGATCGTTCAGGCAGCAGATGCAATTTCTGCAGCAAGACCCGGCGCAAGACGCGAAAATCTTGAAAACTACATTAAACGACTCACAAAGCTTGAAGAAATCGCAAAGAGCTTTGAAGGTGTTGAAAAATCATTTGCTATCCAGGCAGGCCGCGAAGTTCGTATTATGGTTAAGCCTGAGATCATCACAGATGATAAGATGCCTTTCGTTGCGCGCGATATCGTAAAGAAGATCGAAGAGGAGCTTGAATATCCCGGACAGATCAAGGTTAATATCATTAGAGAGAGTCGCTCCGTAGATTATGCAAAGTAAGCTGACGCGGCTTACAAATCGGCATCCGAAAGCGTTCATATATATTTAATATAGAGCTACAACGGAAATAAAGGGACTGCATTTGCAGTCCCTTTTTTGCGCTTTGTTTTTTTGAAATCATGCTGCAAGTAATCTTCTTATCACAAGCTGATCCTTTGCATTTACGAGTCCATCATTATTAATATCCGCAGTTAAAGCATTTACATATTCATTAATCTCTTTTCCTGCAAGATGCTTTCTCATAATGAGCGCATCTGTAACCGATATTTCAAAATCTCCATCAAAATCCCCATATACTCCGTTTATCTCCGCAACTTCCTTGATGGTTGTATCTGAATCTCCAAGCAAGAAGTCAAGCTGCTTTTCTGTTCCGTTGTAGATCACTTTTTCAAGAGCAGTTCTTCTGTTTGTTATACTCAATCCAAGTTTGTTCACGCTGCGGGCTATCTCAAACTGTGTGATTTCTGAACATCTGTAAAAAGCAGTGTTTTCAATTATTTTTACACCCTGTGAAATAACAACATTTTTTAGTGAGCTGCAATAGCTAAACGTCTGCTCAGGAACAGTTATGAGACTTTCAGGAATAGTGATGCTTTCAAGAGATGTGCAATAAGAAAATACGCTTTCTTTTAAAACGGAAACATTATTCCATTCTATATCCCTTAGTTTTTCGCAATGTGAAAATGCATAGCTGTCAATAAGTGTGACAGAATCGGGAAGCACAACTGTTTCAAGATTTTTACAGCTTTCAAATGCGCTCTGCCCAATTGATTTTATACCATAAGGAACCGTTACAGACGCCAATGCGCTGAGACGAAACACCTGAGAACCTATCTCTTCAAGACCGGAAGGAAGATTAATTGAACTGAGGCTTTCACAGCCTTCAAATGCACAGCTTCCGATTTTTGTTATACCATCGTGCAATGTTACATTTGAAAGATCGGTACACAGTTGGAACGTATATCCTTCTATAACTGTGACCCCTTCAGGTATGGTTATTTCAACAAGGCCGCTGCACGCAAAAGCAGAGTTTTCAATAGTGATTACAGAATCAGGAATGTTTATATACTGCAATGAATAACAATATCGGAAAGCACCTACACCAATGGAAACTATTCCTTCTGAAAGTTCCACATTTGCAAGGCTGTCACAGGAATTGAAGGCGTTGTTTCCTATGGTTTCAACACTCTGAGCAACAGAAACGGAAATCAAGTTATTGTTGTCACTAAATGCGTTCGCACCAATGGAAGTTACGGTATAACCTTCAATGCTTTCGGGGATAACCACCTGCGTTACTGCGGAATCAACAGAAGTTACTGTTGCTGTATTGTCATTTTGATCTATTGTATATGTGATTCCGCTATTTTCAACAACAACAGCTTTGGAATTAAATGGTGTCACAACTACTATCATCGCAATAGCTAAAATGGCTGTCAAACATCTTTTTTTCATCATCATACATCCTTTCTCAGTAATCATGAACTTTACATCTCTATAATATCACAGTTATATGTGAAATTAAAGTAGTTTACATCACTTTTGTTATAACCAAGCGGTTATAATATAACTAAATTATATATAAAATATGTTAGCATGTCAATACCAAACGGTTATAAAAGGAGACTGCTAATGGACAATTACTATCCTCGATTGAGGGATCTACGAGAAGATCATGATTTTTCTCAGCAGTATGTTTCAGATTATTTACAGATGAAGCAGCCGCAATATAATCGTTATGAGCGCGGGCTTCGCGATGTGCCGACAGATGTGCTCATCCGACTATCCAAGCTTTACAAAACCTCGACAGATTATATTCTTGGTTTGACCGATGAATTGACACCATATAAGAAAAGATAAAGCCAAAACATCTTTGCGGACTTATGTTCAGTTTGAGGGACTGCATTTGCAGTCCCTTTTTTGCGCGTATAAAACAAAAATCCTTGCCAAAGAAATTTAACTTTGGCAAGGATATAATCAATATTTGATCTTCAAATATTATTGACCTGCGAGGGCATCTGCAGGAGCATCTTCAGGGCGATAACCACTGAACCCGAGAAGAGGATAATTGATCAGAATCTGCATATCTTCTTCATTTATTTCAAAATCGAACACATCGGCATTAGCGGCCATTCTTTCCTTGTTAGTTGATTTGGGAAGAGGAAGCACGTTGCACTGAAGTGCAAAACGAACACAAAGCTGAGCAACAGATTTATTATATTTTGCAGCAATCTCGTTAAGTCCTTTGTCAAAAAGAACTGCACCGCTTCCAAGAGGGCTCCATGCTTGAACAAGCATTCCTTTATTCTGGCTGTAGTGAACATTATCTATCTGAGTATATCCGGGATGAAATTCGATCTGGTTAACACAAGGCTTAATTTCAGCTTCGGCAAAAAGGGGCTCAAGATGTTTTGCTTCATAGTTGCTGACACCTATTGCTCTTATTTTCCCGTCCTTAACCATTTTTTCAAATCCTCTCCATGTACTGAGATTGATCTCTTTCCATTCAGGAGAAAACTTTTCAACACAAGGCCAATGCACAAGATAAAGATCCAAATAATCAAGGCCAAGATTTTTAAGAGATGTTTCTACTGCCTCTACAGTTTTGTCATAGCCTCTTTCTGTAACCCAATGTTTTGTAGTTATAAAAATATCATCACGTTTTACACCGCTTTTTCTTATTCCCGCGCCTACACTCGCTTCATTTCCGTAAGCAAAAGCTGTATCTATATGACGATATCCTACGGAAAGCGCATCAGCTACACAACGCTCTGCGCAGTCTCCGTCAGGTGTTTGCCAAGTGCCATAACCGATGCAAGGAATTTTGATTCCGTTACTGAGTTCAAAAGTATCAGTTAAGCTGCTAAATTTCATATAAGTCTCCAATCTGCCTTTAAGGCATTTATTTTAAAACAAGGGCTATACAAATAATATAAGAGCTTATACACGATAAGTCAATAATCGTATAAAAACTGTTGATTTATTATTCAATCGTTTCAATAAGCTTCGCCATTACCAGATAGCGATATGTGGAGCTTCCGTTAAAGCAAGTGGAAAGAATGATAACCTTATCTTCAGGTGTGACGGTGCACTCTTTATCAAGAGTTATGTAATTTCCGCTTCTTGCAAATATATTGTTAAAAAAGCGGTTGAAGGTGTCAGCATTAGAAAAATCATTATAATGCAAAATATGCAGATCATTATGTACGATAGCGGCAAAAACCTGATAGTGCAGCTCTCTTTCAGGCATATATATAACTATCTCATCGTATTCGCCGATCTCGTCTTTATACATCGTTTGCAGATCTCCGAACATCAGACTGTTAAATGTGTGATGCCCATATATCAAAGTGACGGGATCGTTAAAATCGGTTGAGTTATACTTCGCTTCGGTGAAAATGCTGCCATAAACAGAATAGTTTTGATCTATGCCCCTTCTGTTATAATAGTCCTTATCCGTGGGATGCTGCATTATGGGCTGGCTTATTGTGCTGCCGGGAATATCTATCCATGCGTATATATGCTCATTCTGCTCCCTGAAAGAAACAAAATCAATGGGACTGGCATACGGCGCAGGGGTTGTATCGGGGGGGAGAGTTTCGCTCACAGGCTCGGTTGTTTCAGGCTCGGTTGTGGTTTCAACAGTTTCTTCTTCTTTTCTTTCGATGACAGCAAAGCGAGCTGCGAATATCACGTCCAAAGCGATGCACAAAGCGATCATCAAAACTACAAGAACTATTATCACGTGCTGTTTTTTCATTATGTCCCCCTTTCTCTTTCATCCATTAATAACAGCCTTCCAAATGGAAGGCTGAGTCTGTCGAAAAACCTACGTTTTTTCCGACAAAGGCTTTGTACACTCGCAAAGCCACAAGGTGTAGGCTCGGTCGCGCATTCCTGCGCTTCCGTCTCCTACAGATTATATATTAGAATAAATTTCACTTAACTTTATCGTCAAGCTGAGCCTTCCAAACGGAAGGCTGTTTTACATTTTATATCATTTTCTTATCTATTGCAAGCATTAAATAAAAAATACATACGAATTTACAATTTGCGCCAACCGTTTCTTTCGATTTGTTACTGTATTGATGAAGGATCCTTTAATGAATTATACCATCAATAAGAGAAAGAAGGTTGTCATAATCTGCGCTTTGCATAACATAAACGCTACCGTCACATATGAGCATATTTTCGGATACTATACAGCTTCTGTGGCTGTTATCACTATATGAAACGGTGAGATTATAATCCGAAGCCGCTGTTTTCTCACCCTTCTGAGATTTTGCTATCACATCTTCAATGATTTTTTCTGCTTTTTTTGCCATTTCAGCATTTTGCATATGAGATGTGACGCCGCTTTCGCAATCTGTCACAGTGATGGAAACAGGCGCAGGAGCAGTTGTTCCGGAAGCAGAGGTTTCCACCTTGTCAGCTACGCTGCCAATAGAGCCCTCTTCAATATTCTCCATATCGCCTCTGTTGTTTTCCTGAGAAAATCCGTCAAAAATATTTTCCGCTCCGTCAAAAGCAGATTCGGCCTTAACACCATTGTTTGAAAAATAAACGTAGGTTGTGAGAAAGACGCACAAAACCAGCGGCACACAGCATACAACGATTTGTTTCACTCTTTTTCTCTTGGCTATTATTTTCTCACTGCGGCTGAATATTTCCGCCTTGAATTCTTCATTATTTCTTCTCATAAAAGCGCACCCTCCTCTCCCAATATGCTGCGAAGCTTTTGCTTTGAGCGTTGTAAAAGATTGTCAATTTGCTTGCGGTTTTTTTTCATAATTTTAGCTGCATCCTCATAGGACAGCTCTTCAAAATACACAAGATGAACCGCATCCTGCATATCCTGCGGCAATGTTGAAACTGCCGCCTGAACAGCTTTTTTTCGCTCATCACGAAGTAACTGCACTTCAGGACCGTCCTCCGTTTCCACAGTTTCAGCTTCTGTAAGCGTTGTGAAAACTATCTTCTTTTTCCTTCTGAGATGATCAAGAGCTCGGCTTCGCCCAAGCATAAAAAGATAGGTCTTCAGCTGAACTTTGAAGTTATAGTGATGGCGATGAACTATAAGATGGGTGAAAACATCTATAGCAATGTCCTCAGAAGTCCACATATCGTGAACATAGCGATTTATAAAAAGAGTCAGCGGCTGACGATATTCTTCTATAATCTCATCAAAAGCCGACTTGTCACCGTCAAGAAAACGGCGGTAGCTACTTGCACCGTTATCCATTATGTACGCGCCTTTCTTTTGCTTTCATTTATTATACGAACCAAAAAGCAAAAATCCTCATTTTTTCAAGTATAACACAAATATAAAAAATATGCAATTAAACCATTTGTTGAATCAAACTATCTGTTTGCGTGCTGTTAATATGTTTTTTGTAAAGCTATTATATAAGCAAGGGAACGTTAGCACTGAATTCTGAAAGGAGACAAAAATGAAAATATTTAATATCGAGATCACGAAAAAGTTGATAATTATCGCTCTGGCCGCAGTTATTCTTATAACAGCCGCTGTTTATTTCTTATACCCCAGAGCTTTGGGAGATATCTGCAGATGCCCAACAAAAATAGAACGCATCGCCATTACGGAATATCAGTCCGGCCGCGCTGACGGAGAGGATGAGATCGCAAGCCTTTCAGGCGATGACGCAGGCAAGCTTATAAATGCTATCAATTCCACGATGATATATAAAAATCCCGTATACAAGAAGCTGAGCGACGGCGGAGAAGATGCTATAAAGCTTTATATACATTTTAAAACCCAAGGCCACGTTATGAAAGCTCCGCTGAAAATTTACGTGTTCACAGAAGACATAATCGTTATAGACGGAGTTCAATACCGTATGTACGGAAATGATTTCATTGAAACTTTCAGTTCCCTTGTTTCATAAAATCTCCATTATATAAAGAAACAGCTGTAATAATGCTAAATCAGGCGTTATTTCAGCTGTTTTCTTTTCGCTCATAGTAGAAAACCACCTGCTATGAGAAAAAAGAGATATGGCTAAAGCCATATCTCTTTTTGTTTGTTGATAAAAACATCCCAAATCTTAGAAACATTTGTTCTTTTTTCTTTATATTCCCATGGAAATTTGCTTGACTATATCAGGGTTTTGTTATATAATTACTATGTATATTTATAAATATTTTCATTATAATGAAAGGCATATAGAATTATGGCAGCAAAGAAAAAAATTACAGTTGCGGCGGCAGAAGATAACGGCGATGAAAATAAGAAAAAAGCGCTGGCTACCGCTATTTCTCAGATAGAAAAGGCCTACGGCAAGGGAACTATCATTAAAATGGGCGAAAGTCCCGAAATGAACGTTTCCGTTGTTTCAACAGGCTCTATCGGACTTGACCTTGCTCTCGGCGTTGGCGGATTTCCCAGAGGAAGAATCGTTGAAATATACGGTCCCGAATCCTCCGGTAAAACAACTATCGCTCTCCACGCTGTTGCAGAAGTTCAGAAGCTTGGCGGCGAAGCTGCTTACATTGACGCGGAGCACGCTCTCGACCCTCAGTATGCTAAGAATCTGGGAGTTAATATTGACGATCTTCTGGTTTCTCAGCCAGACTCCGGCGAACAGGCTCTTGAAGTTTGCGAAGCCCTCGTTCGCTCCGGCGCCATCGACATTATCGTTATCGACTCCGTTGCAGCTCTCGTTCCTCAGCAGGAAATTGAAGGCAACATGGGTTCCTCTCACGTTGGTCTCCAGGCAAGACTTATGAGCCAGGCGCTCCGTAAGCTTTCCGCAACCATCAATAAAACAAACTGCATCGTTATCTTCATCAACCAGCTTCGTGAAAAGGTTGGCGTTATGTACGGTAACCCCGAAACAACAACAGGCGGCCGCGCTCTGAAGTTCTACGCTTCCGTTCGTCTTGATATCAGAAAAACAGAGGTGCTCAAGGCAGGTAGCGAGCCCTACGGCAACAGAGTTAAATGTAAGGTTGTAAAGAACAAGGTTGCTCCTCCCTTCAAGGTTGCAGAATTTGATATTCTCTTCGGCAAGGGTATTTCCAAAATGAGCGAAATGGTTGATATGGGCGTTGAAACAAAGGTTATCGAAAAAAGCGGTTCCTGGTTCTACTACGAAGGCGAAAGACTTGGCCAGGGTAAAGACAACGCACGCGCTGCAATCGAAAGCAACGCTGAGCTTGCAGCTGAGATAGAAGCAAAGATCAAAGCAGCTATGACGGCAAATGAAGACGAAAACCTTGAACTGCCTGAGGACGATGAAGACCTTGAGATCGACCTTATGGGACTTGATCTTGACGAATAATTTTTAACTAACGACGGGTGAAAAACCGTGATCTGCAAAGAGATAACTTATAACAATTTCAGAAATATCGAAAACGAAACTCTGAAGCTCTCGCCGGGGGTCAACGTGATCCACGGCGAGAACGCTCAGGGAAAATCGAATATGCTCGAGGGCATCTATTTTTTTGCCCGCGGGCGTTCTTTTCGCGCGTCAAAGGATAAGGAGCTTATCCGATTTGGCGAAAGCGAAGCTCACCTCTCTCTTGGATTCACCCGTGACGAAAGTGAGAGGATATCCACTCTCACAGCAACTATTCCAAATCAGGGCAAAAAGATAATAACAAGAAACGGAGCAAAGCTTTCTTCTCTCAAGGAAATGATAGGCAGCTTCCGCGCAGTTCTTTTCTGCCCCGCGCACCTCACTCTTGTTGACGGAGGACCTTCTCTTCGCCGCAGTTTTCTTGATATTGCTTTATCGCAGCTCTATCCCGCATACCTTGATAGCCTGGCGCAGTATAACCGAGCGCTCGGACAAAGAACCGCGTTGCTTCGCGATGCCGCCGCAGGAAAAAAGATTGACGCTTATATGTGGGAGATATATGCCGATCAGCTGGCAAAAGCGGGAGCAAGAATTGCCGCAAGACGATGGGAATACGTCGGCGGTCTTTCCGATTCCGTTTCTGAATTTTTCTGCGAAATGACTGACGGGAAAGAAGCGCCAACCCTCACCTATAAAAGCGACGCCATTGAAGCAGATATGACATACGACGACATAATAACTGAAGGTGAAAAGCTTCTTTTCGGCTCCATCACTGCTTCTCTTGAAAAAGACATCAAATATGCGATGAACTCTCACGGAGTTCACCGCGATGATATTGCAATAAAAATCAACCAGAAGGATGCTCGTCTCTATGCTTCTCAGGGGCAAAGAAGATCTCTTGCGCTGTCAATGAAACTGGCAGAAGGTGAGCTTTCAAAAAAAGCCACCGGAGAGTTTCCCGTGTTTCTGCTTGATGATGTTCTCAGCGAACTTGACCGCAACCGCAGAAGCTATATTCTCGGCTGCCTCCGACACAGACAGATCATTGTTACATCCTGCGAGGATGATCATTTCAAGGGCGATAACGTGAAATTCATAACAGCTTCGGGCGGAAGAATTATCGAACAATGAAAACTTATTTTATAAAAGACATTTTTGAAAGCCGACGGGGAATAGGCATCGAACTTATGAGCGACGATATTTCCGAGGAAAACATTATTTTCTATGTTAGTGCCGCAACCCTTAAAAAAATGGGACTTTCAAAGGGTATGGATATTGACGAGATCGTCTACTCCGAAATTGAAGACGCCCACAAATTGAGAGTTGCAGTTTATAAGGCTGCCGATCTTCTTGCCGCAGGTGACTACAGCGTTGCAAGATTGCAGAAAAAGCTCACAGAAAAGGGTATAGATAAAGAAACCGCAGAAAAAG
>JAGAPL010000024.1 GCA_017623255.1 Clostridia bacterium
ACAGGCTCATTCGGTTATCCCCCTTGGTTACTTAGCGGATACGGGCTTATGCTCGGATCCCTATTAACAGGATGCATATTAAGGCATAAGCGGGAAAGGAGGAAGAAAAAGCCTCCGGCATAGTTATGCCGAAATATCAACCAAAAACAAAAATAATAATTAATTAATGTAAGAAAACAAAAAAGAAAGGAACAAAAAAATGAAAAAACTTTTTGCTATTCTGCTCGTTGTTATGATGACACTTGCACTTGCAGCACCGGCATTCGCTGCAGGAGGAACCGGCTCCATCACAGTTACGGGAACAAAAACGCTGAGGGCGTTTATTCCATCTATAAGCTCCTTGACCTCGAAAGCTACAACACAACATCCGGCGCATATTCTTACAAAGTAAACAGCAATTGGGCAGGCTTCTTCGCAACTACCGAAGCTCTTACTTATGTTGCAATCGATGGCGACGGATACGTAACATGGACTGCTGCTGAAGACGATACTACTATTGCCAATTTTGCAAAAGCTGCTCTTGCTTATGCTAAGGCTCATCCCTCAGTCCCCGTTGTTAAAACAACTAACAATCCCGGTGATTTCACAAAGGACGGCACTACAATATAGTTCTCAGGCCTTGATCTTGGCTACTACCTTATCGACTCCACAATGGGTGCACTTTGCGGACTTACAACAACTAACCCCGACGGCGTTATCAATGCTAAGAACTTCACACCTACAATCGACAAGCAGGTTAAGGAAGACTCCACAGATCAGTGGGGTGACAGCAATACTGCTGACATCAGACAGACAGTTGAATTCCGCGTTACAATCAACGTTCATCCCGGTGCTGAAAACTATGCTTTGCACGATGTTATGTCTAACGGTCTTACATTCAAGCAGGTTTCCAAAATTGAGCATATCAAAACAAGTGAATCCGTTACAGATACACTTACAAAGGATACAGAGTATTCCGTTTGGACAAAAGCGGGCTTTACTTCTGAAACAACCGACGACGTAAGCGATACATGTACATTTGAAGTTCGCTTTACAAAGAGCTTCTGCGATACTCTTAAGGCCAACGACAAGGTTATCGTTTACTACGAAGCAATGCTTAACAGAAATGCAATCGTAGCTAATGACGGTAACCCCAACGAAGCTTGGCTTGAATACGGTGAAGATCATTCTTCCACTCACGACACAACAACAACAAAGACATTCGGCTTTGATATCATCAAGACAGACTCCCAGAACACTCTTATCGACGGTGCTAAGTTTAAGATCTACGATGCAGCAACAGGCGGCAACGAAGTTAAAGTAGTTCTTATGGATGACCACGAAACATATCGCCGTGCAAGAGAAGACGAGGCAGGCGTAGAGATCGTTGTTAAGAACGGTAAGGTTCGTGTAGTAGGCTTTGACAATGGTACATATTACCTTGAAGAGACTGTTTCTCCTGAAGGCTATAACAAGCTCACAGCACGCAAGGATTTCACAATCGCTGACAAGAACCTTGATGCAAAGTTTGAGCTTGGTATTTACTCCACAGGTACCGGTGTTCACGTTGTAAACAAGACAGGTAATATGCTTCCTGAAACAGGCGGTTTCGGTTCAACAATGTTCTTCACACTCGGCGGACTTGTTGTTCTCGCTTGCGGTGTTCTCCTCTTTGCTAAGAAGAGAATGTCCCAGATTGCTGAATAAGCACAAATTTTACCATTAAATATCGGGTGCGGAAAATTCCGCACCCGATGCAAAAATATAACATTAGGGAGATGTCTATGAAAAAGAAAAACAAATGGTCCACTTTCATATTGCTGCTTTTTTTCTTCATAGGTCTCTCCGTGATGTTATATCCCGCAATCAGCAGTTACTGGAACTCAAAAACCCAATCCGAAGCGATCGTTGACTATGAGCAAATGATTCAGAATATTCCCAAAGAAGATTACACTTCAGTTTTTGATACAGCCGATGAATATAACAAACAATTGGCTGCCCTGAGTTTTCCCATGTTGGAATACGAATCAATCAACGAATATGATGAAATTCTCAATATAAGCGGAACCGGAATGATGGGATATCTGACTATAGAAAAAATCGGATTGGAACTTCCTGTTTATCACGGTACTGATAATGACGTTCTCAGCCATGCTGTCGGTCATCTTGAAGGAACAAGTTTTCCTGTAGGCGGGATCTGCACTCACGCTGTTGTTTCAGCTCACAGAGGTCTTCCTTCAGCAGTTCTGTTTACAAATCTTGATCATCTTGAACTCGGTGATACCTTTCAGTTCACTATCCTTGACCGCACTATCACCTATCAGGTTGATCAGATCAAAACCGTTGATCCTTCTGTCACTGAAGACCTAATAATAGAATCCGACAAAGAATACTGCACTCTTCTCACTTGCACACCCTATGGCATAAACACACATCGACTGCTTGTGAGAGGTACTAAAATTGACAACAATCAGCAAAAAAACATCTATATCACATCAGATGCACATCAGATAGATACCCTCATTGTTACACCAATCGTTGCATTACCAATGCTTTTCACTCTTATGATGATAGTTTTATTCAAACCCGTTAAAAAAGATGATTTAGGAGATGATCTATGATGAAAAAAATACTGTCTGTGATTTCTGTTCTCCTTTTGCTGCTTTCTGCTACACTATCCCAGGCAACAGTTTGTGCAGCTAATCCTATTGATCTGAACAGATCCTGCTCTCTGAACATCGAATATGGATACGACGGAAAGTTTTTTGAAGGTCTTACGGTCTGCACTTACAAAATAGCTGATGTTTACGAAAACGGCACTTATGAGCTTACAGAACCCTTCAAAAGTCTCTCTGTGAACATTTATGGCATCACTACTCAAGCAGAATGGAAAGTTGTTGCTTCAACTCTTGCTTCTTATATCGCAGCTGACTCCATTGATCCCACATATAAGATGACTACGGATGAAAACGGATGCGTGGCTTTTAAAAATATCAGCGCCGGAATGTATCTCACTTTGGAAGTTCAAACAGTTTCGGATGAAACCGTTATCACTTTTGAGAATTTTATCACCGCGGTCCCCTCACCAAAAGATGAGGAAGAACATTTATACGATGTTTATGCACGACCCAAATATTCTTCTTACACTCCCACAAAAAAAGAGCTTGAACATAAAATAGTCAAGCAATGGAAGGATGAAGGCGATATTCACAACCGTCCTCAAAGTGTTGAAGTGGATATTCTTAGAAATGGTGAACTTTATTCAACACAAATCTTATCTTCTGAAAACAATTGGAGCTACAGTTGGAATTATGAGGATGACGGTAGCAAATGGCAGGCTGTTGAGCGCAATATTTCAGATGATTACCACGTTACTGTTGAAAGTGACAAGACAAGAATAACAATTACGAATTCATGCTTTAAAGCTCCCGAAAATCCTCCTCAGACAAACGATATAAATACAACACATCCATATGTTATTCTGATGAGCTTTTCAGGAATCCTTCTTATGATTATGGCGCTCTTTCTTAAAAGGAGCTAAAGATGAGAAAAATTATAACAAAAATACTGTTTGCGCTTGGAATAATTTTAATTTCCCTTTCTGTTCTTGTTGTTGTTCATTCATATGTAGCACAAAAGAAAGCAAATAAAGAAATTCCCCAAATCGTTTCAAGCTTATATGATCTTATGCCTGAAACTCACGGCGGATTTTTAGATGACAGATCAGACTATTCCATGCCCTCAGTTGAGCTTAACAAAAAGGACTATATGGGTGTTATTGAAATCCCCCTATACCATATCACTCTTCCCTTCAAAGCAAACTGGGATAGCAAAGATGCTGAAACTATACCCTGTCGTTATTACGGAAGCATTTACAACGGTAGTCTTATCATTGGTGCAAGTGAATCTAATATCAGATGCTCGGATGTGATAAGTATCGGTGATGATATTACTGTTACTGATATGACAGGTGCGATGTTCAGCTATACCGTTTCAGATATAATAATAACCGATATTATTGAAGCTGAAGCTCTCACCAATGAAAACGCAGACCTTACTCTTTTTGTAAAAGACGCATTATCTAATGAATACACCATCATATTCTGCAATTTGTGAAACAAAAATGCAGGCACGGTTAGCGTGCCTGCATTTTTTTATTCGATCCATTTTAAGCTGCCTGATAAAAATACTACCTTGTCTGAGGCAACTGTCAAAATACCACCGTCAGTATCAGCAATTCTTTCAGCACTATCCTCAAAGGATATTTTGCAGCGACCCGGTTTTACCGATGTGACAAAAGGAATATGACCTGCCATAACTGCAAGCTCTCCCTCTGTTCCACGTGCACTGAACATAACAGCTTCACCGTTAAAAAGATCGCCCTCAGGAGATGATATCTTCAATGGGAAGGTTTTCATCTTGCCACCTTCTTCGCCTTTTCAACTGCTTCATCAATAGTTCCTACAAAGAGGAATGCTGACTCAGGAAGATCATCGTGTTTGCCTTCAATGATCTCCTTAAATCCGCGTATAGTTTCGGCAAGAGGTACATAAGTACCGGGAATGCCCGTAAACTTTTCTGAAACGTCAAAGGGCTGTGATAAGAATCTCTGGATTTTTCTCGCTCTGCCTACAAGCAGCTTATCTTCATCTGAAAGCTCATCCATGCCCATAATAGCGATAATATCCATTAGCTCTACACATCTCTGCAAGATTCGCTGAACTTCTCTTGCAACGCTATAATGTTCTTCTCCCAATACATCGGGCGAAAGGATACGGCTTGTTGATTCAAGAGGATCAACCGCAGGATAGATACCCTGAGATGCGATGCTTCTTGAAAGAACAGTTGTTGCATCAAGATGAGCAAAGGTTGTTGCAGGTGCAGGGTCTGTCAAGTCGTCTGCAGGCACATATACTGCCTGAATAGACGTGATAGAACCACTCTTTGTTGAAGTTATTCTCTCTTGCAAGGTTCCCATTTCATTAGCAAGAGTGGGCTGATATCCAACGGCACTGGGCATACGTCCGAGAAGTGCTGAAACCTCACTGCCTGCCTGGGTGAAACGGAAAATGTTATCTATAAAGAGCAACACATCCTGATGCTCTTCATCTCTGAAATACTCAGCCATGGTAAGCCCTGAGAGTGCCACTCTCATTCTTGCTCCGGGTGGCTCATTCATCTGACCGTATACGAGAGTTGTATTGGCAAGAACACCGGACTCCTTCATTTCGTTATAAAGATCGTTTCCTTCTCTTGTTCTTTCTCCAACTCCTGTAAATACAGAAAGTCCTCCGTGCTGCTTTGCCACGTTATTGATAAGCTCCATAATAAGAACCGTTTTACCAACGCCTGCGCCGCCGAAAAGACCTATCTTACCGCCCTTTGAATAGGGGCAAATAAGGTCAATAACCTTAATACCGGTTTCAAGAATTTCGGTTGATGTAGAAAGCTCACTATATGAAGGTGCCCCTCTGTGAATATTCCAGCGCTCAACGCTATCGTCAAAAGACTTATTATCTACCGTATCTCCAAGAACGTTGAATATTCTGCCGAGAGTTTCACGTCCAACGGGGACGCTGATGGTTTTGCCTGTATCAACAACAGGGGTTCCTCTCTTTAGGCCATCGGTGGAGGACATGGCAATGCAACGAACAACGTTGTCACCAATATGCTGAGCAACCTCAACGGTGAGCGTTTTTTCACCGATCTTCATTGTCAATGCATTATATATTGAAGGCAAAAAGCCTTCTTCAAAGCAAACGTCTACAACAGGTCCCATAACCTGAGAAACGCTTCCTTTTGCTATTTCTGACATTTATTTTTCTCCTTTCACCAATTTATATGCCGCTTCCGGCTACAATTTCGGTGATTTCCTGTGTGATAGCACCTTGCCTTGCTCTGTTATATTCAAGACCAAGTCTATCTATCATTTCCTGCGCGTTCTTTCCTGCGCTGTCCATAGCGACGCGGCGCGCCGCCACTTCAGATGCAAAGCTTTCCTTTACGCAGGAAATAATCATACCTGCAATATATTCAGGAATAACCGCGTTCAGCACAGTTATTTCATCAGGCTCAAATATTGCGCTTGCGCTTGTACTGTTTTCAGCTTTTTCCAATGGAAGCAACCATTTTACGTACGCCTCCTGTGACATAAGAGAGTGATACTTGGTGCAAACAACACCGAAGCGATCAAACTTCTCTTCTGAAAATTCTCGGCATACCTCATCAGCTATTGCTTTAGCATTTTCATAGTTAAAATGCTCAGCATATATAAGCTCCCCGCCATATCTTTCGCAGGCGCGCTTTCCAACGGGAATAACCTTTGCGTTGGGATACTCACGCATTAAGCGAAATATATTAGCGTTATATCCGCCTGCCAGACCACGATCTCCTGCCACTACAACGAGGTACAGGCGCTCTCCATCGCGCTTGGACATATAAGGACTTTTTCTGCACTCCTCATAATTTGAAAGCATTTCAACAGTTTCACCAAGGGCTTCTGCATACTCAATTCCTTTATTCATTGAATCCGTTGCCTTACGTATTTTAGACGACGCAACAAGGCCCATAGCCTTTGTCAGATGCAGGGTTGAGTCCACGCTTTTTATTCGCGTGCGCAGCTGTTTTATATCAGCGCTCATAGCCTCACCTCTTCATTTCAGCAAGCGCTGCCTTCAGCTCTTCTATATCGTTTTCATCCCATGAGCCGCTTTCTATTCTTTCAAGGAATGCTGAATACTTGTTTTCAAGCAACTCATAAAGGTCTCGTTCGTATTCCTTAACCTTTTTAACAGGTGTTTCATTAAGATAACCGTTGATAACCGCATAAACGATTGCAACCTGACACCCAACTCTGACGGGAGAATTTCTTCCCTGCTTAAGCACTTCAACTATTCGCTCACCAAGAGCAAGTCTAGCCTTTGTATCGGCATCAAGGTCACTTCCAAACTGAGCAAATGACTGAAGCTCTCTATACTGAGAATAAAGCAATTTAAGCTCGCCTGAAACCTTTTTCATAGCCTTCAACTGCGCTGAACCACCTACACGGCTTACGGAAATGCCGGGGTTTATAGCGGGCATAACGCCTGCGTGGAACAGTTCTGTTTCAAGGAATATCTGCCCGTCTGTAATAGAAATAACGTTAGTAGGAATATAGGCAGAAACATCACCTGCCTGAGTTTCAATAAGTGGCAGCGCTGTTATAGAGCCTCCGCCGTATTCGGGAGCAACACAAGCGGCTCTTTCAAGAAGACGGGAATGGAGATAAAATACATCTCCGGGATAAGCCTCTCGTCCCGGGGGACGGCGGATAAGCAATGAAAGCGCTCTGTAGGCTACTGCGTGCTTTGAAAGATCGTCATAAATAATAAGCACATCTTTTCCTTGCTCACGGAAATACTCTGCCATAGCGCAACCTGAATAAGGCGCAACATACTGAAGGGGCGCAGATTCGGATGCAGACGCAGAAACAATTATCGTATATTCCATTGCTCCTGCCTTTGTCAGCTCATTTGCCAACTGAACAACGGAGCTGTTCTTCTGACCGATAGCTACATAGATACAGATAACATCAGAATTTTTCTGGTTGATGATCGTATCAATAGCTATTTCTGTTTTACCCGTCTGTCTGTCGCCTATAATAAGTTCTCTCTGTCCTCTGCCGATGGGAATCATACTGTCAATTGCTTTGATACCTGTCTGAAGAGGAACAGAAACGCTTTTTCTTTCAATGATACCGGGAGCCTCAGACTCAATAGGTCTTGTTTTATCTGTTACAATAGGTCCTTTACCGTCAATAGCTTCACCGAGAGCGTTAACAACTCTGCCCAGCATTGCTTCACCAACGGGGACTGACAGAACCTTACCAGTTCTCTTTACAGATGAACCTTCTCTTATGTTGTTATTATCGGAAAGCAGAGCTACAGACACAGTTTCAGTTTCAAGATTCTGAGCCATACCAAAGCTGCCATCTTCAAATTCAAGAAGCTCGCTTGCCATACACTCACGAAGGCCGTAGACACGGGCAATACCGTCACCAACAAGGATAACCGTACCCGTTTCCTTCATTTCAATTTTAGATCTGTAATTCTTGATCTGTTCTTTTATTACATTACTGATTTCTTCAGGTCTTGTATTCACGAATTAATCACATCCTTTACCTCACGCAAACGATGACGCAAGCTTCCATCCATAATTTTGCCGTCAAGCTCAACTATGACACCGCCCATAATAGAACTATCAACAACATATTCCATATTTACATCGCCGCCGCTCATAGATTTGAGCTTATTATAAAGCTTTGATTTTTCATTATCTGTAAGTTCTACAGCACTTGTCACCTTTGCGCACGATATATGCTTTGAAGCATCAAGCAGAGCTTTATATTCATCTGCAGCCTCAAAAAAGTTTTCAATTCTTCCCTTTTCGCACAACAACTGCACATAGGAAAGAACATATGTGGGAACCAGATCAGCAAAAGCTGTTCCTATTGCTGCAAGCCTTTCACCAAGAGAAATCCCGGGAGAAGCGAGAAAGCTGAGATACTCCGGCGATTCTTTGAAAATAACTCTAAGATCTTCAAGCGCCTTTGCATATTCATCTCTCGCACCTTCTTCACTTGCCAGCATAAACAGAGCTGCTCCGTATTCTTTGCCGATATCATTCATCATCTTCACCTATCTTCTCAATAAATGAATCGATCAATGCTCTATGGTCCTCATTATTGATCTCACGTTCAAGCATTTTTTCAGTAAGCGCTCCGGAAACCTCAACGATTTCTCGCTTGATGCCCTCAGCCGCTTTCTTACGCTCAAGTTCTGCCTCTGATTTTGCAATGCGAATGATACTTTCTGCTTTTTCTTGCGCTTCAGCTACAAGCTTATCACCGCGATATTTTGCATTATCAGTTGCCTTTTGAATGATTTCATCAGCCTGACTGTCAGCAGTTGAAAGCTTTTCCTGCCACATTTCGCGGCTTTCATTTGCTTCTTTTTCAGCTTGTGACGCCGCATCATACTGACTGTCAATTTCGCTCTGACGCTTTGCAAGCATTTTCTTTACAGGCTTGAACAAAAAATGTTTTATAATGAGAAACAGCAAAACAAGATTTATGAGAGAAATCAATATCTGCCACAGATTGACAGAAATGACATCTAAAGTTTGCATAATTATTTCTCCTGTTTATCAGCCAATTGCGTTCAAAAGAATCTTAACGAAAATGTTGGGCGCTACGAAAATAAGCAAAATTGCAATAACAAGAGCATAAAGACCTGTTGTTTCTGCAATTGCACAACCCATAAGCATTGTGGAAGTTACTGCACCCTTGCTTTCAGGCTGACGGCCGATAGCCTCACAAGCCTTCGCAACTGCATTACCTTCACCAATACCGGGGCCTATACCTGCGATCATAGCACAACCTGCACCAAGAGCGCAACCACCGAGAATAATACCAATAGCAAGTTCTAACATTTTAATTTGCCTCCATTTTTTTATTTTTAAGTTTTTCTTTTTTTGCAAAATATTCTTCCATTGGGAATCCGCCTGAAACATACATCATTGTGAGCATTGCAAATATATATGCCTGCAGACAGCCGCTGAACACATCAAAATAGATTGATAGAACTGCGGGGAGTCCGATCTGGAGCAAAGGAAATTCGCCAAGGAATCCGGGAAGCCAACCAAGAACAAGTTTGGAAAGTCCCTGAAGACCTGTGGCAATAAGAACGGAAATAACTGTTCCCGAAAGAACATTTCCATAGTGACGGAAAGCCATTGACAGCGGCGTTGCCACCTCGCTGATAACATTAAGAGGTGTGAGAAAAGCAACGGGTTCTGTAAAGCTTTTCAGATATGTGATAGGACCGCATTTAAACTTATAATAGGTTATGAGCGCAAACACGAGGATTGCCCAACCGGCTACTATATTTATGTCCGACGTGGGTGGATAAAGACCAAACAACGACATCAGGCTTGAAAAGCCCGACAAAGCAAGGATAGCAGCAATAAATGAGGAAAAGCCTCTGAAATATTCGCCCATACTATCAAGCACCATCGCGTCAACTTTTTCAACTATCCACTCTGCCACATGTTGCCTTGTGCTTACTTTTCTTGAATCAAGTCCATGGGTCAGGAATAAACATAACCCAAAAATCGCAATCATAACAAGCCAAGAGTTTATCTGCGATTCAGTGATAATAAGATCCTGAATGGGCATAGGCACTGTTAAATATATCTGAGCACCCGTTATAGATATTCCTTCACTTATAGGTTTTGTGAGAACCTTAAGCACTATAGCCGCTACAATGGGCAAAATCATCATACAGATATAAAGAATATCCAACGCCGCAAAGCTGCGGCTTTTTCTTTTCATTTTATAATCACCTCACAATTATATGAGATCTAAATCATTTTTTATCAAACAAAGGACGCATAGCAATCGCTATCCTGGGAAAAAACACGGGAACTATGACTGCAACCGTATTAAAGCAAGGTAACGCAACGCCAATAACCGTTACTACCAGTATCATAAGACTTCTGTATAACTGAGAAACCTTTACCAGAGTTTTGGCTTCTTTTTCATCTTTATCAAGTGCCTTTTGAACAGTTAATCCCATGAGGAAGAAATTTAATACTGAAAAAACTGCACTGAGTATATTACCCAACAACACCGTGTAGTTCCATTCACTAATTACAAGAAACACAGCCTGCATAAGCACGCTGAATATAAATATCCAAGCTGCTATATATTTAGTTTCTTTCAAAACTGTTTCATCTATCTTTTTCATTAAAATACTCCAAAAAAGCGCAAAGGAACTAACTCTCCCCCTCAGACAGCTAGTTCCTTTCCTTATTCTATTCTACGGGGATTATAACACTTTTTTCTGTTTTTGTCAATCCACTTACCAAAGTTTACAATCTTAACAAAACATAATATTTTAGTTTACAAATTAACTTTTCCATCAATTAAATAAGCAGGTACAATATCCTGAACAAAGCTACGTATATCCTCACTATTTTTCTCACAAGCCGTTTCAAGCTTTTTTAGCTTGCCTGCAAACGTTATACTGTCATTTTTTTCAGGCGTTCCAAAATATATAAGGTCATTTGCAGTTTTTTCAAGGCCTTCCTCTGAAAGAAGAAGCTCCTCATAAAGCTTTTCTCCGGGTCTGAGACCTGTATAAACGATTTTAATATCCTTGTCCGGTTCATAACCATAAAGCTTGATAAGGCTACGCGCAAGATCATCTATTCTAACGGGCTTTCCCATATCAAGCACGAATATCTCGCCCTTATCGGCATAAACACCTGCCTGCAAAACAAGAGATACAGCTTCAGGAATAGTCATAAAATATCTGATGACGTCTTTGTGAGTAACTGTCACAGGTCCACCCTCAATTATCTGCTTTTCAAAAAGCGGAATTACGCTGCCACTGCTGCACATAACATTACCAAAACGCACACAGGCAAATTTAGTTTCTGAACGCTCAGATATATCACAAACTATCATCTCGCATATGCGTTTTGAAGCACCCATTATACTTGTTGGATTGACAGCCTTATCTGTGCTGATAAGAATAAATCTTTCAGCTCTATTATTATGGGCACATTCAGCCACGTTTAATGTACCAAAAACGTTATTTTTGATTGCTTCACAAGGAGAATACTCCATAAGCGGCACGTGCTTATGGGCAGCCGCGTGGTACACCACCTGAGGTTTATACTTTTCAAAAATACTACTCACTCTGTTTTTATCACGAACGGATCCTATAAGCACTTCAAGACGGAGATCGGGAAATTTATTTCTCAGCTCATAATCAATAATATATGCGTTATATTCGCTTATATCAAAGATAATAAGCTGTTTCGGCTCTTTTACGGCTATTTGCCTACAAAGCTCACTGCCGATAGAACCGCCGCCACCTGTAACAAGAACAACTTTGTTTTTTACATATGATTCAATTTCTACTGAATTGACCTGAATTGCGTCGCGATTTAAAAGCTGTATCGGGTCGGGAGCATTTGCCATTATTTTGTTTTCTTTCATATTTTTCAAACACAATACTCCTTTCCTCACAACATATATCTATTTTAACACAAAATCCGCAGAGATACAAGTCTCTGCGGATTTGGTTATTTATTTTTTCTTTCCGTCAAGATAGGGGTCGTAGAAATTCTTACGCTTTGTTTTGAAGATTATAAACACTACCACACCTACTATCAGTATACATCCTACCATAACTCCTACAAGTATGAGGGTCACCTGATTGATATCAAGTCCCCAGGAGGACTTAACATCGGAAATAACATACTGAATAGGCTCTCTGTAGTCTGCTTTAGGATAATCGCCTTCAATTTCAACAGGAACGATAGCCTCACTGAGGCCGTCCCTATCCTCGTCAGTTTTATTGCTGATACCAATAAGATATTCAGAACTTGATTTCACACTTGCAAGATAGAAGTGTGCAATTCCGTCATTATCAATAACAGAGTTTTGCATACGCGTATAACCATCTTTGAATTCAGGAGAATAGAATGACGCAATCATTCTTGCATTGCTGAGACCTACGGGAAGATGAACCTCTACCTTGAAATTCAGATCGGAGTTGAACTTCAGCAAAAATCCATTTTTGCCAACTACCTCTTCTTGATTCTTATCCGGATCAGTGAGGGGTTGGAATGTGAACGAAAGATCATAGTTTTTTTCACTTAAATCCTTTTCACGAAGCTCTTCGCCGTTAAATCTCCATTTTGCGCCCTGATTTGTGTATATAGAAACAGTTGCGTATTTATTTGTGAAAATATTAAGGTCTGTACCCGCGATAACTGTGTCTCCTTTGAGCTGGATATTTATATCCATTTTCTCTTTTGAGGCGCCATATTCACGGTTTGCCATAGCATTTCCAAGTTGCTCTTTTACTTCGTTCCAACCATTTTCATTTTCAATGGTTGCATCAAGCTTTAGATCAACTTTATATCCACCGTTTCCGTTTGTGTGGGTTACTTCAGTTGAAATTGAACTGTTTTCTGTTTCTGTATAGGTACTGTCGGTTACAACCGTGTTTCCTTCTTCGTCTGTTTCAACTCTGTTTGAATCAACAACCAAGTCTTTGGAAACATCCGCCTCGGAAATAAAATCCTTAACAGTATAAGGCAATTCTGATTTCACATTATCTGCTTGTGCACCGCTACCGCCATAGTTGACTGTTTCAAGCACATAACAATCCTGAAAAGCCTGAACGCCCACATCTGTTATACTGGAAGAAATGGACACTGCGGAAAGCTCATAGCAACCATAGAACGTCCATGCAGGCAGCTGTTGAATATTTGCAAGAACAGCCGCGCTTTTTAGAGATGAACAATAAGTGAAAACGGATGCTTCAAGAGTTGTTACTGATACGGGAATTGTTACGCCGAGAAGACCTTCACATCTATAAAATGCTTCCGAGCGAATTGTTTTGAGTGTTTCGGGCAAACGGACAGAAGTGAGAGCTGTGCACATTTTGAATGCACTTGTTCCAATTTCCTCAAGACCTGAGGAAAGATTGAGCACCTTCAGACCTGTACAGCCATAAAAAGCATAAGCTCCTATAGTTTTTACAGATTCAGCAATTGTGACACTCCTGAGATTTTCCAGAGAGAAAAATGCAAAATCTCCAATATTGGAAACACCGTTTTGAACGTTTACAACATTTATCTTTTCTCTATGATCAACCCAAGGGGCAGGAAAAAACTCGCCATAGCTGTTCATCTCGCCTTCACCACTGATAGTGAGAGTGCCGTTCGCAAAAGCCCAGCTAACTCCCTCTCCGCATTCTCCGCTGACATCGGCCGCGCCTGCAACAGGCACCGCTGACGCGAGAAATACAATCGCAAGGAGGACAGCCATTATCCGCCCGATATTCAGTTTTAAAATATTATGGCGCATATTAGGCCTCCAACTTATTGTTCTATATTACTTTTCCTTTTTCGTTTTAACGCAATCAACCACACTGCCCCGACTATTACTGCAATTAATGCCCATATATTACCCAGGGGCAAAGGGAGATTGAACGACTGAGTACGATCCCAGTCATCTCTGAATAGATTCAATACGAATCTCAGTGTGCCATAAAGCACCAAAGTAATGGGATAAATCTTTCCTCTATATTTCGGATTATATGATAAATACAATAATAACACTGTAAGAATCAGAGCCGTGACAAATTCAACAATCTGGCTTGGAAATCTTACATATATATTATCTTCAGTTTGTCCAAGGATCACACCCGCGCAGCAACCGTCAATCAAACATTGAACCTTAAGTACTGCTAATGCCAAGCACCCGGATGTTGCACACAAATCAAGTGAATAAACATACGGCATTTTTAAGATTTTGGCTACGGCAATAAACGTTAATGGAGCAAAATATACTGCACCAAAAAAAGATTTACCGCCCCAGTCGCCATTTTCTAAAAAATACCACAATTCAGCGCCAATCAAACCTGTGACAATAATGGCGACAGATACAATTACGCATTTCCACCACTTAAATCCATACCATCTTAATTGAAGAGCAGAAGGAATACATATAAACATCGCACATATTATTAATGCTATTAATAAACCTACTGAAGTTATCATCCCTACTCCTTAACTGAGGCAATTCTCTGCTGAGAACTGCCTCAGTTCATTATTATTTACTGTTCGTTCTTAATTACAATTGCATCACTGCTTGATACATTAAAGGTATAGGAAATACCATTATGAACCAAGGTCAACTTCGATGCAGTAAGAACACCTGCACCCTTGTGCTGAGCGTTACTGCAAGTTGCGCTGGGTTTATACTGACCAACAAAGCGCTGGCAAGTAGTTCCATCTGAAGTCCACTCATATGCGTCAGTACGTGTACCACCCATCTGTTCTGACGGATACATATAAACTGTACCACCATTAGCAGTAAACAAAAGTTGAGCACTTGAAGCATTCTTCAAACCGTTTATCTTAAGTGTTACTGAAGGATATGTCTCATATGTAATATTTCTATTTGCAATTTTACTCTTACAATAGATTTCTACAGTTTTTCCGCTGAAACTTGAAGTTACATTATACTCTGTCTCAGCCTCTTTATTAACCGTCTTATGAGAACCCGAAGGACTGATTGACTCAATACTTACTGTAGGTATACTCCAGTTTACAGGAATAGGTTGCAAGCTGAACGAACCATCTACTACGAAAGCAGAAAGTTCCGTATAAGTTGTGCCACCGATAGTAACACTGAAGTTAAGTTTATACTCACCTTCAAGCTGGAAATTCATAGTTTCCATCTTGAATACTTTTCCGGCTTCAATCTCGGCAATAGTGAAGCTCTGGTTAGGTAAAGAATTCATATCTGTAACTGTGAAGTTACGGTTTGTTCCATCCCACTGATAAGCAAGATCAACATCTATACCTTCAATTGCATTACCGAAATGGTCAGTTATAGTGATTCTCATATTATCCACTATATGATCATCCATAAATGCTCCGTTATAGATCAAAGCAGGTGCATTTATTGCACTGAACTTAACTGTTGTGAAGAAACGTGTTGTAAGGACGCCTGTATCTGCTGCAAGGAATTCGCCAAGGTCAAGATACCCTGTTGCGCCTTCTGTTACTGTGTCGCCATCGTAATATACATCATCATAGAATACGTTAGCCACTTTCATACCTGTGATTGTCCATGTACCATCATATGGCAGACCGTTGCCTGTAACATTACCCTGCTTATAGGTAGGAACAAAATAGCTGATGCCTGTGGTTTCGTTTGTGGAAATAGCAACACCCTCAAATTCGTAGGTTTTATCCTCTTCCTTGTTATAAATTTCAAATATAACAGTAGCTGCTGATGCATGCTTAAGCTGTACTGTCATCAATCTCTGCTTTGTTGTGTCATTAATATTACTATAAGCACTATTAATATCAATAACTTCAGCCTGATTGGTTGATGCAGCGCCCACATATTCCATAGGAACGGGAGAGATCGCTGTTACCTTAGGAGCGTTTGTTGCAACTGTAATAACGTTTTTATCTTCACCCTTACCAATGTCTACACCCTGGAAGGAATATGAACCGGGACGTGTGATCTTGAATCGACCTTCGCCCTCAGTTGCGCCCTCGTATCT
>JAGAPL010000148.1 GCA_017623255.1 Clostridia bacterium
CGCCTTCCGCAGAAGGCGAAACCTCTTTTATACTATTACTTTAACTAAAAGATTACTTAGAAATGCCCACGTGTCTGCTGAGTTGTTTTGGTGAGAAAGTGCTTGTGGCAGACAAGTGGAATAGGGATTTCGCTCTCTGCGGAGAGCGACCAAGAGGCGAAGCCTGCCGAGTTGGTTTCGCCAACTCGTGATTACCGGTGAGTATTAGGTTTTTCGCTCTCTGCGGAGAGCGAATCAGGGCGCCGCCCTGAGAACCTGCGACCTTTTTCAAAAAAAGGTCGATAAAAATGCGCCGTCTTCGTTCAGCTCAATCACGGCAATCTCATAATATAGCCTTTACCGCGGACGGAGGTCAGAAAACCGTCGCCGAAGAGGGCGGAGAGTTTTTTTCTCAGGTAGCAGACGTAAACGTCGCTGATATTTGTTTTGTCGGTATTTTGCCAAAGCGCATTTCGTATATCCTCTCGTGAGAGGGGTGCGCCTGCGTTTTTCAGCATAAGAAAAAGCTTATATTCAAGCTTTGTCAGAGAAGCGGTGATTCCCTTATACGAAACTGTCATAGCTTCATCGTTTGTTATAACCACATCGGGATCAAGATCATCGTTTTGCTTTGCGGCAAGTGAAAGCGCGGTTTTTCTCAGCTCTTTAATATCAACGGGGCGGCTGAGATAAATTCTGTTTTTCTTTTTGCCGCCGGTGCTTGCGCCGATTATTATAACGGGCACTTTATTTTCCTTTACAAATGCGTCGCTCTCGGCGATGATAAGCTGCGGCGATCTGTCATCTGCCGTAAAGCTATCTCCCAGCACGGAGAAAAGCATTTCTTTATATGGCAGAGTGAAGCCGCGAACGGAAAGCGTTTTTCTCCGGCGTGATAAGTCTTCATTAAAAATAAAATCGTACATATATATATTGTACAACCTTTGCCGCCTTTTGTCAATCGAGGTGAAAGATGTGGAGGATAAAAAATGATATATGCGGTTTTCATATTTGCGGTGCTTGTCAACGGGGCAACTGATGCGGCAAACGCCATAACCGGTGTGGTTTGCTGCAGGCTTCTTCCGTATAGGTGGGCGGCGCTTCTTTCTGCTGCGTTGAATTTTCTCGGTCTTGCTGTTTTTGCCGCCTTTGCTCCTGCAGTTTCCCAAAGGGTTGAATCGCTTGCATCAGGTGGAGAAAGGGAAGCTTTTGCCGTTCTTTTAACGGTGGTGCTGTTTGCAGGCGGAGCCTGGATATTCTCCGTTCCCACAAGCGAGAGCCACGCTCTTGTGGCCGCACTTGCAGGTGTTGCTCTTGCCAAGGGGCAGGAGCTTGATTTTTATAGTCTTGCATATATCACTTTGGGCGCGTTGGCTTCAGCTTTGCTTGGCGCGCTTTTTGGGGCGGTCATTAGTATTTTCGTCAAGGAAAACGGCGCTTCAAACAAGGCTTTGGCGCTTATGGGGTGCGCGCTTTCATCATTTTTCACGGCGCGCAGGACGGGCAGAAATTCCTTGCCCTCGGGCTTGCAACGGGAATTTTTAAATTTAACATATTTTCGGTTATGCTTGTGGCGTCGGCAATGTTTCTGGGAACGCTTCTCGGCGGAAGGCGTATAGTTGAAAAGCTGGGAGAAAAAATGACGAGCCTCAGCCTTCGCTCAGCCGTTTCTTCGGATATAGGCAGCGCGCTGTCTCTCTTTGTTATAACCCTTCTTGGCATACCTGCCTCCACAACTCACATAAAAACCTGCGCCATAGCAGGCGCGGCGGCGCAATGGGGCGGAAAGGTTGATAAAAAGGAGCTCGTTTCTATTGCAATCGGGTGGATTTTAACAGTTCCTGCCTGCATTATATTGGCATATTTCATCACAAAAACGATTAATTGGTTGTAAAATTGGTAAAAATCCACAAAAAAACTTGGTTTAATTCTACATTAAAACGGTGGGTTTTGCTTGCATAATTTTGCGCCTTAGTTTATAATTAATTTATCATTGACTTTTGGTTAAATGGAACTAATAACAAAGGAGAATTTTCTAACAATGGCTGCAATTACCACAAAAAACATCAGAAACCTTGTACTTCTCGGTCACAGCGGAAGCGGTAAAACTTCACTTGCCGAGGCTATGCTTTTCAGCGTAGGCGATATCGACAGAATGGGTAAGGTTACTGACGGAAATACAGTATCTGACTTTGATCCTGAAGAAATTGCGAGAGGCTCTTCAGTTTCTCTTTCTAATATAGGCTTCAACTATCACGATCATAAAATCAACGTACTTGACACTCCCGGTTCTCCCGATTTCATCGGCGAAACAATGGAAGGTCTCCGCGCTGCAGACGCTGCAGTTATCGTTGTTGACGGTAAGGCAGGTGTTGAGGTTGGCACAGAGCTGGCATGGGAAAGAGCAACGAAGGCTAATATGCCCATCGCGTTCTTTATCAACAAGCTTGATGATCCCGAAGCTGACTATGAAAGAGTTTTCAACGAGATCCGCGAAAAGTTCGGCCGCAGAGTATGTCTCACAAGCGTTCCCGTTATGTATAAGGACAGAATGACATACGTTTCTCTCGCAGAGAGAATGGCATTCGTGTTCGACGAAAAGGGCCGCCGCAGCGATATCAATATGGATGCTGATCTTTATGCTATCGTTGAGCAGTATCTTGAAACATTTAACGAAGCAATCGCAACAACAAGCGATGAGCTTATGGATAAGTTCTTCGGCGGCGAAGTTATCACAAGCGCAGAAGCTATCGAAGCTCTCCATCAGGCGATCATCACAGGTGACATCGTTCCCGTATATTGCGGTTCCGTTCCTAATATGTGGGGCGTCAGAACTCTTGTTTCTGCAATCAAGGGCTCCTTCCCCAGAATCACAGCTAAGAAAAACGAAAAGATCATCGTTGACGAGTTCGTGGCTGAGAAGCCCATCGAGCCCGAAGGCGAATGCTCACTGTTCGTGTTCAAAACTGTTGCCGATCAGTTCGGTAAGCAGACAATGTTCAAGGTTATGAACGGTACTCTCAAGAAGGATACTGTTCTTGTAAACTCCAGAACAGGCGCGCAGGAAAAGGCAGGCCATATCTATGTTGTTCGCGGCAAGCAGCAGACAGAAGTTGACGAGCTTTGCTGCGGCGATATCGGCGTGCTTCTCAAGCTTGCTGATACAGCTACAGGTGACACACTTTGCGCAGGCAAGGCTATTTCCTACGTTGGCATCAAGTTCCCCGAATCTCATATGACAAAGGCAGTTGTTGCCTCCGCTAAGGGAGACGAGGATAAGATCTCCTCAGCAATTGCTAAGCTTCTTGATGAAGATAAGACACTCGTTTACGAAAACAATGCTGAAACAAAGCAGCTCACACTCTCCGGTGTTTCCGATATTCATCTTGACGTTGTCAAGTCCAAGATGAAGAATCGCTACGGCACAAAGGTAGAGTTCGTTGAGCCCAAGATCGCATACAGAGAAACAATCAAGAAGTCTGTTCAGGCTGAAGGTAAACATAAGAAGCAGTCCGGCGGTAGCGGTCAGTACGGTCACGTTAAGATCACGTTCTCCCGCGGCGAAGAGGACGGCCTCACATTCACACAGTCTGTAGTAGGCGGCGCCGTTCCCAAGGGATTCTATCCTGCAGTTGAAAAGGGTCTGCTTGAAGCTATGCAGAAGGGTGTTCTTGCAGGTTATCCCGTAGTAAATCTTCAGGCTGATCTGTATGACGGTTCTTATCACGACGTTGACTCCAACGAAATCTCCTTCAAGCTTGCTGCTAAGCTTGCATATAAGAACGGTCTTCCCAATGCTAACCCTGTTCTTCTTGAGCCTGTTGGCGAACTGAAGATCTCCGTTCCCGAATATATGATGGGTGACGTTATGGGCGATATCACAAAGCGCCGCGGTCGCGTTATGGGTATGACACCCGATGATGAAAGAAAGGGTTATACAATTATTGAGGCTGAAGCTCCCTATGCGGAAATGATGGACTACACTATCGTTCTTCGCGCTATGACACAGGGCAGAGGTTCCTACACCTTCAAGTTCGTTCGCTATGAAGAAGTTCCCAACAGCGAAGCTCAGAAGGTAATCGCTAAGGCTAAAGCTGAGGCTGACGACGAATAATAAAACAAAAAGGGGTCACGAAGGTGACCTCTTTTTTGATGCAGAATGCAGAATTAGGGTGAGAAATGCTAATGGTAGCTCCTACAGTGAACAAATCCGCTAAACGATAATTTACCTTCTTAACCGTAGGGACCGACGTCCTCGGCGGTCCGTCTTTAACACAAACAAAATATATGTTTTGTCAGATTTGTCGGGACGTCGAGGGCGCCGTCCCCTACCGATTACCAAATATTAATATTCGTGTTTTATGGTATTAGTACCGCCGATGACGTCGGTCCCTACGGAAATTTGCCACGCTAAACGATAATTTAG
>JAGAPL010000149.1 GCA_017623255.1 Clostridia bacterium
GCAGGTTTTTATTATTTTTTTATAATAATTCGAAATAATGTTGACATTTGTAAACCCATTTGTTATACTATGGTTAACAATTGTAAACCAAATGAGGTGCTGAATATGAATAATATTACTCTTTCAGACGGCGAATGGAAATTGATGAATGCTCTTTGGGATAATTCTCCATGCAGTCTTTCATTTTTAGTGAAACACTTTGAGGGAGACACGGATTGGTCCAAATCAACTATTTTCATTATGCTTAAACGTCTTATGGAAAAAAGTGCTGTTTCAATTGACACAAGCGGAAAGGTTCAGCTCTATTCACCCGAAATTGACAGAGAAGATGCAACTGTTAAAGAAACGAAATCTTTTCTCAGCCGCATTTACGGAGGCAGCGTTGGGCTGATGCTGTCTTCACTTGCAGGTCAGCGTTCCCTCTCCGAAAAGGATATTGAGGAGTTGCGAAAGGTTCTTGACGAAGTTGAAAACAATATATCCAAGGAGGATTGAATATGAAAAAAATATCTGTACCAAAACAAATACGAAAAATAGCAGCTATCAGAATTTTGGAGCGATTTCTTCTATTGGCCGTTCTTCTTTTGGTAGCATACGTTTTTGCGGACTATGTTATTAAGAATATTTATGAAGAAGCTAATTTCGGAAACTACTCTTTCACACTTTTCTTCATCTACATAATTCCCTTTTGGTTGAGCAAAATCCCCAAAAAGCTTTTTGACCGAGATTGGTACGGCGAAATTCTCTCTTTTGAAACAAACAATCACGAATTCAAGTTTTTTGACGGAAAAGACAAAAGAGAAAAATTCTCACTCCACGCTCTGATAAAAGAACCTAATGGCAAACTTCACACTCACAGAATAAACAATGAAAAGCTTTTCAAACCCGGTGACAAGGTCATTCACGTTTACGGAATGGATTATATTACGCCAATAAGAACACCGTCAAACCCCGGAAAGATCGTTTGTGTGTGCTGCGGCGGAGATAATGAAACAGAACTTAAACACTGCAGATACTGTGCTTGTACTCTTGATGTGAAGCTTGTTGATGAAAAGAAAGGATAAATTATCTTGAAAGCTAAATTTGAAAACGCAAAAAGGTTATTTTCAAAATGGTTCATTTTCTTTATTGGGTGGTTTATTCCAATTTATCTTATTCCCTGCTTTAATAATCTTATTGCTTCTGAATTTCTAATATGGTATTACACCGAAATGCACTTACCTCCATTATCCTGGAAAATATTTTTACTTATGTGGATTGTTATGATGGCCATGACGGGAATTATTCTTGCGCTTGCTATGGATGGTGTAAGTAAAAAACAAAATTTGGGTAAGTTATATCCATTATCTGTTGTTATAGGAAATCAGGTTGCTGCCTGCGCAATCTATATGTTGGTTGCTGAGTTTACTGATTTTAAAGGACTGCTTTATTATCCGGGTGTTTTTCTCAGCTTCGTTATAAATGAGATCGACTCCGGCTTAATAAACAGCGTCAATGAATCCACCTGGCTGTTTTGGCTGACATTTATCAGCATGATAATTCTTTTGGCAGCAGGTATGCTTAGTTATTTTCAGCAAAGAAATCGCCAGGCGCGTTTGATTGAAATTGAAAAAAATTATCTGAAAGAAAAATATAACAAACTATGATGACTTATTTATTGTCACTCTCTGCGCTTGCTGCTGTACTTACTATAATAAGCATAGTTTTCAGGGAAAAGGCTTCGGCAAGAATGATATATGCGGCTTGGTTACTGCTTGCTATAAGAATATGTATTCCCGTTTCACTTTTTGAAATTGAAATTCCTGCAATCGACTCTGAGGTCCTTATTCCAGACACTCCTGAGACACAGCAAACTCATATTGACGAAAAAAATGAATCTGCAGTCCTTCCCGATGTTCCAAACCAACCTGAAATAAATTTTTCAGAGGACAATATCAACGCACAAATACCTACCAAAAAATTACCTGTTAAGAATATTCTTAATATCATATGGTTGATAGGAGCTTGCTGTGTTGGGCTATGGTTAGCAACGGCAAGGTTAATATTCACAACAACTCTTTGGAACACAAGAATATACCACGATGAATATAAAGGCAAAAACGTTTATATTTCCGATCATATTCACTCACCTTGCATTGCAGGATTGAAGCCTGTTATATACATAACGCCCGATGCTGCTTGCTCTCAATATATAGAATTAATTTTGGAGCACGAGCATAGACATTTTTGCCACGGAGATACTTTTTGGGCATTATTCAGATGGTTAGCTATCAGCATTTTTTGGTGGAATCCCATTATTTGGGCTGCTGCAGTTCTTTCAAAACAAGACGGTGAACTTGCCTGCGACGAGGCTGTTACCGCCAAACTGGAAAAGAAACTTAAGGCTCAATACGCTCATATGATCTTTGAGGCTGCTGCAAGCAGCAGAAAATATTCCATTGGGTTTGGCACAGGTCACATAAAAGAACGCATGCTGATGATAACAAAAAGAAAAAACATCTTTATCTCTATATTAGCTTTTTCGCTATCCGTTATTTCTATAATTGCATCGTTTACAGTTCCCGTTGAAGCCAAAAATGTCCCCCTTCCTGATGGAATTGATGCTGACCTGCCGCATGGAGAGCTTTTGGATGGACCAAACGGACAAAAAATTGAATTTTTTTCTGAATTTGATGATTTTATCTTTTCCGAAAACGTTATCTCTGCAAAAAAATATCGGGACACTCTTAACAACGGAGCTATTGAGAAATTTGAAATAGTTTTAAAAAACAGTAATTATAAGGTTAAATACAACATAACTGCCCCAAGCGATTATGATGAAAACTATTATCCCGTTGTTTTCTATTTCCCTGACCAAATCCATACTTACGAAGAACTCTCTAACGTTATAAGCGCAAACAACTGTATATGTTTACAATACGATTTAAGATATACATATGAACAACGCGGGTGGGATCTGGCAGAAAAAGATTTTTCTGACATTTCTCTGATGATGGAGCTTATTCTAAGCTGTGATTTCGTTGACAAAAACAGTATTTTCGCTGTGGGTTCATCAAACGGAAGCGTTCTCTCAATGTACATGGCAAGGTCATATCCCGAAAGCATTTGCGGTGTTGCTATTACCAGTCCTTTATGTGATTGGAAGCTTATGCACCAAACGAGTGACATTCATGAGGGTTTTTTCGAATACTACTGCGCAGGTACTCCCGATGAAGCTCCCGAAGAATACGAGACACGCTCTGCTGTTACATTTGCCAACGAGATTCTTTGTCCCGTTATGATCATCGATTACACGGACCCGTGGTATTATTACAAAGCAGGACAAGCTGAAGCTATGAAAAATGCAATGGATGCTGTAGGTGGCAATTGCACTATACACAAGCTTGATACCCCACTTAGCGAAGCTAACGATTTCAAAACCGCCGAAGCGCGAGAGCTATTGTGGAAATTTATAGACAAATACAAATAACACACCTCATCCGTCACCGAAAGTGACACATTCTCCTCAAGGAGAAGGCTAAAACAAAAAACTGCATTGAATTTTCAATGCAGTTTTTATTATTCAGTTCTTAAGAGCCTGCATGGGTGCGGGGATTCTGCCGCCGCGGGCAATGAATTTTGCGGGGGATTTATCATTTATCTTCATTACGGGACCGCTACCGAAAAGTCCGCCGAACTCAAGCTCTTCCCCTTCTTTTCTGCCGATTGCGGGAATTACTCTCACTGCTGTTGTTTTGGAGTTTACCATACCGATTGCAGCTTCGTCTGCGATGATTGCGGAAATAACCTCAGCAGGTGTTTCTCCGGGGATTACTATCATATCAAGACCTACGGAGCAAACGCTTGTCATTGCTTCAAGCTTTTCAAGAGAAAGCGTGCCTGCTCTTGCAGCGTCTATCATACCTGCATCCTCAGAAACAGGGATAAATGCGCCGGAAAGTCCGCCTACGTTAGATGATGCCATAACGCCGCCCTTCTTAACTGCGTCGTTAAGCATAGCAAGCGCTGCCGTTGTGCCGTGTGTACCGCACTGTTCAAGGCCCATTGCTTCAAGAATATGCGCTACGGAGTCACCTACTGCAGGTGTGGGAGCAAGGGACAGGTCGATAATACCGAAAGGCACTCCAAGTCTCTTGGATGCTTCTGTACCTACAAGCTGACCTACTCTTGTTATCTTAAATGCCGTTTTCTTTATAAGGTCTGCAACTTCGTTAAGGTCTTCATCGGGATGCTTTTCAAGCACGCTTCTTACAACGCCGGGGCCTGAAACTCCCACGTTGATAACGCAGTCAGGCTCGCCTACGCCGTGGAATGCGCCTGCCATAAAGGGATTGTCTTCAGGAGCGTTACAAAGCACAACTATCTTTGCAGCGCCCATACAGTCAGCATCGGTTGTCTTCTCTGCTGCTTCGCGAACGATATGGCCCATCATTGCAACAGCGTCCATATTGATGCCCGCCTTTGTAGAGCCTACGTTTACGGAAGAACAAACTCTTGTTGTTTTTGCCATTGCTTCGGGGATTGCCGCAATAAGCTCTTTATCACCTGCGGAAAAGCCCTTATGTACAAGTGCAGAAAATCCGCCGATAAAGTTTACGCCGATTGCTTCTGCTGCGCGGTTGAGAGTGAGCGCGTATTTTACGGGATCGCCGCCGCTGGATGCAACCAGCATTGAAATGGGAGTTACTGAAACTCTCTTATTGATGATCGGAATACCGTAAAGCTTGGAAATTTCTTCACCAACCTCTACCAATCTGCCCGCTTTTGTTACGATCTTATTATAAACCTTTTCACAAGCTTTATCTATATCAGGATCGGCACAATCAAGCAGGGATATTCCCATTGTTATTGTTCTGATATCAAGATTCTCGTTCTGGATCATCTTGATAGTTTCCATAATATCGCCAATATTAAGCATTATTATTCTCCTTTGCCTTGGGAATCTTTCAGATACGGTGCATGGAATTGAAGATATCCTCATGCATTATATTGATCTGCATACCAATATCTTCACCTGTTTTTTCAAGTGTTGCCTTAAGTGTGGAGAAATCACACTTTGCATCGGAAATATCTACCATCATCACCATTACGAACATTTCCTGAAGAACAGACTGTGTTACGTCGATGATATTTGCTCTGTTTTCGCTGCATACTGAACTTACCTTTGCAAGAATGCCAAACGTATCTTTACCAATTACTGAAATTATAGCTCTCATAAATTATATCCTCCGTCATTAACTACTTTTTCTCCGTCAAAAATCACAATACCAAATGCTTCGCCCATAATTCCGCCGTTTTTCAGGTGCTCAACTATGCCACGGCGAAGACTTCCGTCTGAAGGAAGGTCATCGGGATTTCCTGTATATTCCATATCAAAAAGACGCCAGCAATCAGGAAACTCGGGTGTATCCCAAGCTGTGATAATATCGTAGTCGTTTATAAACTTATCAACGTTTGTTCCCTTCTTAACGCTATCAAACACTGACTTATGGAGAAGCCATGAGCCTGCGCAGATGGGAAGGAGTCCGTTTATACGATACTCGGGGAAAAACTCATATGCCATTTTATAAGAAGCGAGAACTTCTTCATAGGGCATTCTTCCGCTTGAAGGAATATGAACGTCAAGCACAGGATCACCGTGTTTTATATTAAGTCCATGTTTGTTATAGACGATTTTTTGCTCGCCGTATGCTGATTTTTCAAACTGAAGTCTGCCAAGGGCAAAACGATCAAGGCTGAAAAATCCGGGGAACCAGCCGGAAACAAAGCTACCCCAATAGCCTCTTACTTTATAACATTCGATAGCCTTATATTTAAGGTCGGCCACAGAATCATACCAGATCTTTGTGTCGATACCATTCTTTACGTACATATCGAAAAGATGCTTTGAATAGCAGCAGAAAATAAGAAACGTTCCCTGATCATCAAGGATCCCTGCTTCTCTTGCCGCAAGAGTTGCATCGTTAAGTGTTTCTCCTACGCTGAAGGAGTCTGTTGCTTCATAGTTTTTTATGAGCGCATCAAAATATTTCCACGCGTTTTCACAATTATAAATTTTGTCAAAAGCCTCCGTGAGAACAACTTTTGCTTCTTCGGGATATTCAAATTTGTCAAAAAAATTATGTATATAGTTTTTCATAAAACCTCCTGAAAGGTAATTATCATTAATTATAAGTTATAGTTTCGAAAATTGCAATAGTTTAAAGCGAAAAAGAGGCTTTTTGAGCCTCTTTTTCGTTAAATTATTATAACTCATTATCCCGACTCCGTCATAGCTACTCCTTGAGGAGAAGTAAGAATTACTTCTTTTTAAAATAGCTTTTCTGATGGGCACAGACGGGACACACCTCGGGAGGATTTGTTCCTTTATGGATATGTCCGCAATTCATACATATCCATTCAATTTCTGTATCGCTTGAAAAAACTTTATTATTTTCAACTTCATCAAGATAACTACGATAGCGTATTTCATGCTGCTGTTCAATTTCGGCAACGCCTTTGAACAAATCAGCAATATAATCAAACCCCTCTTCCCTTGCCTCTTTTTCAAACTGTGCATACATATCTGTCCATTCAAAATTTTCGCCTTCTGCTGCTTTTTTCAGATTCTCCTGAGTTGTTCCGATTGCGCGCAGAAGTTTGAACCACATTTCCGCATGGGCTGTTTCATTATACGCCGTTTCTTCAAAAATATCCGCTATATGTCTGTAGCCTTCCTCTCTTGCCTTTGCCGCATAAAAGCTATACTTATTTCTTGCCTGACTTTCTCCTGCAAACGCCGCAAGAAGATTTGCTTCTGTTCTTGATCCCTTAAGTTCCATTTTTTCACTCCTTTTGTAATATTGCACATACATTATCAACTTATTTTGTCTATATTAATCACAATGCTCTATAAAAAAACCACAATTATTTATGTATAATTTGCATAATTTATTGAAATTTCACTTGTGTGATGATATAATTACTGTGTATTTTGGTATATATTCTTGCTTTTAGCAGATCGGAGTTATATTTTTATGGAAAACAATCAGGTTACAACAAGAACATCTGAAACAATTGAAAAGCTTATTGCCGAAGTTGAAAAGGTTGTTGTTGGCAAAAAAAATGAGATCAAGATGCTGATCACAGCCATGCTCGCCGGCGGTCACGTTCTTATTGAAGACGTTCCCGGTACAGGTAAAACAACGCTTGCTTCTGCTCTCTCAAAAGCTTGCGGATTAGGCTTCAATCGCGCCCAGTTTACTCCCGACGTTATGGCTTCCGACATAACAGGCTTTAACATCTACAACCGTTCAAAAGAAACTTTTGAATTCAGAGAAGGTCTCGTTATGTGCAATATAATGCTCGCCGATGAAATAAACCGAGCTTCACCTAAAACTCAATCTGCTCTCCTTGAGGCTATGGAGGAAAAGAAGGTTACCGTTGACGGAAACACTTACAAGATTCCCGAGCCCTTTATGGTTATTGCAACTCAAAACCCCAGCGGTTACGTTGGTACATATCCTCTGCCCGAAGCACAGCTTGACCGTTTCTATCTGAGACTTTCCATGGGTTATCCTACTGAAACAGAGGAAATGAATATCCTTTCCGCAAGAAAAGGTGTCAACCCGCTTGATGATGTTCAGGCTATTACTGATGCTGAAGAAATAAAGGCTATGGCAAAAGAAGCAGCCGAGGTCAGAGTTTCGGGTGAATTGTGCCGTTACATTGTTCAGCTTGTGAACGCTACAAGGCAGTCCAAATCTATTTCTCTCGGTGCTTCTCCCAGAGCTTCACTTGCTCTTATGCGTCTTTCTCAGGCATACGCGCTTATTAACGGCCGCGATTATGTTATTGCTGAAGATATTGCAGCGCTCTTTGCTTCTGCCATAACTCACAGAATAGTTCTCAGCCAGGATGCACGACTTAACCGTGTGAGCGCGGCTGATGCGATCCAGGAAGCGTTCAAGAGCGTTGAAGTTCCCTTTAAAACAGGTAGATAATCAAAGGATAAATATATGAAAAAAGAAAGCACAAGAAGTGTTCAGCTTCTGGGCGGCTCATATGTTTATGCTGTTTTGCTTATTATTTCTTTCTTTGCGACACAAGCTATGCGCCACCCCATTTCTGCTGTTCTTTTCTGGTTCTTGCTGCTGTTGCCGATCGTTTCTATCGTTACTGCACGAATCGGCTGCTCTGCAATTCAGGTATACGTTTCAAGCGAAGCCGCAAGAGTTGAAAAAGATCAGAAAGTAGGATATGAAATCAGGGTTATAAACAATGCCCCTATTCCCTATCCCTTCGTAGAAGCTTACATAACTCAGCCAAGGGACGACGGAGTTCGTTGCCTCAAGCGCAAGATGTATCTCTCTCTTGCACCTTTTGGCGGATATATTATCAACAAGGAGATCTCTTTTAGATACAGAGGTCTTTATGAAATAGGTGTCAGTGATTTTTATTTGTGCGATATGCTGCGTCTTGTGAGACTGAGAGTTGTTGTTGACAACTACAGCAACATTCTCGTATTTCCAAGAATGCTGGACGTTGCAAGCGAGGACCATCACGCTTACACCGAAATGCCATCTGTTCACGCGCCAACTGCTACTGCAGAAATGGCCGAAGCTGCAAATATCAGAGAATACAGATGGGGTGATTCTCAGAAAACTATCCACTGGAAACTATCTTCTAAAACGGAAGAACTGCAGGTTAAGGATTTCAGCATAAACCGTGACAGAAATGTTTATATTTTTGCCGATCTTGCTGCAGCTACCCCTTGCCCTGAAATAAAAAAGCGTGATACTGTTCAACAGATGAAAAAATCGCTCAAACTCAAAGAAAAGAAAAAAATACGTCTACGCGATGCCGCTACCGTTGCAGCAATTGACGGAGCTGAAAAATTGGGCAAAAAGATCGGATATTCCTTTAAAAACTTGTTTAAAAAGAAACAGAAAAAAGAAAAGCGCCGCAAGATTTCCGGAGACGAAAGAACAATGGAAACTATTGAGGCTATTGACCGTCTTATCAACGACACAGCTTTTGCAAGCGCTAAGCGCAGAAAAGAGTTCAAGCAAAAACAAAAGAATGAGAAAAACGCTGAGCGTCTTGAGCTTAAAGCTCAGATCATGGAACAGATGGCAGCAGAGGAGGCTGCCGAAAAGGCTGTTATCGATAAGTTATATGAAAGTATAAATGAGGTGACAGGAGAAGAAAACTCCGTTCGCCTTGACGATGCTGTTCTTGCCTGGGGCGGCAAGGTGAAGAGCGAATATGAAGACGATATGGCGGAATTCTGCGCTGACGGTATCGTTGAAATAGCTTTATCCGCAGTTAAAAGAGAGCTTTCCAAGGGCAACAAATGCACTCTCGTTTGGTTTGACAGCAGAGAGGACAGAGGTTTTTCATATTTCAATATTGCTTCTCCCGTTGAGCTTGAGGCTGCTTTTAATCGTTTTGCATCCGCCGCAACAGTTGACTGCGATAAAAAGATCACAGATCTTATCCGCATCGTTTCCGAATCAATGAATGTTACGATCAAATTTGTTACGTCAAATATTGATCCCCTTTCCCTCTCCGAATACTGTGCGGTTCCTGCCATGTTCGGCGGAGCAGGCGCAGGTTGTACCTGTGAGGTTATGCTTTTTAACCCCGAAACCAGATATGTCAATGCTGCTGCGCGACGCGAATACGGCGCCACCTGCAAGGAGCGTCTTATATGCTCCGGTATACATATGACAGAATTCAAGTACATTAAAAATGACGACGGCGCATCTACTCTTATCGCCGTTGATTTCTGATGCGGAGGAACTGATATGAAGAATATTTTTAACAGATTCCTCGGCATATTTAAAGGTATAAGGCTCACACCTAAAAATCGCGTAAAAAAAACGCCTCCCTCTGATATCGTATATTCTCCTGCGGAGATAAGCACTACTGCTTCACGAATCGTTGGAGTTTCCTTAAGAGCGCTCATACTGTTTATGGGAACGTTTGGACTCAGCGCTTTTATTGCAGACTTCTTTGCGCTGACTTATAATGAGGTTTATTGGGGTGGATACTATATTCCTACGGGAATGATCGCTCTTGCAGCCTTCGTTATTTCGGCCGTTTTCGGCATTGCCGCTTACAGCAGAAAAACTGCTCTTATAGTCTTCCCTTCTTTTGCCGTTCTTTATACTGTTATTTGCGCCGTTATTCACGGCAACCCTTTTCAGTATATTCTTGATTGCATAGTCCGCATTTACAATTTCTGCCTCTATTCAATGGTGTCAAGAGGATATATGTATTTCAGCGACTATATGATAAACGAAGCATATGACTACACTAATTCTTCATATGTTTCAGGCGATAGTTTAAGACTGGGCGGAGTTTTTATTCTCACTTTTATAGTTGGTATTCTACTTGGAATATCAATAATGAAAAAAGTCCGCCTGCAGTTGCTTGTACCGCTGTGCGTTGCTATTCTTGGTCCCACTTTGATGTATAATATGTCAAAGGGTACTATCGGCTTCGTTTTTACAATTGCATTTCTTGTTGCCTGCCTCACTGTATACATATATGACTACAGATTTGCAGGTGCCCTTGAAGCCAAAAACGAACGGATAAAAAAACGAATTCTGAAAAAAGAAGCCAAGCAGGCTAAAAAGCTTGCTAAAAAAGAAGAAAAGCGAGCCCTTAAAGAAGAAGCTGATAAAATGCTTATGGCTGCCCTGCAGGCAGATATGGGTTCAAAAAAATCCAGGATGGCAAGTAAAGCCGTTTACAAAGCCGATAAGCTTGCCAAAAAGAACGCTAAGAAAGCTGCTAAACGACGCGCTAAAGCTGAGAAAAAGCAAAGCAGGATATTAAAGAAATCCGAAAAAACTGAACTGAAGCGGTTGAAACAAGAGGCAGCTAAAGGAAACGAAGCCGCTAAGGCCGCACTTGATGCCAAGAGCAAAAACAATAAAAACAAAAAAACGATTGCCAAGGCAGATAAAGCTGCAAAAAAAGAAAGCCAAAAAGCTGCTCGCCACCGTAGCGATCTTATATCTGCTGCCGGTGGAATTGCAGGAATCGGCGCTGCTGTTCTTGCACTTCTAATTGCAGGACTTCCCGCCCTTGCCATCAACAAACCTTTTGCAAAGATCGACCCCGTTTACAACAGAATCAAAATCATTAACTATTATGTTACCGCATATCTTTCCGGCAACGACGTTGACCTGAACGATCTTTCGGCTTACGGAATTGAAGAGCTGACACCGAGAACACTTTCTTTTGCTCCTCTTGAATATGAAGATATACAGATGTTCACCGTTACATCAACTGCAGGTAACAATATTTATCTTAAAGGTTGGGCAGCTGACAGCTTTGATTATTACTCAGACACATGGAGCGGAGCTGATCACGACAAGGTTCTTACATACAGACAGCAGTTTGGAGGCGAATTCACTCCCGATCAGATTTCTACGGCTTTCAAAAAATATGTTTATCCTTCA
>JAGAPL010000150.1 GCA_017623255.1 Clostridia bacterium
CCGCAAATGTGTCCCTCTCCGTGATGATGATCGTGGTGGTCACATTTTGCCTCTGGGTCGTATGCAAGGGTTCCGGCAACAAAGCTTTCAACTGCTGAGTCGGCGTTGCCCTTAACGCCGCCGAAAAGCTTGATGCCTGCTTGCGCGAGAGCGTTTTGTGCGCCGCCGCCGATACCGCCGCAAATAAGCACGTCAACCTTCATAGCTGAAAGCAGACCTGCCAGCGCGCCGTGGCCGCTGCCCATTGTGTCCATAACCTGAGAGGAAACGATTTTGCCATCTTCTACATTATACACCTTAAACTGAGCTGTGTGTCCGAAATGCTGAAAAATTTCTCCGTTTTCATAGGTAACTGCGATTTTCATAATAAATTCTCCTTTATAATATAATACTTTTATAATATAATACTTTGTCCTGCAGAAAGATAGTGCAGGTTTTTCATATGCTTTTTCATAAAATCAAACTGTTTTTCACCTGTGCAATGGCAGGTATGATATTCAGTTTTAAATCCATCTAAGTATTGTGCATAACCTTCAAGCTTTTCGTCAAGAGGAAGCTTGGAAAAATGAAATCCGCCGATAATAATGTCTGCCTGTAACCATTTTGCAATATTCAGTATACCCTTGTGAGAGCATCCGCTTATAAGAACTTTCTTTCCTTCGTCTTCTATAAGCAGATATTGCTCGTGGCGAAAATCATCGGGAATGAAATCTCCGTTTTCAACGGTATTTAGCCCGAAGCTGCCCAAATCAAATTCCTTTTCTCTTTCGTTGCAAGTGTACAAGGTGAGTCCATCTCCGATTTTTGTTTCATTATTAACAAAACAAAGACGGTCACTCTCTGAAAGGGAAGTATCAAGTCCAATGTATTTTTTCGTTCCGTTATAATGTGGCTCAAAAGCATGAGAGCTTAGATAAACGGGAGCGTTTTTGTTGATTTTCAAAAATTCAGCCAGCCCTCCGCCGTGGTCATAGTGCCCGTGAGAGAGAATTACTATGTCAATTTTTGAAAGATCTATTCCAAGCTTTTCTGCGTTTGTAGAAAATAGCCGAGATTGCCCAAAATCAAATAAAATAAGGTGTTTTGAGGTTTCGATGAAAAGTGAAAGACCGTGTTCCGCACCAATATAGTCAAATGCCGAAGTGTTTTCCGTAAGGCAAGTTATTCGCATTTTGCCCGGCACCTTCTTTCGCTGTGACGTGAGCATCCGCCACAATCGCAATAGTGTTCTTTTCCGTCGCACAAGGTATAGTCGCCGCCTTCAATACGAATGCCGATTCCGCAAACAAGAGCTTTTGCAAGTTTGCCTCTGGCAGAGTTATATATCTGTTGCACAGTTGCTCTCGAAACCTGCATATACCCAGCGCACTCTTCCTGGGAAAAACATTCATAATCTATGAGTCTGATGGCTTCATATTCGTCAACGCTGAGAATAATATGATCGCAAGTGTGGCCTGCAGGAGTAAATTCACTTATTGGAGGCAGTTTACAAACCTTTCTGCATTTTCTCGGTCTTGGCATTGGAATATCTCCTTGTGTTTTTGGCATATGATATTTATCAAAAAGATTGTAACATGGTTTTTAACATATGTCAATAACTCTTTTGTGATGTAGTCACGGAATAAGCTGAAAAATATGGTATAATATAAACAGAATATGACAGGAGGATAGTATGGAACATATTTACGATATGATCATAATCGGCGGGGGGCCTTCAGGCTACACAGCCGCGCTTTACGCTGCGCGCGCAGGCCTTGACACAGTAGTAGTGGAGAGAATGGCGGCAGGCGGACAGATGGCGTTGACTGATATTATTGACAACTATCCCGGATTTGAGGAGGGTGTTGACGGATTCACTCTCGTTATGAAAATGCAGCAGGGGGCGGAACGTTTTGGCGCAAAAACAGAATATGCTGAGGTTGTATCTGTTGATTTTTCCGAAAAAATTAAAAAGGTATACACAACAAGCGGAGAACTCCTTTCCAAAACAGTTCTTATATCAACGGGCGCAAATCCCAGAGAGCTTGGTTTTGAAGGTGAAAAGGAGCTGACAGGTCGAGGTGTTCACTACTGCGCTCATTGCGACGGAGGCTTTTACAGAGGGAAAACAGTAGTTGTCGTAGGAGGAGGAAATTCCGCTGTTTCCGATGCGCTTCATCTTTCAAGGATTGCCAAAAAGGTATTTCTTGTTCACCGCAGAGATACGCTCAGAGCAACAAAAATTTATCACGATCCGCTTATGAAAGCAGAAAACGTTGAGTTTTTATGGAACAGTACGGTGATAGGTGTCAAGAGCGATGCGAGAGTAAACGGTGCTGTAATAAAGAATGTTCAATCAGGCGAAATCAAAGAGATTGAATGTGATGCGGTTTTTGTCAGCATAGGCAGAAAGCCTGCGACGGAATTTCTTGGCGGCAGTGTTGAGCTGGACGGCAATGGTTATATTGTTGCAGGCGAAACGACACAAACAAATGTTGCCGGAGTGTATGCCATAGGTGATGTGCGCACAAAGGCGCTTCGTCAGGTGGTGACGGCTGTCTCTGACGGAGCTGTGGCAGTTCATTTTGCAGAAGAATATTTATCATTTTTAAACTAAAAATTATTTTTAGTTAATGCAAAACACATAATTGTGTGCTATAATAGTGCTATAAAGACAACTTGGAGGAATAATTTATGGAAACTAAGTTTTATATTTGCGAGCATTGCGGCAATCTTATCGGAATGGTTCACGATGCAGGTGTTCCTATGATGTGCTGCGGACAGAAAATGACAAAGCTTGAGGCAGGAACGGTTGAAGCAAGCCATGAAAAGCATATTCCCGTTGTAACAGTGGAAGATAACGTTGTCAGAGTTGACGTGGGCGAAGTTGAGCATCCTATGGTTGAGGAGCACAGTATTCTGTGGGTGTATCTGCAGACAGACCGCGGCGGCCAGCGCAAGAACCTTCAGGTGGGTTCCGCGCCTTCCGTAACCTTTGCTCTCAGCGAAGAAAAGCCTCTTGCAGTTTATGCATATTGTAATCTGCACGGACTTTGGATGGCAGAGATCAAGGAAAAGCTTGTTTGCGATCTGAAACCCCTCGACACAAAGTCTAAGGAAGATTATATTATCTGCAAATGCAATAACGTAAGCTATTTCGATATTCTTGACGAAGTTCATCGTCACGATAATGTTTGCGATCTGCTTGAAATGTTTGAGGACGTTAAGAACACCACACATTGCTCAACAGGTTGCGGCGGCTGCTATGATAAGGTGCTGGCAGTTATTTCAGAGTCAATGTCAAGATAATGCATTATAAAAACCGCTTAAAGCCCGGCTTTGAGCGGTTTTCTTTTTTGTTTTTTAATGTCAAAACATTGAAAAATATGTAAAGCACTATATTATAAAACAAACTTGACAAATGGATGCAAAAGTAATACAATAAAATTATAAATATTGAACAAATTCGGAGGTCGCTATGGCATTGAAAATTCTGAAGATCGACCCTTATCTTGAGCCTCATAAAGAGGACCTTGAAAAGAGATATAAATCCTATGTTTCTAAAAAAGCGGAGCTGGTAGGAAAAAACGGAAGTCTCTCTTCTTTTGCCAACGGATACAAGTTTTTCGGCATACATCCTACCGAAAAAGGCTGGGTATATAGAGAATGGGCTCCCGGCGCTGATGAAATGTATCTCACAGGCGATTTCAATAAATGGGATCTTAAGGCTTGCCCTATGAAAAAGCTTGAAAACGGAGTTTTCGAGGTTGAGCTGAGAGGGAAGAAGAAGCTGAAGTTGGGAGATAGAATTCAGGCAGTCGTTGTGCGCGGCGATGAAGTGCTTCGCCGTATTCCCACATATGCAACAAGAGTTGAGCAGAATAAAGAGGACAACTCATGGTGCGCAGTTGTAAACGATGCTCTATATGATGGCTTTGAGTGGACGGACGACGGCTTCAAGCCTGCAACAACTCCCTTTATATACGAATGTCATATAGGTATGGCGCAGGAAAAGTATGACGTTGGCTCATATAAAGAGTTCACAGAAGGAATTCTCCCCAAGATTAAAAAGCTTGGATATAACACAATTCAGATAATGGCAATAATGGAGCATCCCTATTATGGCTCCTTTGGATATCAGGTTTCCAATTTCTTTGCGGCAAGCTCACGCTTCGGTCCTTCAAAGGATCTGAAAGAGCTTGTGAACACAGCGCATAAAATGGGCATCACAGTTCTTCTTGACGTTGTTCATTCTCACGCTGTAAAGAATACAAACGAAGGCCTCAATATGTTCGACGGAACTGAATATCAGTTTTTCCATGAGGGCGGAAAGGGCAACCATCCCGCTTGGGATACAAAGCTCTTTAACTACGGTAAAAACGAAGTGATCCACTTCCTGCTTTCAAATCTGAAATTCTGGATGGAAACATACCATTTTGACGGTTTCCGTTTTGACGGCGTAACATCAATGCTCTATCACGACCACGGACTTGGCAGCGCATTTGTGAACTACGGTATGTATTTCTCTATGAATACGGATACAGAGGCTGTAACATATCTGCAGCTTGCAAACGACCTTATCCACGAGATCAATCCTAAGGCTGTAACTATCGCGGAAGATATGTCAGGTATGCCCGGTATGTGCATCAAGCTGAAGGATGGCGGTATCGGCTTTGACTATCGTCTTGCTATGGGTGTTCCTGATCTTTGGATCAAGATGATCAAAGAATATAGCGATGATAACTGGGATATGTATAAGCTGTGGTATGAGCTGACAGGTTGCCGCCCCGGCGAAAAGAGCGTTGGTTATTGCGAGTCTCATGACCAGGCGCTTGTTGGAGATAAAACTCTCATATTCCGCCTTTGCGATTCCGAAATGTATTGGAGCATGAATAAGGCATCCAATAGTATGATAATCGACCGAGGCATCGCTTTGCATAAGATGATAAGACTTCTCACATCAACTCTTGTGGGCGAAGGATATCTGAACTTTATGGGCAACGAATTTGGACATCCCGAATGGATAGACTTCCCGAGAGAAGGTAACGGTTGGAGCTATCACTATTGCCGCCGCCAGTGGAGTCTTGCTGAAAACGGACTCCTCCGCTATGAATATCTCCGCGATTTTGATGTGGCAATGATAAAGCTGCTGAAGAAGGAACGCCTTATGAGCAAAAAGGCTGTCAGCCAGTGGATACATAACGACGATAAGGTTATTATGTATACAAAGAATAAGCTTGCCTTCACTTTCAACTTCCATCCCACAAAATCCTTTAACGGATATTTTGTTCCCGTTGAAGAGGAGGGAACATATTCTGTTGTTATGTCAAGCGATGATGAAGCATTCGGCGGATTCAACCGCGTTGATAAAACGTATAAGTATGTGGCAGAGAAGAGAAAAGACGATGGCAGAATCGGATTCTATTGCTATCTTCCCAACCGATCAGCTATTGTGTTTAAGAAAGATAAATAATATTTAAGGGTACAGGGGATGGTTCAGTATATTGTGAATCATCCCCTGAGTTCCTTGTGTTTGAAAAAAACAGAAAATTTGCTAAAAAAGTGAAGTTTTTTTGTATTACAATACGTACTATTATTGAGAGTAAAATAAGACATTGGATGGTAAAACATTGAAGGAGAGGGCAATATTATGAAAAAAGTATTTTTCTTAAGTTTTGTATTTATATTGATACCTATCCTTGTTTGTGGTTGTA
>JAGAPL010000151.1 GCA_017623255.1 Clostridia bacterium
CTACGGTTAAGAAGGCAAATTATAGTTTAGCGTAATAAGCCTTCTCCAGCGGAGAAGGTGGCCGAAGCACTTCAACGAAGTTGAACGTGCAGAGGTCGGATGAGGAGAGCATTTTTAAGTGATTGTAGTATTTTTCTCCTCACCCACCGCAAGCGGTCCCCCTTCCCCCAAGGGAAGGCAGGTAAATTATCGTTTAGCTAACTAAGCCTTCACCTCCAACTTTCCGAAGGACAGTTGTGGGAAGTCTTTTATAACATAATTCCAATTTGTTATCTATCATTACAAAATATTAAAAATCAATTGTAAAACTTGTGACTGTGTCACGCACAAAAGTTTTTGAATATGCTATAATAGAAAAAAAGCAATCAGGAGGCTTATATGCAGCTTGTTTTAATAACAGCTATAGGCGTTGGCGGAGCAACCATATTCGGCTCGCTTATCGGTTTTATGTTCAAAAAAATATCTCATAAATTTGCAGATATAATTCTTTCCTTTGCAGCAGGGGTGATGCTTGCAGCGGCAGTGCTTGGGCTTATCCTCCCGTCTCTTGAATACGGCGGCAAATGGGGAATATTAATCACGGTTGCGGGCATATTTGTGGGTGCAGTTTCTCTTAACCTTATAGATCGCCTTGTGCCGCATTTGCACAAAATGGTTGGCGTAGATATTGAGACGCATAAGAACAGCAATCTTGATAAGGTTCTTTTGTTTGTAACTGCAATTGCAATTCACAATCTGCCCGAAGGAATAGCGGCAGGCGTGGGATTTGGCTCAGGTGACACCACGCAGGCTTTGCTTATAGCAGGGGGTATTGCTTTGCAGAACGTCCCTGAGGGTATGGTCATAATCGGTCCTATGCTTGCGTCAGGTGTCAGTCCGAAGAAAACTTTTCTCTGCGCTATGGCAACTGGGCTTGTTGAGGTAGTTGGCACGCTTATAGGATATTTTGCTGTCAGCGTTGCCTCTGTAATTCTTCCTTTTGCTCTTGCTTTTGCAGGCGGAACGATGCTGTATGTAATAAGCGATGAAATGATTCCCGAAACGCACGCTCATGGAAGCGAAAGAGGTGCAACCTACGCCTTGCTTGTGGGTTTTTGTGTGATGCTGATCTCAGATGTTCTTCTTGGATGAAAAAGAATAAATAACGAAAAAATGCTTCTCGGCATATACTGCTTATGATAATTCATAAGGAGAATATTATGAGAAGCATTTTTCATTTTGTAAATTTCAAAAATTTGTTTGCGCGAAAGCCCAATGCGGTTGCCATAGTAAACGGAAGCAGAGCATATCCGCATATCCGCGGTATTGTACGGTTTTATAAGGTTGCAAGCGGAGTAATGGTGAGAGCAGAGCTTGCAGGTCTTCCGAAGGGCAACGATCAGTGCAATTCTCCCATATTTGCAATACATATTCATTCTGTGGGCGATTGCAGCGAAAACGGATCAGAGCCTTTTCAAAACACAATGGGGCATTATAATCCGCGCAATTGCCCTCATCCATATCATGCTGGCGATATGCCTCCACTGTTTTCAGCAGGCGGAAGGGCGGTTTCTGTTTTTCTAACCGATAGATTTACTATTGATGAGATTTTTGAAAAAAGCATTATTATCCATTCTTCACCCGACGATTTCACATCTCAACCATCCGGTAATTCAGGCACAAAAATCGCTTGCGGAATAATTGTTCCCGTGATGAGATGATGTCAATTCTTCAGCCTGAATTGTTTAGGCGTGAGGCCGCTTTTTTTGCGAAATTCAGCAATGAAATAACAGGTGTCGTTGTAGCCTGATTCAAAAGCTATCTCAGCCACAGCTTTGTCCGTTGTCAGCAGCAGTTTTTTTGCGTTATCAAGGCGGATATCCTCAAGAAATTCGCTGAAGGTTTTTCCCGTAACGCTTTTGAAAGTACGTGAAAAATAGCTATAGCTCATTCCAACAGCCTTGCTGCATTCAAGAGCGGTTACTTTTCTTTGGAAGTTGTTGTATATATGTTCAATTGCTTTGTATATAAGGCGGATAACCTCGTCTGTAGCTTCAGAAACGGCTTGGCTGCTGCCATCGCCTTCTGTTTCACGAAGAATATGCATAAGTATCTGAGCGCAACCGCTTTTTATTGCGATATCGCTGCAGTAATCATCTTTTGAATGTTCGTTGATAATGCTTTCCGTTATGGCCTTAAGTTGAGTGCCCTCCAGCTCAGCCTTGGTCCATTTGCATTTTTTGCCTTCGCCAAGTTTCAGATTCAAAATATATTTTGACGCGTTCGAATCAACGGCGAAATCAAAGATAAGTGAAGGGGCAATTTTGATAACGTAGTAGCTGTTCTTTTCTTCACTGCCGGAGAAAATTCGGTGAATGACGCCGGTTCTTATGAGGAGGAGATCGCCTTTTTCGATATAGTATTCCGTTTCTCCCAGTATAGTTGTGAAGCTGCCTTCGTTAACGTAGAGCAACTCAATAGCATTGTGAATATGCGCAAGGGCCATCACGTTGGTGTCAGGCATAGAGCTCTGCTTAAATATACGGTAATTATTTTTTGAGCCGATTTTTTTCATATCGGGCTCAACATAATAAGCCAAATTAGTTTCGTTGAATTTCATAACAGCTCCTGCCTATGACAAAAAAATTATACTTTTCAGCTTTGTCATTATAACATATTTATAGCTGTATTGGTATAATTATTTTGTAAAGTATTCTATAATTTTGCTGTATAAAGAATAATTTTTTATATAACAGCTGAGTTTTCAGCGGAACGGAGATTGCTATGGTAAAAAAGTTGAAAGCCGGAATAGTCGGTTGCGGCGGTATTGCGAAAGGAAAACATCTTCCTTGTATGGAGGATATAGAAAATCTTGAAATTGTTGCATTCTGTGACCTTATTATCGAAAGAGCAGAATGGGCAAAGGAAAGATATGGCACACCCGACGCTATTGTTTGCACAGACTATAAGGAGCTTCTTGCAATAGAAGATATAGACGTTGTTCACGTGTGCACACCTAATAAAGAGCACGCTGAGATATCAATTGCTGCTATGAAGGCAGGCAAGGACGTTATGTGCGAAAAACCTATGGCGAAGTCTGCGGCAGACGCAAAGCTTATGGTTGAAACTGCGAAGGAAACAGGCCGAAAGCTCACAGTCGGATATCAGCATCGTCATAAGGCTGAAAGCATATATGCAAAGAAATTTATTGAGGATGGCGGACTTGGCGAGATCTATTATGCTAAGTGCCTGGCAGTGCGCCGCCGTGGCACACCTAACTGGGGCGTGTTCCTTAATAAAGAAGAGCAGGGCGGCGGTCCCGTAATTGATATCGCGACTCACTCTTTGGACCTCTGCCTCTATCTTATGGATAACTATGAGCCTGAAATGGTAGTTGGTAAAACACATAAGAAGATCGAGCATCCCGAAGCGGCTAATATGTGGGGTGACGATGGCGTAAGCACATCCGAGCTTGAAGAAGCGGCTTGCGGCTTTATCCGTATGAAGAACGGCGCAACCATCATTCTTGAAACAAGCTGGGCGCTGAACACGATCAATACAGTTGAAGAAGGAAGCTGCGAGCTTTGCGGAACAAAGGGCGGACTTCAGATCATCAATAACCGACTCACGATCAACTATGCAAAATATGATAAGCTCTCAACAGAAGAAGTTGACACAGGCAACCGCGGCGTTGCGTTCTATGCCGGCAAGAAGTATACGCCTCCGCAGGCAGAGTGTATGAGCTGGTATGATTGCCTGCGCAACGATAAAACTCCTGTGGTAACTCCCGAGCAGGCGCTTGTTGTTTCTCAGATTCTTGAAGCTATCTACGTTTCCAGCGAAACAGGAAAGCCGGTGTTCTTCGAATGAGAAAGGTTGCAGTTTTAGGCCTTTGGCACGTTCACGCTCCCGAATATTATAAGAGCGCTCTGGCGGCAGAATGTGAAGTTGTAGGCGCTTATGACGATGATAAGGAGCGCCTTGATGCCTTCTGTAAAGAAAACGGAGTTTATGCGTTTTCTTCCGAAGAAGAACTTTGCGCAAGCGAAGCGGATGGTGTAATGGTAGGTAACGCAACCTGCGATCACGTTGAAAGCATCATCAAGGTTGCCAATGCAGGAAAGGATATTTTCACAGAGAAGATCCTTGCATTCACAGTTGAGGATTGCCTCAGAGTTAAAGAAGCAGTTGAAAAGAACGGCGTGCAGTTTGTAATAGGTCTTGTGCATAAAAGTCTTTCTCTTCCCAAAACGCTTAAAAGCGTTGTGGATAGCGGAGAGCTTGGTAAGATAAACTTTGTGCGCGTGCGCAACTGCCATAACGGAAGCCTTGGCAGATGGCTGCCCCCCCATTTCTATGATAAGAGAGAATGCGGCGGCGGAGCAATGATAGACCTTGGCGCCCATGGAATGTATCTGTGCGATTGGATACTTGGTATGCCCGATACGTATTCTTCAACATTCACAGAGTGCTGCGGCGACGGAGTTGAAGATAATGCTGTCACAGTTATGGGATATAAGAATGGCGCAATTGCCATAAATGAAACAGGCTTTGTTTCCTCATGCAGCCCAATGATGTACGAGGTGTATGGCGAAAACGGAAGAGTGTTCTTCCAGAATGGCTCTGTTTTCAAAGCAACGACTCAAACGGAAGGTCAAATAGTTGAAGTGCCTAAGGTAGAGGGGGATAATATGCCAATTTATCAGTTCCTCTATAACGATATCAAAGAGGGATATGGCATTGAAGAAGCGATCCGCCTCACCGAAATGATGGTCGGCGCATACGGAAATATAGTTAAATAATCTCATAAATAAAAACCTCCCGAAAGGGAGGTTTTTACATTCTGCGTATTTCTAAAATAACCACTCTGCCAAGGTGGTCTATTCTTCTCACAATTCCAGTTGCTTTCATATATACATTTCTCCTTAAATTACAAATTGTGTTGTCTATTACGAGCGAACGCGAGTAACAAGGTTCACTCAGGTGTCAAAATTTCCAATTTTGGAAACACCGTGTGGTTCTTATTATATGTATTTTAAGGCGATTTATACTGCGTGAATTTACTTTTTAAGTCTGTTGTGATATAATAAATCAAAGGCGGTGGACATATGATTATTTATACAACAAAACTTCTTCGTGACAGGTATAAGCTTAATATGCCAGAAGAGTGTATCAATAATACAGACATAATAAAAGCTGTTATAGAAAAAGAACGCGGCGACCGTATGCTTGAATGGGGAGCGAAATTGTTTTATTTTGACAGGCGAAAATGCATACAACTTTCTCATTTTGCAAGCAAATTCACCCTTTTTCTTTGTGACATCAAAGTAAAAGAGCTATCAAATATAGGTGACTATATTTGCGGTTATTTATATGATATATTTTCAGACGATGAAAATACGTGCAAACTGCTAGAACGCTATTTTATGAGCACTCCAATTGTTTGCTTTGATAAGCTTACGGACAAAAGCGCTATTTCGACACTTAACCGAACACAATCCGATTTTGCATTTGACGGATATCGTTTTTACGATTATATCGAAAACGGCATTCTTAAAACTCGACAAATAAATAAAGAAGTTAATACAAATTGGTTAGTAACACAAAAAATTGACGGAAAAACAATCTATTTTTACCCAAAAGAAAGATTTCGTGAAATGCTTTGGGAGCGATATGGCGATAATGAGTGACGCGAGGTGAATTTAACCGCGCTTGTTTTATGTCATAGAATTATTTGTTATATTTTAAAGCAATAATTGCTTCAAAATTATCCACAATAAAGGTTTGTGCCTCTTTATTGTATACAACCACGGTATATTCCCCTCTTTGTCCTGTCCTAACTTCTGTGGAAATTCCGATATTGCTTCCTTGTTCTGTAGGTCGTTTTGAAGTCTTTCCATCCAATGAAGAATGTTCAAAAAGCATACCGATAGACAGCAACCAATTTGTTAAATCTCTATGAGAAATTTTTCTCATGGATTCATCATTTATTAGGGAATTCAACCTTTTTGCAATTTCACTTATAGTAATTGGTGAATTCGAATATGGGAATTTTGCTAATTTTTCTGTTAATAATTCAAAGCGCAGTATGCCGCTTTTATTTTTATTTACACCGCCATTCTCGATAACTTGCCGCAAAATATCCGACACATAAAAGAAGCAGCGTGACAGCCGAACATTGTTGATTATATCATCTTCCTTAATTGTTGTATCATCAAGAGGGTTTATTCCGTTAGCCAACTTATCAATAAATGATTTTGCGTATTCTATTTTTTCTAGTTCCGTCATTTTTATATTCCTCCAAAAGAGTCGATTATTTCAATCGAATATAACACGTTGATTTACCTTTACCTTCGCGTTTCAGTTCACCGGAGGCGACCATTTTACGAAGAGCTCCTTCTACAGAGCTGAGACTAAGTGCGGGACATAGTTCACGTATATCTTGTTTATTAAAGCGTCCGATCCTATGCATTGCGGCTTTGCGAACCATCTCGACGGCAGGGAGCTTCTCTTCGACAATGGCAAATCGATCTCCGAAGTCTTTATATGCTGCTAGAACCGTACCAAGTAGGTATTTAATAAACGGAACAGTATCCTCAGTGCCCTCGTGCCAACCATGCTGAGAACGTCCAAGCGCATCGTAATACAAATCTTTATTCTTAGCAATTTTCGCTTCTAACGAAATGTATTTACCCACATAAAATCCGCTTCGATATAGAAGCAAAGTGGTGAGCAAACGGCTCATTCTTCCGTTGCCATCGTTAAAAGGATGAATGCATAGGAAGTCGTGAATAAAAATCGGAATTGCGATTAACGGCTCCAATTCCATATTGCCAATAACACGGTTGTATTCATCACAAATTTTATCCAACGCCTCTGGTGTTTCAAACGGAGCAAGAGGAGTAAACAAAATCTCTGTATGTCCGTCAGGGTGAGTTACACTAATATAGTTCTGAACATTCTTTGTCTGACCGGCCATAGGGTTGTTCATATGGCTGTACATGATTTTATGAAGTTGAAGAATATAATTGCGGGACAACGATATCGCATCAAAACTTTCATGAATAATAGAGAGAACATCGCGGTAACCGACAATTTCCTGCTCATCACGGTTCTTAGGTGTGGTCTTTTCTTCCACCAGCTGCTTAATACGGGTATTTGTAGTAACAATACCTTCAATCGCATTGGAAGCTTCGGTACTTTGAACTTTTGCAATCTCAACTAATTTTTCCA
>JAGAPL010000025.1 GCA_017623255.1 Clostridia bacterium
CGCTGCGGCGGTCCCCCCTCCCCGCTGGGGAGTGCTTTGGGTAACATAAATTATCGTTTACCGCAGCAAGCCATTCACAAAGCAAAAAAAACTTGCAGGATCTGCAAGTTTTTTGTTTTATTTATTTTATTATTTTTATATTATAACCATAGCGCCCATAAGAATATACGCTGCGAGAAGCACCACGAGGGTTGCCACAGGGGGAACTGAAACGCCGAATGCAAAAACTCCGCATGCCACACTAAGCGCAACCAGCGCCGCGCCGCCAACCGCCTTAAGCGTTCTGCCGTTTGCCGCGATCACACAATGAACGCCTGCCACAGCAAACGAAAGCACAAGGAAAACTGCCGAGAAAATTCTCAGGGCATCTCCCCCATCCGACATATTACCCATTACCGTTGAAAGCAGACAAACTGCCGCGCAGACAACCGCCGTCAGGGAAGCCTTGCCTCGTTTTTCGTAGCCCAGCAACGCAAATCCGCCGCACATACAGCACAGCATGGTTATATAAAGCCATCGGTTTGAAACAAAGCCCGCGCCGAAAAATGCGCCCACCAACTGAACTGCTCTCACAAGGCAGCCGAAAGCCGCTATCCATCCGCCAAGCTCTATATTCTTCTTTTTCTTAACTCTTGCCATATCAGCCTACCAGCTCAAAATCAATGGAATTGGCAACAACATATTCGTGCACCACGTTGCCGTCAAAGCACTTGACCTTTACATTGTCGGAGTCTGCAAACAAACCTTCGCCCACTCCTGTGACGGTGTTTGGAACATATACTTCCTCCAACGCCGTCATTTCAGCAAAGGCATATGCTCCGATATATGTGAGCCCCTCAGGGAGAGTGATGCTCTTGACCGCCGCGCAGCCCGCAAATGCATAGTCGTCAATATCCGTCACGTTTTCGTGCACAACGATCTCCTCAATGCTCTTGCAAAGAGTCATCATAGAAGCAGGAACTACCTCAACGTTGGTGGGGATGTTCACCTTTTTGATGTTGTCACTGTAAGCAACTGTATAGCCGCCGAGAACGCTGACGCTGTCGGGAATGTGGAGCTCCTCAAGCTCTTCACAATAAGCAAAGCAATATTCGCCTATGCTTGTGAGAGTTTCGGGAAGAGTTATGCTCTTCATAGCAATGCACTCATAGAAAGCGGCCGCGCCGATCTTCTTTATGGAATTGCTCATCTGAACGCTTTTAAGAGAATGACAAGCATAGAACATACCGTCAGCGATAGACGTCAGAGACTGAGGGAAAACGATACTTTCAAGCGCCTCGCAATCGCGGAACGCATACGTTCCCACAGAAGTTACACCTTCAGGAACAGTTACGCTTTTAAGAGCCTTGCAGCCTGCAAAGCTATAGCCTTCAATAGTTTTCAGGCCTGCAGGAAGATCGATAGCCTCAAGGGCCGCGCAATTGAAGAAAGCGCCCTCCTCTATATCAGTTACCGTTTCGGGAATAGTGACCTTCTTGAGAGCCGCACATTCAACGAATGTGCCCTCGCGGATAACCGTGTTTGTGGCAGGCACAACTGCCTCTTCAAGCGCACTCATTGCATAAAACGCATATTTTTCATAATATTTAACACTTTGGGGAATCTCAAGAGACTTAACGCTTGCCTTGTTGTAAAAAGCGCCTTCGCCAATGGTCATAACAGTTTTGCCGTCGATCTCAATTGGCACCTTAACGTTTTCGCTCTCACCTGCATAGTTTGTGATAGTTACAGTGTTGTCCTCATAGGTTGCATAATAGAAATCGCCAAACTGAAGATCTTTGTCAACAACGGCTGAACCCTCAGGGTTCTTTTCTGCCGTTGTAAAGGTTTTGTCCTCTTCCTTTTCTTCCTCTTTTTTATCTTCATCCTTGCAGGCTGTAAAAGAGCAAACCATAAGCAGCATTGCAAGAATAAAAGCACCGAGTCTTAAAAACTTTCTCATTTTCTTTTTCCTTTTCCTTTTTTCTTCGCTGAGATCATAAGAGCAATCAGCCCTGCTACTGCGCCGATAACTGCAATAATAATAAAACCAAGAGCAGAATAAACGGTGCCGCTAAGGAAGAAAAACTCCCAGAAACCCGCATCAGCCGTTACAAGACGAGAACCCGTCATAACGATGAGCATAATAAGTCCGCCGATTCCGATAAATAAAAGCAACGCCGAAACAAGAGACAGAATTGCATCCGCGCCTGCAGGCTGGGGCTTGCCCTTTGAGGGAAACATAGTATGTATTCCGCTGGCGTTGTCAACGCCGAAAATCAGATAGTCACTTGAAACTCCAAAGATATTTGAAAGCTTGTTTGCGCTCTTTGTATCGGGCTCAAGCGCCCCACTTTCCCAATCCTCAAGAAGCTTCTGCTCTATCTTCAGTTTTTTAGCAACTTTTTCAAGGCTGAGTTTTTTCGCTTCTCCCGCCTTTTTTATTCTTTCACCGATCTTGTTCATCAAAATCTACCTTTTTCGTTAGAGTTAAATCATATTGTAACACATCTTAAACGCTTTTTCTATAATAATGTGTAAATTTATAGTTTTATCGGGGTGATAAATTATGGTTTAACGAAATAAGCCTTCTCCTTGAGGGGAAGGTACGGCAAAGCCGGGGATGAGGTGTCCAGGCTTAGTTTATGCAGAAATTTATAGTCGCGCCGAGGGAGATTTCGCTCTCTGCGGAGAGCGACCAAGGAGCTGTGCCCGCCGAGTTGGTTTCGCCAAC
>JAGAPL010000026.1 GCA_017623255.1 Clostridia bacterium
CTCATAGTCTCTCTGGTCATGCGCAGGAACTGCCATAATTGCGCCTGTGCCGTAACCCATCATTACGTAGTCAGAAATGTAAACAGGAATTTCCTTACCGTTTACAGGGTTGATACCTACAAGACCATCTACGCACACACCTGTTTTATCCTTAACAAGCTGAGTTCTCTCAAATTCTGTCTTTTTTGCGCACTCCGCTCTATAAGCTTCGATAGCATCCATATTGCCGATCTTACCAGCATACTTATCAAGGATAGGATGCTCGGGAGCAATTACCATAAATGTTACACCAAAAAGTGTATCAGGTCTGGTTGTATAGATCATAAGCTGTTCATCAAGATTCTTAAGACCAAACTTAACGAAAGCGCCTGTTGACTTACCGATCCAGTTTACCTGCTGCATCTTGATATTGGGAAGGTAATCTACTTCTTCAAGACCCGCAAGAAGCTTATCAGCATATTCTGTGATGCGGAGATACCAAACGTCCTTGGACTTCTGAATGATATCGCTGTGGCAGATATCGCACTTACCGCCCTGAGAGTCCTCATTGGAGAGAACTACTTTACAATGAGGGCAATAGTTTACAAGTGCTTTATCGCGGAAAACAAGCCCGTTATCAAACATCTTGAGGAATATCCACTGAGTCCACTTATAATAATCTTCATCAGTTGTGTCCACCACTCTTGACCAGTCAAAAGAGAAACCAACTCTCTTAAGCTGCTCTGTGAACTTTTTGATATTCATATCAGTTACTTTACGGGGATGAATATTAGTCTTGATCGCATAGTTTTCTGTAGGCAGACCAAACGCATCAAAGCCGATAGGAAACAGAACATTATAACCCTGCATTCTTCTCTTTCTTGATACTACCTCGAGGCCGGAATAAGCCTTGATATGACCAACGTGCATACCTGCTCCGCTGGGATAGGGAAATTCTACCATACCGAAAAATTTAGGTTTGTCGCTATAATCCTTAGCTTCGAAAACCTTGGCATCTTCCCATTTCTGCTGCCATTTGGGTTCAATTGATTTAAAATCGTACTTCATTTTGCTTATGTCCTTTATTATCAGTCGTTTGTTATAAGTGAAGAAATATCAACCTCACTGCCTTCATCATACAGCTTTTCGATCTTATAGAAATCACGCTGATCAGCGCTGAAAACATGAAGAATAATGGAGCCATAATCTGAAAGAATCCATGTATCACCACGTCTACCCTCTATATGGAGAGGTTTGATTTCGTTCTGAGAAAGACGAAATTCTATTTCTTCTGAAAGTGAGCTTACCTGTGTTTTTGAATTACCAGTGCAGATAACGAAATAGTCTGCAATACTGGTTTTATCTTCAACATAGAGAAGCTTTATATCCTTTGCTTTCTTTGCGTCAAGAACCTTGACAACAAATTCTGCAATATCCTTAGGCTGAGCATTTTCTGCAAGTGTTATTTCAGCGGAAGGAGCCATATTTTCCATTGTTTCAAATTCTGCCATATTATACCTCTCAATCAGGAATCGCCGTTTTCGGATTCTCCTGCATTAAATATATCAGTTTCAAGTTCCGCCATAGGAAGATTATACATATGCTGAGACTTGTCACTGTTTTCGTTCAAAAATACTTTATCAGGGTCAAAGGAGCCGGATATATCAAAATTATAGATATTGAAATACTTATTGATTACATCAACTGTGGTTTCTTTGTTAAGTGAATAATAAGAAAGATCATAATAGAATGCTCCTCCGGGCAAGGTGAGCATATTGATATTTTCCATATCCACAGCTTTGCCGCCTGTAAGGCCAAGGAAATTCTTGCCGAAATACACAAGGTCGTTTAGACTGAGATCTGTTTCAATACAATCATAAACAATGCCTGCAAGATCTGTTACCTTAGCAACATCTGTGATACTTATAGAAGACTTAAGCTTTTTGATAAATGCTGTCATAAACAGCTTCTGAGCATCGCCTCTGCCGATATCACCGTTTGCATATCCGTATCTGTAACGAACAAACTGCTCTGCTTTTTCGCCGTCAAGAGTCTGATAGCCTTTTTTTAGGTTAATTGACAATCCCTGTTCAGGATCAGGATAATACATATCCTGAGGAACATACATTTCTACGCCGCCGATAGCATCAACTATATCGCTGAATCCATCAATGTTCATATATGCTGTATAATGGATTTTGATACAGAGATTCTGCTCAAGAAAATCAGCAACGTCTCTAAGCGCCAATCTATGAGCGTTTTCTTCTCCTCTGCGTCCGCTCTGATAATAAGAATAAGCACCGTTGATCTTATGGTAATAATAATCGTCTATTTCAACATAAGTATCGCGTGGGATCTGCATAACGCTGAGACTTTGATCTGTGATGTTATAATTAATAATCATCATAACGTCAGTTAGACCGGAAACCTTGTCTCTAGCTACGATAAGGAAGTTATATTGCTTATCCTGAACTTCTATATCAATTTGTTCATTATTACCTTCTCCGTTATTGGGAGAAGGAACGAAAGGAAGTTCGTCGTTTACATCACCGGCGGGTGGCTCATACAAAAAGAACACACTTGCTGCATATCCGGCAACTGCAAGAATTGCTACAACAAATATTGCTAATGCAGCTATGAGAAATTTGTTTGTTTTTTTATTCTTTCTCTTTTTCGCGGGAGGCATGGGAATAGAGTCGTCAATACTTGCCTGAGTTGTGCCTGTCTGTCGAAGATTACTCTCATGCATACCCTCATTATCAGGGATATTTCTTCTTTTTCTGTTTTCCATAACTACTCCTTTATATTATCTGTAAAACAGTTTTTCAACACGAAACTGTTTCTCGCAGAGATAGTATCCAGATCAATCAATCCGTTTTCTTCCATAAGGTTCCTAATAGTCATATCAAAGGACATTACCATAGTTTTTCTAAGAGTTTCAAAAGGATCCTCGATTCCTTTTTCTAACTCGTTATAAAAATAATTACGAAGGATTACGCAATCCTCAAAGGTTCTTGTTTTTTCAATATAATCAGCCAGATATACAAGAGCTTCAAAAACGGTCATATTCTCTCTTCCCGTTGTATGCCATCTGACAGCAGAAAGAATATCTTCATCATAAAAGCCTTCAAAATCCTCTCTTATAACAGCCGGCGCCGTTTTGGAATGAAAGAGTTTTTGTTCCTTTTCAGGATGATCACCGACAATTATATCAAACCTACTACATATTTGCAAGTGTTCTGACAAATCTAATTTTTTAGTTATATCGTGAAGCAAAGCTGCTGCACGAAGCCTGTTGACATCATCAGGAATAAATATTTCACCGAGACGCGCAGCTTCTTCTTCCACTGCAAGAGTATGATTATAACGCTTAGGTTTGAGATACGGTCTGATTTTTTCTCTGAGCTCGTTAAGCATTTCATCAGAATATAAAAGCTTCATATCAGCGCTCCTTTCACTTAAAGATAAAGTCTGTTTTCTGCAATATATGTTGCTACATTATCACTGAGAAGATCCTCAAGTGCTTCGCCATTCTTAACCTTTTCTCTGATCTCCGTTGATGAGACAGGTAAAGGCTCATATGTCAGAATGGTTATTTCTGCATTATACATTCTTTCAAACTCTTTCTTTTTATTCTCTACTTCATCGTAGGCACTATTTTCTCTTTTCAGACAAACAATATGACTCTCTGAAAAAATCTCCTCAGCTTCTCTCCATTTGTCAAGACATAAAAACATATCCTCACCCATGCACAGATATATTTTTCCTTCATACTGTGTTTTAAGCCATCTAAGAGTAAGGTAAGTGAAAGACGCACCGTCTTTACTCATTTCATAGTCACTTACTTCGCCTAATTCGGAAAATGCCAATTTTGTCATTTCAAGTCTGTGCTTATTGGATATCGGATCAAGTACAGCTTTATGAGGAGGGATACCTGCAGGCATTATGATCAATTTATCAAGTCCGATTCCCTCAACAAAGCATCGCGCTGCTCTGATATGCCCAAGATGCGGCGGAGAAAAAGTTCCGCCATAAAGACCTATTTTCATCATCAGATAATGATAGTTTTATTCTCTTTTGATTCCTTATACAGAACAAACTTTTTGCCAACAACTGAAACAACATCGGCTTCAACGGCCTCTGCAATTTCATTTGCGGCTTCTTTTGCCGTGTAATCAGAATTATCGAGAACTTTTAGCTTTATAAGCTCTCTCGCTTCAAGGGCGTCAGCGATGCTCTTGCACATCTGCTCATTTACTCCACCCTTGCCTACCTGAAAAATCGTATCGATAGGGTTTGCCATAGCTCTGAGAGCTGCTCTTTGTTTACTTGTTAACATTTATTTCTCCAAATTATTTAACCAAGATGCAAAAGCGCGGAGCGCTTTACCTCTATGGCTTATACTGTTTTTTTCTTCAGATGTTGTTTAAGCAAAAGTTTTATCAAACTCTTTTAAGTAAAACATTGGGTCATATCCAAAGCCGCCGTTACCCTGATAATAATCAAGCAATACACCGCGGCATTCCCCCGTGAAGCTGGAAACAACTATTTCTTTATTACTATGCTTAGTGGCAAATTCTGAAAGAATCATATTACCTTCATCAAGAGCCTTTTCTTTAGGACTGGCGAAAGCAATTGCACACACATAAGCAGAGCCGCGTTTCTCATAAGGAACGCCTTCCATTTCTGCCATAAGCTTTTCATTATTTGATTCATCCGTTGCGCCCTCTCCGGAATATCTTGCGGAGTAGATACCGGGAGCACCACCAAGATAATCAACGGTGATACCGGAATCATCAGCTATACCATAATATCCAAGCATAGCAGGAACTGAAGCCTTAATTGCAGCATTTTCCTCAAAAGAAGCTCCGTCCTCCACGATATCTCCTTCAAAACCGATATCTTCAAGGGAAAGGATCTTAATCTCTCTTTCACAAAGCTCATTTACAAGCTGCTGCATCTCTTTAATTTTATTCTTATTTTTAGAAGCAAGTACTATTTCCATATCAATCAAACAATGCATTTACAAACATATCGGCGTCAAATGGCTGCATATCATCTATCTGCTCACCAACACCAATAAACTTAACCGGAATATCCAGAACTCTCTTTATGCTGAACACTGCGCCGCCCTTTGCCGTGCCGTCCAGTTTTGTAAGGATCAGTCCTGTTATATCCGCACTTTCTTTAAACTCCTTAGCCTGCATAACTGCATTCTGTCCCGTTGTGGAATCAAGGACAAGCAGTGTTTCTCTGGAAGCGCCGGAAAGCTCTCGACCTATAACTCTGTCGATTTTTGCAAGCTCATTCATAAGATTTTTCTTATTATGAAGTCTGCCTGCTGTATCAACTATAAGCACATCTGCGTTTCTTTTCTTTGCGGCTGCGCAAGCATCAAAAACTACTGCAGCAGGATCACTACCCTCGCTCTGTTTTATAAGCTCAACTCCCGCCCTGTCTGTCCACACCTGAAGCTGTTCTATTGCTGCTGCTCTGAACGTGTCCGCAGCGGCAACTACAACAGTTTTACCCTGTGCTTTAAGATTGGCTGCTATCTTACCGATAGAAGTTGTTTTACCAACTCCGTTAACTCCGATTATAAGAATTACAGAAGGCGTAGTTTCAAGATTCAACGGACTTCCCTCTCCGACTTTTTCCCGGAGAATATCCTTAAGAGCATCTTTTACTTGAGATGCCTCCTTTAATCTTCCGTCGCGTACAGCTTCTCTAAGCTCATCCATAACCTCTTCTGTTGTTTCAAAGCCCATATCGGCACAGATGAGTATTTCTTCAAGTTCTTCAAGCAGATCCTCATCCACTTTTACAAAAGCTTTCAGAATATTATCAACTTGACCGAGAACTGCATTTTTTGTTTTTGCAAGTCCTCCCTTTAATCTGTCAAAAAAGCCCATTTATATAACCTTTCTTACTTAAGGAACTCGTCAACGCTTGCTCGATTTTCAGCAACAGCATTGACATCAAGTGTAAACACTTTTGATATACCGCGACGAGGCATAGTTACGCCGTAAAGCGTATCTGCTGTTTCCATCATGCCTCGACGGTGAGTGATCATAATGATCTGCAATTCTTTAGAGAATCGGCGAACATAGTTTGCAACTCGAGTTACGTTAACTTCATCAAGTGCCGCCTCGATCTCGTCGAATATACAGAACGGTGAAGGATTAACTTTAATTAGTGCAAAAATAAGCGCTATTGCAACGAATGCCTGCTCTCCACCTGAAAGCAAATTAAGGTTTTTAACCATCTTTCCGGGAGGTGCGGCGTTTATCTCAACACCGGATGTGAGTATATTCTCCGGATCAGTCAATGTAAGATGGGCGCTACCGCCACCAAAGAGCTCTCTGAAGGTTTCACCAAAATACTTATTGATCTTTTCAAATGCTTCGGAGAACATACGCTTCATCTCTTCTTCAATTGAATTGACGATCTTTTCAAGTTCTGTTTTTGACTGAGTGAGATCTTCAATCTGCGCCTTGAGATGAACATATCTTTCATTTAACGCTGTATACTCTTCGATTGCGCCTACGTTTACGTGGCCCAAAGATTTAACTGCGTTTCTGAGCTCAGCTAATCTTGCTGCGCTTGCGGCTCTCTTTTCAGGCTCGATCACGGGATATCCCAATGCTACTGCGGCTGAATGAGTCAGCTCATATTCATCCCAAAGTCTGCTTGTCATTTTATCTACATCGTAATTAAGGCGCTCAAGCTTTGATTCATTTGCTGCATGAGCACGAACGAGCAGTTCCTTTTTAGATGTTATCTCTTTTATCTGCAAGCGGATCTCATTAAGCTTCTTATCGTATTCTCCCGATGTTGCTTCAAGCTTAGCTCTGTCATCTTCTGTTTTATGAAGCTTGACAGTCAGCTCTTTTGCTTCTGCCTTTTTCTCTTCAATCTGATTTTTGATATCGTCAATAGAGGATACTAGGATCTCAACATCGGTTTTATAGCCTTCAGCATCTCCTTTAAGAGCACTGCTTCTCTCCTTAGAAGCTGTTATCATTTCATTGATATTTTCAGCATCTCTCATCAGAGAAACTAATGAAAGCTGTGCAGCGTTATTTTTCTCTGAATTTTCATCAAGCTTATCTTCATAAGCTCCCTTTTCAATGCATGTTTCCGCTCTTTCTTCAGCTACTGCTACTGCCATCTTACGAAGCTTTTCTATTTCTTCCTCAAGAGCAACAGCATCTGCCCCACCACGCTTTCCTATTTCGGAAAGCTTATCCATATCGTTTCTGAGCTGTTCAAGAAGATTTTCAGTTACACTGCGATTTGCCTCGAGCTCGTCAAGCTGCGATCTTTCTGTTCTGAGAAGAACTTCTGAAAGCTTTGCTTTTTCATCTTCTTTCCTTCGGTATGCTGAAAGCTCTGATACTTTATCGGAATACTTCTTAAGTTCGGCAGCTGAAGCATCGGCTTTAGCTTCAAGCTCTTTCTTTTCATTTTCAAGCTTATCAATGTGAGAACCACGAGAAAGAACTCCTGAATCTTTTCTGACGGATCCTCCGGTAAAGGATCCTCCCATATTGATCTGCTGACCATCAAGGGTTACAATTCTTATTTTCCAGTTGCATTTTCTTGCAACGTCTGAAGCATTATCGATATTATCAAACACTGCTATTCTGCCGACAATGCTGCTGATTATATTATTATACTTAGCGTCGCAGGAAAGCAATTCATTTGCATATCCAACAAATCCGCTATGATTTTTAGCTTCAACAAGCTCTCTTGTTTTATCCTGCCCCGCAATACTTGAAAGAGGATAAAACGTTGCTCTGCCCGCGCCTGCCTCTTTCAGAATTCTGATGGCCGCCTTTGCAGATGCTTCGTCATCAACAACTATATTTTGAAGAGCAGCTCCAAAAGCAGTTTCAAGGGCTACTATGTACTGATCCTTTACCTTTATCAGGCTTGATACAGGTCCGTGTACGCCTCTGATTTTTCCTTCAGAAGCTTTATTCATAACAAACTTAACGCTGTTATTATAGCCATCAAAATGCTCTTGCATACGCTTCAGCGCTGCAATTCGACTGGATATTGCCTCTGCTGCAGCTACATCTGCGCTATGTGTTCTTCTGAGATTATCAACCTTATCTGATATTGTCAAAAGCTGTCTGTCACACTCTGCAACAGCATCGTCGGACTTTTTCAATGCAGCTTCGTATGTTTCTACGCTCTTTCTGCAGTCATTCGCTTCTTCAACAATACTTTTGAGCTTGTCTTCATATCTTGCAACATCAAGACGGATAGTTGATTCTCTCTCGCTTTGATCGTTAATGCTTGCGCGAAGAACTTCAAGTCGCACATTGAGATCAGCAATTTCACTCTCGTATCCCTGCTGAACGGTCAAGGAATCCTCAAGCTCTTTTTCAAGCACTTCGATCTTTGCAGAAAACTGAGTTTTTTCCTCACTGAGTCTATCTATCTCAGAAAGGACTTTATCAGTTTCATTCCTGTTTTCTTCAAGTCTTGCCGTTTGAGCCGCTTCGTACTGTTCTTCCTTGCTGATTGCTTCTGCGTTCTTTTCCGCAGCCTCGCGGGATGCAGAAATTCTGGTTTCAGCATGGAGGATATCATTTTCAAGCAACCTGTATTTATTTTCAGCTGTATGTATAGCTTCTGTTATAGCTTTGATTTCTTCATAAAGCTGTGCGCTGTGCTGTTTATTTTCCTGTGAAATATCGAAAAGGCGCTGATATTTGCTTTCAAGCTGAGTTGCCTCATCATCTGCCATTTCCAGTTCATGCGCTGAAAGACGGCAATCATTTGCAACTTTATCTACATCTTTTCTGATTTTTTCAATATCAAGAAGCCACAAAGCAACGTCAAGCTGTTTCTTTTCATCATAAAGTTCCAGATACTTTCTGGCCTTCTGAGCATCGCGCTCAAGGGGACCGATTCTGCTTTCGATCTCATTGAAAATATCAAGAATACGAGTCATATTCTCGTCTGTTTCATTCAGCTTTTTCTGAGCTTCGTTTTTCTTATATCTATATTTGGTTATACCTGCGGTTTCTTCAAAAATACCGCGACGATCTTCGCTCTTTTTGGAAATGATCTCAGCTATTTTACCCTGGCCTACGATTGAATATCCTTCGCGGCCGATACCTGTGTTCATAAAGAGCTCATTTATATCTTTAAGTCGGCAAGGTTTACGGTTTATAAAATATTCACTTTCACCCGCTCTGTAATACCTTCTTGTAACTGTCACCTCTTCGTAGGGACAATTAAGCTTACGGGGTTCCTCGGAATCGTCAAAAGTGACGGATACCTCCGCAAAACTCATAGGGCGATGACCGTCGGCTCCGACGAAAATTACATCTTCCATTTTTGTTCCGCGGATGTTCTTGCTGGATAGCTCACCCAAAACCCATCTCATAGCGTCAGTTACATTGGACTTGCCGCTTCCGTTAGGTCCGACAATAATAGTTGAACCGGGATTAAAATGCAAAACGGTTTTTTCAGGGAAAGACTTAAATCCGTGCAATTCAAGCGTTTTCAGATACACGCCACTCACTTCCTTTCTTTCATAAGCTATATATCTATTTTAGACATTTGTCGCGTTTTTAAAATAGTTTAACAGATATATTATACTCCATCAAATCCTGTTTTTCAAGGATTTTAATATTTTTCACGCCTAATTCGTCAATAATTTTACGTTTATTTGAGCCCTTTTGTCCTATAATTTTAGATGTTGAACCTTTAGGCGCCTCAATAAGCAAAATTTTATTCTTTATATCGTAAAGAGCTCCTGTTTTTTCCATTATTCTACGGCGATATATCTCGCCTTTTACAAGCTCGCCCATGGCGCTGTGATTAGGCCCAGCAAGGTACGAAGCTTCGTTGTGAAGGCTTTCAGTTTCGTGAAGTCCGATCTTTAGGCATTTAACGTTATTTCCCAGAAATACTTCATAAACATTTGCAGCTCTTTCAACTGCCTCTTCAACCGAAAGAGGAACGTATTCTCCCCTCGCTGTCATATCAGCAAGAGGAGTTTTTCTGAAAACAACCAAAGGATATATACGGGTGGATTCAGCTCCCATAGCGCATATGGCTTTGGCAGTTTCGATCTCACTTTCACTATTTGATCCGGGCAATCCCACCATCATTTGACCGCCAAAAGAAAACCCTCTGTCGTTGAGAAGTCGGCAAGCTATTTTTGTCTGCTCTGCCGTATGCCCTCTTTTTGATGCTATAAGCACATCATCAGACATACTCTGAATACCCAATTCGATCTGAGAGATCGTATATTTACTGAGAATATCACAGATTTCCTCGGAAATATAATCAGGTCGTGTAGACATTCGTATTCCCTTGACTCTGCCGCTTTCCACGTATGATTGGGCTATATTGAGAAGGTTTATCATTAGTGTTCTGTCGATACCCGTAAAGGAACCTCCGAAAAAGGCAATTTCGCACTCAGCTTCTCCTGCGGTTGACAACACGCTTTCTATATCTTTTGTTACTTTCTCATAACAAAAGGAAGGGGCCCCCGTTATAGCGCGTTGGTCACAAAAAACGCACTGATTCGGGCAGCCCATATGCTGTATAAACAGCGGTATATTAATATGTTTCATATTACTTCCGTTTTTTACTTAAATGTTTCAAGAGCTTTTTTAGCAGCCATCTGCTCGGCTTCTCGCTTTGAGCCGCCCTCTCCGCAGCCGATAACATTAGAATTAAGTCTTGCTTCAACAGTGAAGGTCTTGCTATGATCGGGACCTCTTTCTGCTATGAGCACATATTCAAGGCGCTCTCCGTATGCCTGCTGAACAATCTGCTGCAATGTTGTTTTATAGTCAACAAAGGAAGCGGAAGAACGAATAAATTCTATTTCCTTTGTTACAAAAGGAAGGAGAAATTTTGCAATAGGATCGCTGTTAAAGCCGGTGTCGATATAAAATGCTCCGAGAACTGCTTCGAAAGCATCTGCAATTATCGAGGGGCGCTCTCTGCCGTTATTATGATCCTCTCCCTTACCAAGAAGAAGATATTTGCCAAGACCTATCTCTCGGGAATATTTAGCAAGTGCTTTTTCACAAACAACACTTGCTCTGATTTTTGTCAAATCCCCCTCCTGAATATCCTTATATTCAGAAAAAAGATATCTGCTGACTATTATTGAAAGAACTGAATCTCCGAGAAATTCAAGACGCTCGTTGCACTCAACGTTCTCACATCTTGATTTTGCCTCGTTTACATAAGAGGAATGAGTTGTTGCTGTGCGCAGCAAGTCTTTATTATTAAAAGTATATCCCAGGCGCTCTTCAAGGCCTGAAAGCTCAAGAGGAAGATTTTCAAGATTTGCCATAATTCATTACCTCCTTGTTAAATTCTTTTTTCAGAAACGATTTCATCAATGGCTGTCAAAGCTCTGGCAGCATAATACTCATATCTCGGTTTTTTGCCGCCTTTTATCTTCATTTCAGGATTTCTTATGATACCGAAATTAGCATTCATGGGCTGAAACGCAGCTGCGCCACCACAGCTTACGTATTGTGCCATAGCGCCTATCATAGTTATATCAGGGAATATGTACGGGTCCTTGTTCTCAGCTTTTGCAGCAGCGGAAACACCGCATACAAAGCCTGAAGCAGCCGATTCAATATAACCTTCAACACCTGTCATCTGACCTGCAAAAAACAGCTCAGCATTTTCACGCATTGAATAGTCGCGGTTAAGCAGCTCGGGAGAGTTCAGAAATGTGTTTCTGTGCATCACGCCGTATCTGAGAAAATCAGCATTTTCAAGTCCCGGTATCATTCTGAATACCCTTCTCTGCTCAGGGAATGTAAGATGAGTCTGGAATCCGACTATATTATACATCGTTCCGCTTTCATTTTCACGGCGAAGCTGAACTACGGCATAATAACTATCCTCACATCCGGGTTTATGAAGACCTACCGGCTTCATAGGGCCAAATCTAAGTGTATCCTCTCCGCGTTTCGCCATAACCTCAACGGGCATACAGCCTTCAAATACCTTGATCTTTTCGCCTTTTTCAAAATCATGGAGCTGCGCTTCTTCAGCAGATATGAGAGCTTCGTAAAAAGCAAGATACTCTTCTTTTGACATGGGACAATTGATATAGTCGGGAGTGCCTTTATCATATCTGGAAGCGAAAAAAGCTTTATCCATATCAATTGTTGAAAAATCCACGATAGGAGCGGCCGCATCAAAGAAAGACAGCTTTTTCCCGCCGACAAGCTCTGAAATTTTCGCCGCAAGCGCATCTGAAGTAAGAGGTCCGGTGGCGATGATGTTTATATCGTCAGTGGGTATATCAGTTACCTCAGCTTCAACTATTTCTATGTTTGGATGGTTTCTGATTTTATTGGTTATATACTCAGAAAACAGTTTTCTATCTACAGCAAGCGCACCGCCTGCTGCAACCTGAGTTGCATCTGCAGCCTCCATAATGAGAGAGCCCATACGGCGCAGCTCTTCTTTGAGAAGACCTACACCGCTGGTTACATCATTGCTTCTGAGTGAATTGGAGCAAACAAGCTCCGCAAAAGTGTTGCTATGATGCGCAGGTGTTTTTTTATGAGGCTTCATTTCAGTGAGAACGACTTTTATTCCGCGCTCTGCAGCCTGCCATGCTGCCTCGCAACCCGCAAGACCTGCGCCGATAACATTAATTTTCTTCATTTGTTTCAGCTATGACCTCTGATTTATATCCGCAACCTTCTTTTTTACAGATGAGGTTGTCTTTACCCTTTTTGCGATAGAGCATTTCTCCGCAATGGGGGCACTTTTCCGTTGTGGGCATATCCCAGGATGAGAACTTACATTCGGGATATTTTGAACAGCTGTAAAACACAGTTCTGTTCTTACCGTATTTTGTTACTAACTCGCTTCCGCAATCGGGACAATTTACTCCAAGGCCTTTTCCCTTCTGCTTCGTAAACTTACATTCGGGATATTTGGAGCATGCATAAAAAGAACCGTAACGTCCGCTTCTCATAACCATATCTGCTCCGCACTTTTCGCACTTGCAAGGAGCCTCAGAGTCTTCTTTTATCGGAAGAACTACCTCTTTTTTAACGAGAGGTTTAGTGTTTTTACATTCGGGATAGTTGGGGCATGCCGCAAACTTACCGAAGCGGCCGTTTTTAAGGATCATTGTGCTTCCGCACTTATCACAGATAATATCGGTTTCTTCAACCGGAACAGTTATATCTTCTTTAGATATAGTTGCCTCTGCTTTTTCAAGCTCTGTGCTGAAAATTCCGTAGAACTTTCCAAGCATCTCCTCCATGTTTGTGTTACCCTCTTCAATAGAGTCAAGGCTATCTTCCATAGATGATGTGAACTTATAATCAACTATATCGGAGAAGTTTTTGACCATTATATCTGTTATAACCTCACCAAGAGGTGTTGGAACAAGGGATTTACCATCGCGGGATACATATCCTCTTGAAATGATGATAGTGATGATGGGGGTATAGGTAGAAGGTCTGCCAATGCCCTTTTCTTCAAGGAATTTGACAAGTGATGCTTCTGTATATCTTGCAGGGGGTTCTGTGAAATGCTGATCACAGGAAATACCCTTATTTTCAAGAACATCGCCCTTTGCAAGTTCGGGAAGCTTCTTATCCTTTTCTTCATCAACCTCGTCAGTTGTTTCTTCATAAACAGCCATAAAGCCGTTAAACTTAACAGTATATCCGCTGGCTTTAAAGCTGCATCCGCCGCACTCAAGCTCTGCTGCTACTGTATCAAGTTCAGCATCCTGCATCTGACTGGCAATAAATCTGTCCCAGATAAGCTTATATATCTTATACTGGTCATTTGAAAGATACTTCTTCACTCTCTGAGGTTCCAGCTTCAGAGATGAAGGACGGATCGCTTCATGAGCATCCTGCGCGTTGGCCTTTGACTTATATACACGGAAGTTTTCAGGAGCATACTCTGCGCCGTATTTTTCTGTGATATAAGCTTTAGCCGCTACCTGCGCTTCAGAAGAAACTCTGAGAGAGTCTGTTCTCATATATGTTATAAGACCCTGCACTCCATCGCTGCCAAGGTGGATACCTTCATAAAGCTCCTGTGCCACTCTCATTGTACGCTGAGTTTGGAAATTGAGCTTTTTTGAAGCTTCCTGCTGCATTGTTGATGTTGTGAAAGGAGGTGTAGGATGCTTAACTCTTGTTCCCTTTTTAACATCTGCAACAACGAAGCTTTTACCTTCCACGCTTGTGCGAACAAATTCAGCGTCTGCAGCGCAATTAAGCTCTTTCTTATCTTTAGAGCCTGCCTCGCCGTTATAACGTACTGTCAGTTCTTTGCCATTCTGTGTTTCAAGGAAAGCATCTACCGTCCAGTACTCACGGGGGATAAATGCTCTGATTTCATTTTCACGCTCTACAATGATTCTTGTTGCAACAGACTGTACTCGTCCGGCAGAAAGACCACTTTTTACTGTTTTCCAAAGGAAAGGACTAAGCTTATATCCCACAAGTCTATCAAGAATTCTTCTCGCCTGCTGCGCGTTTACGATATCCATATCAATTGCGCGAGGCTTTTTAATAGCTTCTTTAACTGCAGATTTTGTCAGCTCGTTAAATGTTATTCTTTTTACTTTTTCTTCGGGAATACCGAGAGCTGTTGCAAGATGCCATGAAATAGCTTCTCCTTCGCGGTCAGGGTCAGTTGCAAGAAATACTCTGTCTGCCTTTTTCGCTTCTTTTTTCAGCTCTTTTATAAGATCTCCCTTGCCTCTGATATTGATATAGTGGGCGCTGAAATTATTTTCAACGTCAATACCGAGAGATGATTTGGGAAGGTCTCTTACGTGGCCCTTGGATGCTACGACTTTATAGCTTGAGCCGAGAAATCCCTTTATGGTATTTATTTTTGCGGGAGACTCCAATATTACAAGATTTGTCATATACTGTTACAAATTCCCTTCAATATATTTAAATCATACACGGATATAGATTATACCCATTTGGTAGGATTTTTGCAATACCCTTTTTTAAATTTTTTAAATACCCTCATCAAGCTCGGTTATTGCAGGCTCTCCTACATCTTCATCATCTGCGTGACGCATAAAATATCCGCCCGCTCCTGACTCAACTGCTCCTGAAATTTCCAGCAATGTGAGCGCTGCCATGACCGTTGAAACAGGCATGCCCGACACGCTGCATATTTCCTCAGCAAGCATAGGAATATCGGGAGTCATTGCGCGATATATATTTTTCTCTTCGTCACTGAGACTGTCAAAATCCACGTTAGACTTTGCTTTTGGCTGCTGTGGAAAAGGTTCTTCTTTAGTCTTTTTATTTTTGACAGGCGCCTTTTTCTTCTTTTTAGGCAGAACCACAATTTCTTCATCCTCATCGGCAGGCTTTATTTTGGGAACTACAACCTTTTTCACATCAATGCTATGAGGATAAATAAATTCATAACGTGACAGAATATCTTCGGGTGTGGTTACGGCTTCAGCTCCGTTCTTTATAAGATGATTAGTTCCCTCTGCTCCGCTTTCGCCTACTCTGCCGGGAACAGCAAACAATTCTCTTCCCTGATAGATAGCGTGACGCGCTGTTATAAGCGAGCCGCTTTTCATATCGCCTTCAATAACGCAGACCGACTGTGATATTCCACTTATTATTCTGTTTCTGATGGGGAAATTCTTTCTTAAAGGCGACACTCCCGGCGAATACTCAGTTATAACAGCGCCGGCGTTAAGAACTTTAGAAAGAAGCGCTTCATTTTCCTTTGGATATACAATATCTATACCGCAACCAAGCACCGCTACAGTTGTACCACCTGCATCAAGGGCACCATTCATAGCCATTGCATCGCACCCCTTCGCAAGACCACTGACAAGGCACGCTCCTCCACTTGCAAGTCCATAACCAAACTTATACGCCATATCTCTGCCATACTCTGTCATGGAACGTGTTCCCACGACTGCGCAGGTGAACATATTTTCAAAATCAGGAAGAACTCCAAGAACGTACAATGTCATGGGAGCATCTACTAACGCTCTCAGTGAAGGTGGATAAAGGCTGTCATCAGGGCAGATTATTTTCACTCCACATCCGTCACACCATTTGATTATATCTTCCTCTTCTGAGATATCTTTATATAAAAGATTGGATTTTATTCGTTTATCTATTCTGAAATCACACTGTGATATTGCATCTTCATCAGCAACGAAAACATTATACGCATTACCGAAATACCGCACAAGGCTGACTGCCACTTTGCTTCCTGCTCCGCAGGCGTGGGACAACCACATCCAATATTTTCTTGTATCTTTGATTCTCACAGCGTTTCTCTCCCGTATTCCCAAAGAACTACCGCTGCAGCAACTGCAGCGTTAAGGCTCTCTGTTCTGCCGCTCATGGGGATGATCATAGTTGCATCGCAAGCATTCAGAATCTCTTCTGAAATGCCATGTCCCTCGTTACCGATCACGGGACAATCGCTTGCAAATATTTTATCCTTACCAAGTGTCATGCTATTCTGTGCCAAAGCAGTTGCTATAACCCTTCTACCGCTGTTTTTGAGCTCTTTTATGAGCTGCACGGGTTCTTCAACCACTGTTGTTTTGATCTTAAACAAAGCGCCCATAGAGGCCCTGACAGTTTTGGGGTTATACAGGTCAGCACATCCCCACAAAATCACTCTGTCAAACCCAAATGCAGCCGCGCTGCGAAGAATAGTGCCTACGTTACCGGGATCACGCACATTATCAAGTGCACAGACACGTTCATCTTTTATAGACTCAACATTGATTTGACGTTCATTTTCTTTTTTTACAATGAATATGATACCGTCTGATGCTTTATCAGTTGTAATTTTATCAAATGCTCCGTCTGAAAGGATTATAACTTCCCCTCCACTGTTTTCTGCAAGAGAAATATATTCTTCATTCTCAGACTTATTCTCACGAACAAGCGCATATTTCACCTGCACAAGACCTACAGCTTCTTTACAAAGCTTATAACCTTCGCAAAGATAAAGAGATGTGTTGTCTCTTTCTTTTTTATCCTTCAGCTTTGCCAAAGCAACAACTGTTTCATTTGTTCTTGAGGAAATATATGTTTTCATTGTATCCTCCAAAGTGTTATTATCAAACGGACGACCTATGCCGCCCTTCACAATTGATATGAAAAGAACCCGCACGCGTGTGCGTGTGGGTTCTTATTAAATCTCAAATTAGAGAGCAGCCTTTGCCTTTTCAACGAGAGCTGCGAAAGCTTCCTTATCAGCGATAGCGATCTCGGAGAGCATCTTTCTGTTGAGAGTGATACCAGCCTTCTTGAGACCGTTCATGAATGTGGAGTAGTTCATGCCATTCATCTTAGCTGCTGCAGAAATACGAGCGATCCAGAGCTGTCTGAATTCTCTCTTCTTCTGCTTTCTGCCGATGTATGCATAGTTACCGCTCTTCATTACGGCCTGCTTAGCC
>JAGAPL010000027.1 GCA_017623255.1 Clostridia bacterium
ATAAATTATCGTTTAGCGTGGCAAATTTCCGTAGGGACCGACGTCCTCGGCGGTCCTTACACATAGAGATTGAATTGCCATATTTGATAACTGTATCAGAAATCCATCAAATATGATTTATCCTTTAACCAATGTTTTTTGGACCGCCGAGGACGTCGGTCCCTACGGGTAAGAAGGTAAATTAGCGTTTAGCTCCGTGTGGTCGACCATTGGCATTCCCACCCTTATTCTGCATTCTGCATAAAAAAAGGGGTCACCTTCGTGACCTCTTTTTTTCTTTATTAGTTCTGCTTTGCGCCGTATTTAGCAAGATATGCGTGCATATCAGCGATAAGCGCAGGATCAGCACCTGTTTCTTCAAGATATGCAATGATATCAAGAACTGTGATGATGGGATATACGGGGAAACCGTATGTTTCTTTGATCTCCTGAATTGCGGAAATCTCGTTCTGGCCGCGTTCCATACGGTCAACCATAACGATTGCCGCTGTAACCTTGGAATCCTTGATCGTGCTCAGGATATCCATGCTTTCTCTGATAGCTGTACCTGCTGTGATAACGTCTTCAACGATAACGATCTCTTCGCCCTTTGTAGGCTGATATCCAACGAAGATACCACCTTCGCCGTGGTCCTTAACTTCTTTTCTGTTGAAGAAGAAAGGCAGGTCAAGACCTTCGTTTGCAAGAGCTACGGATGCAGAAACTGCAATGGAAATGCCCTTGTAAGCAGGTCCGTAAAGAACGGAATTCTTGTTTGCGATCTTTTCGTTATAAACTGCAGCGTAGAACTTACCCATTTCGCAGATCTGCTTACCTGTGCGGATCTTACCTGCGTTAAAGAAATAAGGTGTTTCTCTGCCGCTCTTTGTGATAAATTTGCCAAACTGAAGAACGTTGGCATCCATCAGAAATTCAATAAACTCTCTCTTGTAACTCATAGTATACCTCCATAAAAACCTTAAGGTTCAAATTTTTCAAAAATAGGAATGAGACCTTCGCCCAGCGCCTCGTGATAGACAGCCTTATTTCGTAGTGTCCAGCTTGCGCCCTGCAGCTTCCACAGCTTCAGGCACAAAACATTACTCAGATTCTTTCTATCACTAAATTTATAGGCGATAAAATCGGGGCGGGTCAGAAAATTTTCAAGCATAAATGTGAGCACAAAGTCGATAACTCTGCCCATTCCGCTTGGATTTTTCAAAAAGTTCTGCGCAAGCTGACCTCGGCAAACTTCGGGACGATTCTTTTTCAGCCACAAAAGACATCGGGGGTCAAAGCTTTCAACGCAGTAGAGTCCCTTGTAATCATCAAGCAGCTTGAAAACGCCTTCGCAAAGCTTTGCAGCGTTTCCGCCGGCTGTTTTTAATTCAATTATAAGGGGCGCTCTTCCGTTATACATTGCAAGAACGTCTTTGAAAAGAGGGATCGTTTCATCCGTCCCCTCAAGATTATATCTTGAAAGATCACGTGTTGTCAAGTGCTCTATCTTACCCTTCTGGCCTGTTGTGCGCTCAAGAGTGCTGTCGTGAATAACGGCGATCTCTCCATCACGCATCAGATGTACGTCAAGCTCGATTCCATAGCCTTTCTGAAGCGCCAGATAAAAAGCGTGCAGGCTGTTTTCGGGAATGTGCGGTTTATCGTGCAATCCTCTGTGGGCATAGGACCATTTGCGAAGCTTTGAAAGCTTTGGATGCTTTCTTCTGCCTCTGACAGAGAGAACATATAGCAGAGCCAAAACCACTATCACAGCAACTATAATAATTACAGCTATCATAATTATACCCTCTTAATCCTCAACGTCAAACGCCTCAATGCCTTTTCTTGCTTCGATCTTGTTGTCGCCGTGGCGGACAAAGCTCATTGTTACATATGAAAGGGCAAAACGGTCTGTTTTGTGTTCAGTTTCATTGGTTTTTCTCCTGTTTGATTTTTTGACACACAAACATCCATTATCCCAATTATAACCTATTTTTTCCTGTTTGTCCATTAATGTTTACATATTTATGATAATAAAAAGACAAATTAACACAAAAAATGAAAAAATAAAAAATAATTTAAAAAGGTACTTGACATAAATATTTGTGTGTGCTATAATTCTGCTGTTCACCAAAGACAGCAGGTTTCGGTAAAAGTGAAAACTTTCCTGCCGAGGAGACAAGCATAAATGATTATGTCAGTCTTTTTTCGGCGCGCCGAGAAAAGACTTTTTCTATTTTTGGTGTCGACAATTCTTACAAGGAGGAAATTAAAATGCCCAGTGCAAAGGTTCTTGAACAGAAGAAGGCCGTAGTTGCAGAACTCGCTGAAAAGATGGGTCGTGCAGTATCCGGTGTTCTTGTAAAGTATCAGGGTATTACTGTTGAAGATGATACAAAGCTGCGTGCAGCGCTCCGTAAGGCAGGCGTTGAATATACAGTTATCAAGAATTCTCTTATCGGCCGTGCAGCTGACGAAGTTGGCCTCGGTGATATCAAGAGTGAGCTTGAAGGTATGAACGCACTTGCAATCAGCTTTGACGATGCAGTTGCTCCTGCAAAGATCCTCAAGGAATATGCAGACAAGATCGAATCTTTCGAGATTCGTGGCGGTTTCCTTGAAGGCGCAGTTGTTCCTGCTTCAGTAGTAAACGAGCTTGCTGAGATTCCTTCCAAGGAAGTTCTTATTGCAAGAATGCTCGGTTCCCTTCAGGGTCCCCTTACAGGACTCGCAGTTGCCCTTCAGGCAATTATCGACAAGAGCGGCGAGGAAGCTCCCGCAACAGAGGAGGCTCCTGCAGCAGAAGCTGCTGAGGTATCACCCGCAGCTGAGTAATTCAGCATAACAAAATTTTAAAAACAACTTTTAAATTTCGGAGGTAAATTAAAATGGCTAGCGAACAGACAACAGCTATTCTTGAAGAAATCAAAGCTCTCACAATTCTTGAGCTTGCAGACCTTGTAAAGGCAATCGAAGAGGAGTTCGGCGTTTCCGCAGCTCCCGTAGCAGCAGTAGCAGTAGCAGGTGCAGCAGCTCCCGCAGCTGAAGAAAAGACAGAATTCGACGTAGTTCTCAAGAGCTTCGGCGCTAAGAAGCTTGACGTTATTAAGGTTGTTCGTGAGATCACAGGTCTCGGCCTTAAGGAAGCTAAGGAAATGGTTGAGGGTGCTCCCAAGACTGTTAAGGAAGGCGCAAGCAAGGAAGAAGCTGAAGAGATCAAGACAAAGCTCACAGCAGCAGGCGCTGAGGTTGAAGTTAAGTAATTTCTCCACCAATGTAAGAGAAAAGGCAATGCTTAGGCATTGCCTTTTTTGCGCTTTGATTGTTTGTGATAAATTATTGTTTAGCGGTATAATTGTGGCGGATACCTGTAGGGCGCCTTGCCCTGGGTCTGCCGTTTCATAAGGCTTAGCAATTACGTTCTCGGCGGCTTGAGGGCAAGCCGCCCTACAGTCGTTGAAATTGTTATTACGCTAAATTAT
>JAGAPL010000028.1 GCA_017623255.1 Clostridia bacterium
GATAGATGTCATACAAGTAGAGCACCAGTTTACCATACGGTTACCGCGGTAAATGAGTCCCTTGTCGTAAAGCTTCATAAATACTGTCTGAACAGCTTCGCTGCAGCCCTCATCAAGAGTGAAGCGTTCACGTGTCCAGTCACAAGAAGAACCAAGCTTCTTCAACTGCTCAATGATTCTTCCGCCGTACTTAGCCTTCCAGTCCCAAGCGCGCTCAAGGAATCCGTCACGACCTATGTCGTCCTTTGTAACACCTTCGTTTCTCATTGCTTCAACGATCTTCGCTTCTGTTGCAATGGAAGCATGGTCTGTACCGGGAAGCCAGAGAGTGCTGTATCCGCTCATTCTCTTGTATCTTACAAGGATATCCTGCAGAGTGTTATCAAGAGCGTGGCCCATATGGAGCTGACCTGTGATGTTCGGAGGGGGGATAACGATTGAATAGTGGGGCTTGGAACGGTCTACTTTAGCTGTGAAATGACCGTCTTCACACCATTTTGAATAAATTCTTTCCTCAAAATCCTGAGGAGAATAGGTCTTTGGTAATTCTCTTTTCATTTCTTTCTCCTTTAGATATTCGAGAAAACTTTTTAAGGAAAAGTTTTCTCGAGCTCTTTCAAAACCTTTTTAAATAATTATTGTTAGAACGCACTAACTCAAATTTTTTCAGAGTTTTTGGTCAAGCTTTTCCGAAAAAAGCTTGCGGGTTTTTAGGGCAGAGCCCTAAATCGTTCGTCGCAACGAACGAAAACCTATTGCGTCGTGGTAATCCAAGAGGCGAAGCTTCTTGGTCGCGTCCGCAGACGCGAAACTCCCCAAAAACAAAAAGCGTCCTGACTTTTTTCAAAGTCAGGACGCTGAATATCGCGCGGTACCACCTGAATTCGTTTTTATAAAACGCACTCAAAATCCTATAACGGAGATCGCCCGTTGCTCCCTACACAACAATAGCCTTCAAAAGCAAAGCTCAGGGACTACTTCACCTGCCGCCGGCACAGCGCTTCCACCATCCGCTGCTCTCTATAGCTTTAAAAGCAGACTACTCCTTCCCGTCGTAGCTAAGAGTTATGGTAACACACTTTGATTTTTTTGTCAAGGCTTAGCAAGCTAAATTATTGTTGAGCGGTATAATTGTGGCCAAACCTGTAGGGCGGCTTGCCCTGGGTCCGCCAAGAACGTAATTCCTAAGCCTTATGAAACGGCGGCTTGAGGGCAAGCCGCCCTACAGTCGTTGAAATTGTTATTACGATAAATTATCGTTTACAACACTAACTTTCTCCTATGAGAAAAACAGTTGAATTACCATTGCCTATATTAAAAGGGCCCAGAAACAGCTGAGGGTGAAACCTTTTAAAACAGGCCTCACCCTCAAAACTAATTATTCTTCAATAATTTCAACCTTCTCCATCTTCTGATCGCGGAAAGGCTTATCCATCATATTGGTTCTTGTCATTGCGATATCATCAACTGTTTCCATACCGTCAATAACGCGGCCGAATGCTGCATACTGGCCGTCAAGGAATGTTGCGTCCGCATGGCAGATAAAGAACTGGCTGGATGCGGAGTTGGGCATCTGGCTTCTTGCCATAGAAATTACGCCACGCTCGTGTGAAAGATTGTTTTCAACGCCGTTAAGCTTGAATTCGCCCTTGATCGTCTTATCACTGCCGCCAAAGCCTGAGCCGAGGGGGTCTCCGCCCTGGATCATAAAACCTGCAATAACGCGGTGGAAAATAAGGCCGTTATAAAAGCCTTCTTTTACGAGAGAAACGAAATTTTCAACTGTGATGGGAGCAATTTCAGGATAGAGCTCCAGAGTGATAGCGTCGCCGCTTTCCATTGTGATCTTAACTTTTGTTGCCATTTTATCTTCTCCTTAGTCTATAACCTTAATATATTCAATAACTATCTTTTCGTCGGGATAGTCATTATCATTTGTTTCAACTGTTGCGATCTTATCAACAACGTCAAGGCCTTCCATCACCTGACCGAATGCTGCATACTGACCGTCAAGATACGTTGCGTCAGCATGGCAGATAAAGAACTGGCTGGATGCTGAGTTATAATCCTGGCTTCTTGCCATGGAAATAACTCCGCGCTTGTGAGAAATTGTGTTGTTTACGTAGTTTGCGGCAAATTCGCCCTTTATATTTTCATCGCTGCCGCCTGTGCCGTTACCTTTGGGGTCGCCGCCCTGAATCATAAAGTTTTCAATGATTCGGTGGAACGTGAGACCGTCATAAAAACCTTCTTCAACCAGAGAAACAAAGTTTTCTACTGTGATAGGCGCCTGAGTGTGATCAAGTGTGAGTTTGATTATACCGTAATCCTTAACAGACATCTCAACGTTGATGCTGTCACCTCTGCCCCAATCGGGTCGGGTTTCTTCAGTTGTGTCGATCTTGTCAACGTTGTCAGCTCCGTAAACAAGTTTTGCATATTCGATGACAACTTTTTCTGTGGGAGCATCATTTGAATCTGTTGGCACAACAGCAATGCTGTCAAGAACCTCAAGCCCTTCTACTACTTTACCGAATGCAGCGTAGTCTCCGTCAAGAAAATCAGATTTCTGATGACAGATAAAGAACTGGCTGGATGCGGAATCGTTTGCCTGGCTTCTTGCCATGGAAATTACTCCGCGATCATGAGAAAGATTGTTTTCTATTCCGTTTGCAGCAAATTCTCCTGTGATATTCTTTTCGCTGCCGCCTGCGCCTGTGCCCTCCGGGTCACCGCCCTGAATCATAAAACCTTCGATGATACGGTGGAATGTCAGACCATCGTAAAATCCTTCTGAAACAAGCGTTGCAAAATTACGAACCGTGATAGGAGCAACATCGGGATAAAGCTCTATAGTCATAAGCCCGTAATCCTTGACTACCATTTCAACATAGATTTTCTCTCCTTCATAGGAAGTGAATGTTGATTTATATGTTTTGCCGCAGCTTGTTACTGAAAGAAGCAGCACTGCAGCAAGCATAATCGCCAAAAATCTTTTCATTTGGTGTACCTCTCTTTTTTCATAACAGAGTTATTATACAACAATTGCTTAAATATGTAAACAGATTTTCGTGCTTTATTTGTAAATAAACAGCTTTATGAGGGAATACTGATTGTGAATGTATTGCCCAAAGGAAAATTGAAAATGATATACGATAAGCTCAAAATTATAATTATATACTCTCTTGGCGGTTCGGTGTTACTTGGATTGCTTTGGATAACTCTCAAATTTGCCCTGCCTATTTTGCTCCCCTTCATCGCTGCATACGCAATTGCGTATATACTTAGCGTGGGAGCAAAGAAGCTGAGCAACGTCACCAATATGAACGAAAATATTCTGAAAGCTGTTATCCTGCTGATTTCTATCGCCGCAATCGCCTTGTTTTTATGGTTTGGAGCTTCTGCCTTATTTGACAAATTAAGCGTTTCTCTCAATGCTTTATCCAACGAAATTTCCCATAACGGCGGATTAACTGAAACGATCAAAAGTCTGATTTCAAAGCTTGGCGCGTGGCTTGGTGATGAAAAAATCACAACAACACTTACAGATCTCGTTTCAGATGCCACATCAAAGCTCAGTGGTTTTATTGCCAACCTTGCAACATCATTTGTTTCCGCACTCCCTTCGTTTGCCATAGGCTGCGCTGTTTCAATTGCATCCCTTTTCTACTTTACATTCGGCTATGAAAAAGCCACCTCCGCAATCAAAAATCTACTACCCCAAAAGCATCGTCAAAAAATATGTTCCTATATACAGCACGCGATGAAAGGACTTGGAAAATTTTTACGAACTTATTCCATCATCATAATCGTAACTTTTATTGAGCTTTTCGTTGGTTTTGTTGTTTTGAGAATAGACCATGCTTTTGCGCTTGCAGCCTTCATCAGCATCGTAGACTTTCTTCCTATTCTGGGCGTTGGAGGAGTACTGCTACCTTGGACCATTGTCTCCTTTGTTACAGGAAATGTTTATCGCGCGATAGGACTGATTATTCTGCTGGCCATAATCTGGGCAGTGCGTCAACCTGTTGAAGCAAAGCTTATAGGACGAGGCGCAGGCGTTCATCCCATTTTCGCGCTTGCGGCTGTTTATACAGGGTTCCGCCTTGCAGGAATTTTTGGAATGATTGCCGCCCCTGTTCTTCTCACCGCAGGAACCGTAATATTGAAAGAAAAAGCATCACCATAGGATGATAGTTGTTTAGCTAAACGATAATTTATGTAACCCAAAGCACTCCCCAGCGGGGAGGGGGGGACCGCCGCAGCGGTGGGTGAGGAGAAAAATACTACAATCACTTAAAAATGCTCTCCTCATCCGACCTCGCTTCGCTCGGCCACCTTCTCCGCTGGAGAAGGCTTATTCCGCTAAATAATAATTTATCTTTGCAAAATACCCCAATGAAAAATTGACATATACAATAATGAATGGTATAATAATAAATAGGTTGTGTTTTTATACACGTTTAAGAACGAAATCACTATACATAAGAGGTAAGATCAAATGAAAGTTACAGTTTGCATCGGTTCATCCTGCCATCTCAAAGGCTCTCGCCAGGTTGTTGAAAGCCTTCAGAAGCTTATTTCCGATAATCGCCTCGAAGATAAGGTTATGCTCAGCGGAACCTTCTGCATGCAGAATTGCCAGGCTGGCGTTTGCGTTAGCGTTGACGACAAGGTTCATTCAGTTTCTCCCGAAACGGTTGAAGATTTCTTCCGCCGCGAAATTCTTGCGAAAGCATAAGTCTCTCTTTTACAAAAGCACTTACGGAAAGGATTTTTTGAATCATGGCAGAATTTCTCAGACTGAAAAAGTCCAATTGTAAAAACTGTTCAAAATGTATCCGCCATTGCCCTGTTAAAAGCATTCGCTTTTCGGGAAATCAGGCTAACATTATAGGAAATGAATGCATCCTTTGCGGACATTGCTTTGTTGTTTGTCCCCAGAATGCCAAGGAGATTGCTGACGGAACCGAAACCGCAAAGGTTCTTATTGATTCAGGCGCCCCTGTTTATGCCAGCATTGCGCCCTCTTTTATAGCTAACTACGAAAACGTTGGCATTGACAACCTGCGTGATGCTCTCGTTAAGCTTGGCTTCGTAGGCGCTGAGGAAACAGCAGTTGGAGCAACTATTGTAAAAAAAGAATATGAGCGCATACTTTCAGAGGGAACAAAGGACGTTGTTATCAGCTCCTGCTGCCACTCTATAAATCTGCTTATTCAGAAATACTATCCTCACCTTCTGCCCTATCTTGCAGACGTTAAAAGTCCTATGCAGGTGCATGCAGAATGGATAAAAGCCGTTTCACCCGATGCAAAGGTGGTGTTCATTGGCCCATGCGTTGCAAAAAAAGATGAGGCGGAGCACTACGGCGCAGTTGACGCCGTTCTCACATTTGAAGAACTCACAAAATGGCTGAAGGAAGAAAAAATCGAAATTGCTCCCGGCAAAGATTCCACAAACGAAAGCCTCGCCAGATTCTTCCCCACAACAGGCGGTATTCTCAAAACTATGACAGAGCGCAATCCTATGTACCAATATCTTGCAATAGACGGGGTTGAAAACTGCATTGCCGCACTTGAAGATATTGCCAAAGGGAAGATCCACCATTGCTTTATAGAAATGTCTGCTTGCGCAGGCAGCTGCACGGGCGGTCCCGTTATGGAAAAATATCATAATTCCCCTGTTAAAAACCAGCTTGACGTTTTTGACTACGCAGGAGATGAAGATTTCCCCGTTGAAAAGCCTGCTGAGCTTGCTCTTGATAAGCAATTTGAAACAATAGACAAAAAAATGCTGCAACCCTCAGAGCGTGAAATCGTTGAAACACTTCGCAAAATGGGTAAAACCACCCCTGAGGACGAGCTTAACTGCGGCTCCTGCGGATACAAGACCTGCAGAGAAAAGGCCGTTGCTATCATTCAAGGCAAAGCTGATGTTTCAACTTGCCTGCCCTATCTGAGAGAAAAGGCGGAATCCCTCTCCGATAATATTATGACAAACTCTCCCAACGGAATCCTTCTTCTCAACGAAAACCTTGAGATACAGAAAATAAACAATGTTGCGCTGAATATCGTCAACATGAAAAATGCCGCTGACCTTATGGGAGAACCCATTGTGAGAATTCTTGATCCTTCCACATTTTTGCAGGTTATGTCCACAGGTAAAGTTGTGAAGGATAAAAAAGTATATCTTGCAGAATATGAAAAATACGTTGAGCAGAATATCGTATACGATAAGAACTATCACACACTTCTCTGCATTATGAAAGATATCACCGAGCAGGAAAAGGCGAGAGAACACAGAGAGGATATTAACCGACAGACTGTAGAAACTGCCGATCGCGTTGTTGAAAAACAGATGCGTATCGTTCAGGAAATAGCATCACTTCTTGGTGAAACAGCAGCCGAAACAAAGATCGCTCTCACAAAGCTCAAGGAGTCCATCGATGAATAATCTCTGTATCGACATTGGCTATCAAAGCCTTAACCATGTTGGCGAGCAGCTTTGCGGCGACCATATTGATATAGTTGAAGCAGATGAAAATTCAACCGTGGTAGTTCTGGCAGACGGCCTTGGAAGCGGAGTTAAAGCAAGCATTCTTTCAACTCTCACATCAAAAATCATTTCAACGATGATGGCGGCAGGTCTTTCAATCGAGGACTGCGTTGAAACAATTGCCGCAACCCTCCCCGTTTGTTCCGTTCGTCAGGTTGCATATTCTACCTTCACTATCATACATATAATCAACAACGAAGAAGCTGATATCATCCAATACGATAACCCTCAGGTTATTATGCTCAGAAACGGCGAAAATTACGACTATCCCAAAACCGAAATGATTTTGGGAGACAAGAAGATATACCGCTCCAGAGTTCAACTTCAGGAGGACGATATTTTCGTTGCTATGAGCGACGGATGCATACACGCAGGCGTTGGACTCACTCTCAATTTCGGTTGGGAACGTAAAGAAATCATCGGTTTTCTTGAAACCTTTGCCCACGTTGGATTCACCGCCAAAACCCTTGCCACAATGCTTGCTGACGAATGCAATAAGCTATACGGTTTTGAACCCGGAGACGACACAACGGTTTGCGCTATCAGAGTGCGTCGCCGCGAGCCTATGAATATGCTCTTTGGTCCCCCTTCTAACCCTGATGATGCTAACCGTATGATGGCTCTGTTTTTTGCCAAGCAGGGCAAGCATATTATCAGCGGCGGAACTACGTCATCAATTGCGGCAAAATATCTTGGCAAGCCTCTTCGACCCAGCCTTAATTTCTTTGATCCCGAAATACCGCCTACAGCGGAGCTTGAAGGTGTTGACCTTGTTACGGAAGGTGTTATCACTGTCAATAAGGTGGTGTCTTACGCCAAGGATCATCTGGGTGAAAATAAAAATTACGAAAAGTGGAGCGTTGCAAGAGACGGCGCTTCCCTTATCTCCCGTATGCTTTTTGAAGAAGCAACGGATATAAATTTCTTTGTGGGCAGAGCTGTCAATCCGGCTCACCAGAACCCGGACCTGCCCATCAACTTCCACATTAAAATGAATCTGGTGGAAGAGCTCTCCGCCTGCCTTAAGAAAATGGGCAAGCGCATCAAAGTTATCTATTTCTGAGAGGGAAATCACTATGGCTAAAATCAGAAAATTTGACACAAAAGTTCAGCATCTGAAATACAAGGTGCTTCGCGAGGTTGCCCGCTATGCGTGGCAGGGAACTCTTGCTGAAAACCTGCTGAACATCCCCGAAATCATTATCCCCGGCAAACAGCCTACAATGCGTTGCTGCGTTTATAAAGAAAGAGCTGTTGTCACTGAGCGAATGAAAATGGCTATGGGAGGAGATAAGTTTAATCCCAATGTTATTGAGGTTATAGATATCGCTTGTGACGAATGCCCTATGGGCGGATACGAGGTTTCTGCAGCTTGCCGCGGTTGCCTTGCCCACCGTTGCGAGGACGTTTGTAAGCGCGGAGCTATCACATTCGACGAACATCAGAAAGCTCACATTGATAAGTCCAAGTGCATCGAGTGCGGACAGTGTGCAAAGGTTTGTCCCTACAGCGCAATTACCAATAACAAGCGCCCCTGCGAATCTGCCTGCAAAGTTAAAGCTATCACTATGGGTGATCATAAACAGGCTAAAATTGATAATGACAAGTGTATCTCTTGCGGCGCTTGCGTTTACCAGTGTCCATGGGGAGCCATCAACGACAAGAGCTTTATCCTTGACGTTATTGATATGATCCGCCTCAGTGATAACAATAAGAAATATAAGGTTTACGCCATCGTTGCCCCTTCCATCTCCAGCCAGTTTACATATGCGAAAATGCCACAGGTTACAAGTGGTATTAAGGAGCTTGGATTCTATTCTGTTATTGAAGCAGCTCTTGGAGCCGATATGGTTGCTCTTTCCGAGGCAAGAGAACTTGTTGAAAAAGGATTTCTCACAAGCTCCTGCTGCCCCGCTTTCGTGACTTATGTTAAGAGCCAGTTCCCCGACCTTGCTCCCCATATCTCACATAACCTTTCACCTATGGCAGCCCTTGCAAAATACATCAAAAAGACCGATCCCAGCTCAAAGGTTGTGTTCATAGGTCCCTGCACGGCAAAGAAAATGGAGTTCCAAAAGGACGAGGTTTCTCTCTACGTTGATTCCGTTATCACCTTTGAAGAACTGCAGGCTCTCTTTGACAGCAAAGATCTTGATATCACCACTCTTGAAGGCACAGATCTTGATAACGCATCATACTACGGCAGAATTTTTGCCCGCGTTGGAGGACTTTCCGATGCAGTTGTTCAGTCTCTCAAAGAACAGGGTATTGAAAACTTTGATCTTAAAGCTGTTCCCTGCGACGGAATCGAAGCTTGCAAGGTTGCTCTTCTCAAGGCTTCCAAGAGAGTGCTTGACGGAAACTTTATCGAAGGTATGGCTTGTACAGGCGGATGTATCGGTGGCGCCGGCTGTCTGACACACGGCGAAAAGAACAAAGCTGACGTTGACCGCTACGGCAGAGAGGCCATGGAAAAAACTATTAAGGACGCAACAAGCGTGCTCACTATGTTCGACTGAATATAAAATATAAAAAGGAAGGAGCGATCCTTCCTTTTTTAAGTTAAATTCACATATATCTTTTGAGGGTAAATAGAGAAAATTAAATCAAAATCCCTATTCATGAAAGGATCTCCTTCATCACACTGAAAAGATGTTCCATAAATAACATATGGTAAAACTATCCTGATACTTTCACCCGCTCTAAGTAATGGTGCAAGCATAGCTGAGGAATCATTATTCATTGCTTTAAACACATCAAGATCTACTCCATTGGAGTATGTCCCCGAGCAAATTGTCAGCTGATATATCTGAGGTACTATGTCTTCCATTCCCGTATTTTCAACAACAACAGTTACCGCTGCTACCTTTATATTTTCTTTTTCAACATATTTATCGAGACGAGAATAATCAATATCGTATATTTCCTTAAAATCAAAATAGTCAACAACTTCAAAGTTATCAACTATGAAGCTATAATCAGAGATTTCCACCTCCTGATTCAAATCGTATGTAAAAATCTCAGATTTCGGATACTTCATATTGATACCTATACTAAAAAACATACATATAACTGTAAAAATGCAAGCCAAGCAAAAAGATACTCTGCGAACAATTTTCATTGTGCCCTCCTTGCCATTCCGTTTTCCACAATAATTGTCTCATCTACAATACTGTCTAATATCTGCGCATCATGGCAAGCCAAAAATACTGTTGCTCCACGTTCTTTTTCATCAATAATTAGATTCTGTATTTGTAAAACACTTTCCTCATCAAGCGCATTAAAAGGCTCATCAAGCACGAGAATATCCGGTTTCTCCATAATAGCTGCTGCAATTCCTAATTTTTGCTTCATTCCCAACGAATATTTACCATATGTTCTCCTATCGCCAACTTCAAGTCCTACCAAACATAAAGATTTTTCCAAGTCTTCTTTAGTTGCATCACCTTTAATTTCAGCAATTAATTCCAAGTTTCTCAATCCAGTATATGAAGCAAGGAATGCAGGAGATTCTATGAGAACACCAATACTTCTTGGGAAAGAAATGTCATTGCCTAATATCTCTCCGTCAATTCTGATTTCTCCGAATGTTGGAGTAATAAGTCCGCTGATTGCGCGAAGCAACATAGTCTTTCCACTGCCATTAGCACCTCTGAAACCATAGATTTTTCCTCGTTCAAAGTTTAGTGATACATCAGCCAACACCGTTCTTTTTTTTATTATTTTCGTATAATTAACAATATCTATATACATAACTATAACCTTTTCTCAAGAAAATCAAACTTACGAATTATAGCACATCCAAAAATAACTGTAAGTATAATTAAAAAAATATCAATAATTACGGCGATATAAGGATCGAGACCACCAGCAACTATTGGTGACATGCGAAATATCATAGAATAGTTCAAGGGAAGAAAATAAGTTTTGTAATATGCTGAAGCAGATACAATAACAATAATTGCAAGGTAACTATATATTGGACGAACCACTAACATTAGTACTGTTTGAAAAATACTTACCGCTATACTCGTTAATAGCGGGAGTACAAGAACACATATCACAAATATTGAATCTGTTATTACCTCAGCATTGATATTTGAGATATACATTCCGATATCTTCACTTAATGAAAACTCAAATCGTCCAAACAAAAGTGCCCAAAATGCAACTACCACATATCCTATCAAATAAAACTGAACCGTTGCAATAGCAGAGTATATACACTTACTTGCAACCCATAGACATTTTGAACCCGACCTGATAATATATTGAATCCCATATCCTTCTGTATCTTTTGTTGGATAATTGCCAACGAAATACGCAATACCAAGCTGCACCGCAAACCAAGCGGCAGGAATATTGAATGCTTCACTTAAATTCGGATCATATTCTCTCATGCCACGAAAAATATAGAGAATATAGTCACAAATAGTAGGCTGAAACAATACATTACAACGTTCTGTATGAATTTTGTATTGGCTATATACGTCTGCACAAAACACCAGAAATAGTATTACTGTAAAAATATATTTTTTAAAATTATATCTTGCTCCATCTTTAATATCATGCTTAATTAAGTAAAATATTTTTTTCATAATGTTTCATCATGTTTCGCTTTATATATAAACACCAAACCTGTAATTAGAAACAATAACATTGCTTCTATTACAATTATGTCTAAAGATATACCATTAACTTTTTGAGCAGGGGACAGAAAATAATATGGCACATATTCAGCAAACCCAAAAGATCCCAAAACAGTATACGAAAACAAATATACAATAAACGGCATCAATATCACTATAAATCTATTTTCAACAAATGCCCCTAAAGTAACTGAAGTAAGTGTAAACAATCCACCGTAAACGAATATTATCAACATATAGAGAATCACATAAATGTCAGGAAATGAATAATATAAATCCGCCCACATAGATGTTGAAAATATAGGATTCGTCCCTGCTGCCGTTTCAGGTACCAAAGAAGGTAGTGTAGCACAAGAAAGCATTATATTAACCAAAAGCGGAACAACAGCAATTACACCTCCACTGAAAAAAGATGAAATATATTTTGCTGCATAATAATGCCCTTTTTTTCCTCGGATAAACAAATTCTTTGTATATCCTGTCTTTATATCCGTATATAGAGAATCTCCCCAAGGAATTACGCACAGCAACGGAAGTACAATGAAATAGAGAAACGATTGCAATGTATAATACTCTCCTCCTATCCATTTGGAATACCATTCAAATGGCATCAACATACTGAAATCTTTTTTTTCATAGATATTCATATACTGAATACAAGGAAGGACATTAGAGATATATTGTGATACTGTTATTGCACATCCTATGAGTAAAACAAGCCAAAATCTTTTGCTGTCTATGATTCTTCTAATCTCGATTTTAATAAATTTTTTCATAATTCTACTCTACAATTTCTATATCAGATAAATAAATATAACCATCTTTTGAAGCATCTAAATTCGAACTATGAGAATTATTTATAAGCAAGTAGGCATCAAATTGATTGATTGCTTCAATCGGCACATCTGCTGCAAAATAGCACTCGACAGTTTCGCCTGCGGGAAAATAATTGTAGTAGTATAGGGATGTACCGGCACCGGGCTGAAAACTACAGTATTCAATAGTTTCATTCCACCAATTCTCCGTTTCAACAAAAAAATCAAACCGCATTCTGTTAAATGCATATGAAGGTATATCTACATCGGTAGAATTTGTTATTTCCATTTCGCAAACCAAAAAAACATGTGATTCACTAAGAGTTCCGTTTTCATTTTTGCCCGTTATCTTAATATAACCTTCTGTTACTTGAGGATCTTTCGTAGTATAAACACTGGTAACTTTGTATGTAACGCCTTCCAAAGAAACACTATCACCTAACTTGTATTTTTTATAAAGCATCTCATTTATGTTATTCTGCATCAACACGCAGCCAACATCACGTTTATATTCATCACCGGCTTTCAAATCTTGGGCATATTCTAAAAGAAATGCTTTTCTATTATAAAAAAACTTCTCTTCCCAACTAAGTTTTTTATAATCTGCAATTGTCAAATCGGGAAGAGGATCATCAAAGTTAAATACTTCATTGAGCATTTCCATATCAAGTTTTTCATATTTATTTACTGATTCTTCTTGAATATCATCTGTGCCGCCGGGTTGACCGGATATCGCTTCTGTTTCCTTATCAATATAATCACTCAGCCTATCCTTATTTAACGCCATAAATATAGCTAAAAATAAAAATAAGAATACTAAAATAGTTATAATAACGTTAGTCGTTTTTTTCAAAAAATTCACTCCTATTTATATTTACTCGCCAAATCATCCGTAGACGGCAAAACACCCTCTTCATAAACGCTGTCAGGGCTCCAAACTCCACTTGCTGTTAACTCCGATGTAAAATTGCATGAATATATCTTTGCAAACAGATAATTACCATAAACATTGCTATGCATATACCTCGACCGTCCTTCAACAAAATAATACTGATAACCCTCAGAACAATCTACATAATCGTAAAAATAATTACCACCTCCAACGACAGCTATGTATCCTTCATCACTTTTTTCACACTTCATGTAAACATCTGAGTTGGTTTCTTTTATTCTGAATGAGGTTTGTGCATTCAAAGTATCCTGATAGAAATCAAGAGTGAATGGACTCTTTATACTTGTTGCTCCACTTTTAACTGTTATCGGAGCAAACACTACTATCAAAAGCATAATAATATTAAGCGTAATTATAATATTGTTTAAAATTCGGTTCCTCATATCATTCCTTATACAAATAAAATGCTGTTAAAGCATTAGCATTAAATATGTATACAGGGCTGCACCCTTTGCGCAGCCCTGTATTTGCCTTTATTTCATATAATCGTATGAAGGCAAAACACCATTTTCATAAACACTATCAGGGCTCCAAGCTCCGCTTGCTATAGAATCTGAAGATGTATAAGAACAAGAACCATCAATTCTCGCAAAAAGGTATCTGCCGTATACATTACTATACATGAATCTAGCCACATTAGATGTGAAATAATAGTGCTTTCCATCGGAACAATCAAGATATCCGTAGCTATAATTGCTACCTTTTACCCAAGCAGCATATCCGGCTCTTGTAGATTCGCACTTCATATATACGTCAGTTCCGTTATCTTTGCTCGCATACCCTGTATAATCAGTTCCGTTACCATAAAAAACAAGTTCAAAGTCACGATCTGTGCTGGAAGCTGAAGAAACCATAGTAAACGCAGAAGCAAGCATCATTACTGTCATTACTACAATAAGGATTTTTGAAACAATACCATTCTTTTTCATAACAAATTCCTTTCTCGTTTAAATTCGAATTAACAAAACTTAAGACCGAGATGTCCTCCTTTCTCTAATATTTCAGATGATTTGTGCACATTCACCTTTTTATATTTTAATAATATCACTCAAATTATATTTTGTCAACAATATTTTGTGACGTAAAGTATTTACAAAGAAAAATATTTGTGATATAATATGATTGTAATAGAACGAGGTGATTCCAATGAGTATTACTGAAGGACTCAAGAGGGGTACTATCGAGATAATGTTGCTGAATATCCTTAAAGATAATGATTTGTACGGATATCAGATCTGTCAGGAATTTGAAAAACGCAGCAATGGTCTTTTTCAAATCACAGAAGGCTCATTATATCCCGTGCTCTACCGCCTGCTTGACAAAGGTTATATTTCCGACAGAAAAGAATTGGTTGGAAAAAGAAGAACAAGAGTTTATTATCGTATTGAAAGCGAAGGACTTGAATATCTGAAAAAAATTACAGAGGAATATGTTTCCCTAAACAGAGGAATTCTTTTCGCTTTAGGCTATGGAGATTTGGAGGTGTTCCTCGATGGAAACAAAAACTGTGACTGAAAAAGAATTATCAAGCTATATCAAAGCTACCAAAAAAGCGTTGGTATGCAAAAATGCAAAAACAAAGCAAATGCTTGCTGATTTAGTAAACGACATTTTATGCTATTGTGAAGAAAACCCGAATTCAACTTTCGAGGATATAAAAAAACATTTCGGCGAACCGAATACGGTTGCTGAAGAATTCAGTATTGGATTTGATGACAATTACATAAAAAAATACAAATTTGCGCAGTTTTTCAAAATAGCAGTTATTGCAATTTTAACTGCCATACTCCTTTTTATAGGTACGCTAACGGTTGTTATCGTCGCCAATAACCGCAGGGCAGCTGCATTTGATTTTGATGTAGAAATTAAATATAACGAGGTAATAGAATGAAACGAATTTTTAGTTTATTTATAGCAATTGTACTTTTCACAATGCCTTTTACCGCAAGCGCAGTCAATGATACTCCTTCCGGCGAAATTATCAGCACAACCGTTGAGATTTTGGATGACGGAACCATTCTTGAAACAGTAATATACGTTGAAAATTCAACAGCATCCACGTATGCAACAAAAACGGTTAGTGGTTCTAAAACAACAACAGGAAAGAATGAAGATGGTGAGATCCTATGGAAATTCACGCTTAACGGCACATTCACTGTTAATACGGGCGTAAGCGCAACTTGCACCGCTGCTTCTTATTCTACAAGCAATCTTGCAAGCGGATGGAGCCTTGACAGTGCATCTACTTCTAAAACAGGTAATAAAGCTAAAGCAGATTTCGTTTTCAAGCATAAAGTTCTGTTTGTTACAACTCAGACTGTCGAAAAATCACTCACACTCACTTGTTCCTCTGATGGTACTCTTTCTTAAAGTTAAATAAACGTATAAAAAGGAAGGAGCGATCCTTCCTTTTTTATCACACCCACAGATCAGAAAGTTTACTGCGATAAATTATTGTTTAGCGGTATAATTGTGGCGAAACCTGTAGGGCGGCTTGCCCTCAAGCCGCCGTTTCATAAGGCTTAGGAATTACGTTCTTGGCGGACCCAGGGCAAGCCGCCCTACAGTCGTTGAAATTGTTATTACGATAAATTATCGTTTAGCACACAAACCTACGCTATTTTTTGAGAGAAGGTTTGATAAATCCTCGTTTCCACTCCAAATAAATCCTCTGTTTTTTGCAAGCGTTCATAGAATATTCATTATAAAATGTTATAATTATCTTTAACATACAGAAAGGCGGTTTTTTGCTTTGAAAAAACTGATCATCAGACTAATTTCCGCAGCACTTTGCTGCTTTATGATATGCGCTTCTCTTACTTCCTGCAGTAGCCTCAGATCCACCGATAAGGAACAGGAAACTGTTATAAAAATTGGTGACTATGAGGTGCCCTACGAGCTTTACAGATATCTCGTTCTTAACTATAAGCTTCAATTTCAGGACAAAGAGGACGACTGGAACGACAGCAAAAAAGCAGAGGAAATGACGAAGGAAATAAATGCCCTTGTTGAAAGTTCTCTGAGAGATTTTTATGCTGTTTTCTCACTTGCCACAGAATTCGGCGTTGACCGCGAAAATCCTGCCGTTAATGCCGCAGTTGAGGCTGAGCTTGAAGCAACCAGAAACGGTTATGAAAACCAGAAGGCTTATATCGATGCGCTCGCTGAAGGCTTTATGAATCACAGCACCTTTGAATTGCTTCAGACAAATGCAATTTGCTCTGACGAGCTCTACTATAAAATGATGAACGACGGCGCCATCAAGGCAGATGAAGAATACCTTAAGGAGTTTATCTACGGCGACGGATTTATCAGAATCAAACAAATACTTGTTATAGGCGAAAGCAGCAACAGAGTTCACGACGGAACAGTTTATATTCCTGAAGAGTCTCACTCGGATGAAGAAGCAAAAGCAATCGCTGAGCTTGCCCACTCCAAAGCTATTGCAGGAGAGGATTTCGACAGCCTTGTGGCAGAATACGGAGAATCCTTCCAGATGTTTGGCAACAAGGATGGCTACTATATCTGCGAAGGATACTGGGATGATATAAACAACGATGCAGTTTTTGCTCTTGAAATAGGTGAAATAAGCGAAGTTGTTGAAAGCTCTCAGGGTTACAGCGTGTTTATGCGCTGTGAAAAAGAGAACGGCTATATAGACAAGCATTTTGATGAACTCCGCGACAAGTATACAGAAGCTCAGTATTCTCTCGCTGTTGAAAAAAGAGCAGATGAATTTGAAATAACAACAACCGAACTTTATGACTCCATCTCCATAAAAGATATGAGCTGGGAGGCTGACAAAAAGTGAAGCGAAGATACAGAAGCTATACAGCAAAAAAATATAAGCTGCCCAAACGTATCCTGTTTTTTGCCGTTTGCGCCGTTGTTATTTTCATATTTGCTCTCATTCTCGGGAATCATTTAAAAGCACGAATGAAAAATGCTGATATTAACCGCGAGCCTATTGAAACCCAGGATGTTGAACAGCCGGATGTTCCCGATATCACTGAAAACGGGAACGCCGCCCATCCCGAATCCAAAGCAACTGTTAAAGCAGGCTATCTTCAGCTTGCCCAGATAACTGACACAAAGGATATACACAACAGAATAGATGCTCTTAAAACAAACGGCTTCAACGCCGTTTCCTTCGCTGCCGTTGAAAACGGAAGATTGACTTACGCTTCAAGGACGATTGAAGAATATTCACGCCTTCCCGTAAGCGAAAACGTTATCTCTTTTGAGAATATTACTGAATCCGTGGCATACGCACACACAAAGAAAATGACCGCATCTGCCATTGTTATCAAGGGCAACGATGAAGTTCTTGATGCAATGATATGCGCAGAGCTTTCTGAAATCGGCTTTGATGAGATCATCATAAGCGGATTTGAAAGCCTGCTGACAGAAAATGGCGGTGAAATTCTCCCCTGCATCAAATATATTAAAAACATGAGAACAAGCGCAAGCTCTTCTCAAATATCTCTTTCCCTTGCGCCCTCTGCATTTACTTATGCAAGAAACTCATATCAGATAGAAAAGCTCTTTTCCTATACGGAGTTTCTTACTATTGATATGACTAATATTGATATAGCAACTGCAACAGAGCTTTGCGAAAATATCTCCGGCAGCTTCAGTGCTTATATGCTCCGTCCTCTCGTTAAAGGCGATGCAACTGATATCACCTCTATGCTCAACGAAAAAGGAATAACAACTATCCAGTTTATTTCCCCCATTCCCTCCCCTGAGCCCGACACCACCGATACCGAAACAACTACTAACAACTGATTATGAAAAGCAATTCATTTATTTGCGCTCTTCCAAAGGAGCTGCCCGCTTTTATTTGCAATCACAACGGCGATATCATCATGGCAAATGAAACCGCAGTCCAACTGGTTGACAAAGATATCTACGGCAAAAATATCACCGATTATATGTCACACAAAAGCAGGCTTCAATACGAAATATCAATGAACAGCAAAAAGCCGCGGCCTTTTACAGCCGCGGCAAAACTTATTTCAGGATTTCCCTGCGCCATCGTTGCCCCCTGCAGAATTTTTTATTGCAGCTTTGCAACTGTTATTCTTGTTAAGAATATGACTGATGCAGAAAACTACATTCCGGATTACTCCCCAATGGGTAACGATAAATTGACCAAAATCGTTGACGCGCTTATCGCAAGAAAATCTGCCGATTCAGTTTTTGATGATTCCCTATTTGACGCAGAAACTGCAATCTCCCATATGGTGCATCACTTTAATGATGTTTCAAAACTGCCAAACAGACTGCAGCTGGATTTTACACGCAAATACGATGCTTGCGAAGGTTGCTTCTGTGACTGCGGACTTCTCAGCTTCGTAAACCTTTTTACTGCCATCTCATATATGGCAGATGAAATTTCAGAAAACGGGAAGGCTACAATATGTGTTTCGCAGATTCAGGATTCATTTGAAATCAAGCTTGAAACCGTCATAAGCAAAAACTGCTTTGTTGATGGAATTGAAAGCCTTGACAACCTGTTCCCCTCTTGCAAAATTTGGGGAGACGTTTGCTCATTTATTTCACAAAGCAGCGACTGCAGTTTTAACGTGACAGGTGAAAACAATTCTGTTGTGTTTACAGTTGATTATAATACCCCTTCATCGCACACAGACTTTAAAAGCAACGATCCGTATATACATATGGACTATATGCTTCAAAAAACTATGGGTTCAATCGAAACTATATACAAAGAAGGAGTGCAAGAATAAGCACTATCTCGGGAGAAACGTTTTTTTCACCCACAAGCACTATAAGAAGTGCAATGAGAAGCAGTTCCTCTTGCCCTATACCGTTTTTCATAAACGGGAACAAACCTTTTGCTTCGCCTCTGTCACAAGCCTCACATTCTGCATCCGTTCTTTCATCTTTATCTTCTTGCGGATTTTTTCTCTGCTTTTGCGAATATATCTGAGGCTGTCTGTCATATGGAGGGAAAGAGTCGTCTCGCCCGTCACTTCGGCTTCCAAAACGGCTTCCATCATATCCCGGCGGCGGAGTTATTATATATCCCCCATATTCTTCTCTGTTCTTTTTTGAATACATCACCTCTCACCTCCCAAAAACATCATCATTATTTCTGCAAGCGAACCAAAGCCAAGCATAGTGTCTATGGCTCCACGCTTGCGCTCACTCATATAAGGTCTTATAGCTTTAAGAAGCGCCTCCCGCTTTTTGTCCTCTCTGTGCGCTTTATGTACTCCGCTGCCTATACCCATTGACGAAAGAGCACTCATTGCCTGAGGCAGCTTTGCAGCAAGCTCGTTCATATCCACACTCGGAGCACTCTCCGATATCTTCTGCTCACTTGATTGTCGGCTTTGCTCTCCCGTTATTCCCATTCCTTGAAGCATGGATATAACTGAAGGAAGCTTTGCCATCATTTCGGGAGATAGGTTAAACGGCTCATTAGCCGTTTCTGCTCTTGGTTCTTCTTTAGGCTCTTCCTTTTGCTGAAGACCTGCATTTTTGATTATATCTGCAATCTCCGGGCTTTCTGTCAACTTTTTTATGATGTCCGGAAGTCCTTCAAAATTACCACCGCTTGTCATTCATTTCCCCCTTTTTACAGTTTGCTATTATCTCGGTTGCTCGGTCAATATCAGCATCTGTCATTTGGCAAAGCGCTTGACGCACCTTATCAAGCTGATTTTTATCCATTCTCACCCCCGAAAGATCTATTCCGGAAGAAACCCCCAGGGCGCATATAATTTTCCACAAATGATCGTCCGGCATTTTTGTTATCATCTGAATGGTGTTTTTGTCAAGCTTCATAAAAGGTCCTTTCAATATATTGAATTTAAAGGTTAACACTATGAAAAAATTTAAGATCCTTGTTTTTTCCGATTCTCACGGGAGAGAAAGAAATATAGAATCCGCCATTGAAGCGCATAACGGCCGCGCTGATGCTTTTATTTTTCTCGGCGACGGCATAGTTGGAGCCAATTCTGTTTTTGAAAAATACCCTAATGTTCCACATATCTGCGTTAAGGGCAACTGCGACCCAATGTTCGTAAATGAGTTGGAAGAAACTACTATAGAACTTGGAGGCATTAGAATTTTATGCATGCACGGTCACAAATATGACGTTAAAAGCACTCTGCTTTGGGCAGGCTACCGCGCAAAAGAAAAAGAAGCCGATATGCTGCTTTTCGGACATACCCACAGCGCTCTTGAACTTCGCCGCGATGATCTGATTTATTTCAACCCCGGCACAATCGGCAGAGGATATCCGAATTGCACTTACGGCGTTATTGAAATAGTTGGTGAACATATTGTATGTAGCCATGGAAAAGTTTGATTGTCGAGAACATCCACTCAAACTATAATACGTTTCCCTATTGAATGCTTTTTGAATTTGTGTTAGAATATAACAGATTTTGAAATAAAAAGGACGGTGTCCGATTATGATAAAAAACAATCTTCCCGAAACCGATCTCACTCTCAAGGATTTTCACTACGATCTTCCCGAAGAGCTTATCGCTCAAACTCCTGTTTACCCCCGCGACTCCTCTCGCCTTATGGTTATAGAGCGCGAAGGTGAAAAAATAGAGCATAAGGTTTTTTCCAATATAACCGACTATATTCACCCCGAGGACGTTCTTGTTATTAACGATACAAGAGTTATCCCCGCAAGAGTTATCGGAATACGCTCCCATCGCTTTGACAAGCAGATCGGCGAGCTTGTTGAAACAGGCAGCACATCCCCGGTGGAGCTTCTGCTTTTAAAGCAGAGAGAAAACGACACGTGGGAAGCGCTTGCAGGCCCCGGAAAAAGAGCAAAGATCGGTGACAGACTTTCCTTTGGAGAAGGACTGCTGACCGCCGAGGTTACAGATATTATCGAAGGTGGCTGCAGAGTTGTTAAGTTCACTGCCGGTGGAGACGCAACCTGCGTTTACGACGCTCTTCACCGAGTTGGTACTATGCCCTTGCCGCCTTATATCACAGAAAAGCTTTCCGACGGAGAAAGATATCAGACCGTTTATTCACGTGAGGAAGGCTCCTCCGCAGCTCCTACAGCCGGTCTCCATTTCACAAACGAACTGCTTGATAAAATTCGCGCTCAGGGCACTGCTATCGTCCCCGTGCTTCTCCATGTGGGACTGGGAACTTTCCGCCCCGTCAGCGAAGAAAATATCAAAGACCACGAGATGCACTCCGAATATATCTGCGTTACTGAGGAAAGTGCAAAGATAATCAATGAGCGCAAAGCAGCAGGAGGCAGAGTTATTGCTGTTGGAACAACATCCTGCAGAACCCTTGAAAGTGCCGCAAATGACGATGGAATTCTTCTCCCTGTCAGCACCGACACAGGAATTTTCATTTATCCAGGATATAAATTCAAGATAGTTGACGCCCTCATAACCAACTTTCATCTTCCCGAAAGCACACTTCTTATGCTGGTTTCCGCTTTTGCAGGCAGAGAAAAAATGCTTGGCGCATACAACGAAGCTGTAAGCGAAAGATACAGATTTTTCAGCTTCGGCGACGCGATGATAATCCATTGATATGAAAAACAGAAAAACCATACTTGTTCTTTTTATTATTTACAGCGTCGTAATGCTGTGGCTGCTTTACGGACAGAGGATCGGATTCGTGAGATATGAAGATTATTTGCTTCAGCTCAAAGCAAAGATAAACCTTATTCCTTTCCGAACCGTTAATGAATATATTGAGATGTATAACACCAACGCGCACTCCCTCGTGCGCCACGCTATTATCAATCTTGGAGGAAATGTTGGAGTTTTTATACCTCTCGGTGTTTTTCTTCCTGCAATTTGGGAAAAGCTCAAAAGAGCAATATCTATGTTTATTTGCAGCTCCGCAATAATTATCGCCGTTGAATTTATACAGTATTTCACGCTGCTGGGTAGCTTTGATATTGATGATTATATTCTCAATATGATCGGCATTTTTATGGGTTTTCTGCTTTATAAGCTTGATAAAAAATTGACTGCTTAAACTTATACAATTGCATAAAACACCTTCGAAACATAATATTTTCTGCAATCGCATAACTCAAAATACAATATTACAGGAAAAATAAAAGTGAACGAAAATAAAAAGCTGATAGCCGTTGCAGGCCCCACCGCATCGGGAAAAACCTCCCTTGCAGTGCAGCTTGCATTACATTATAACGGCGAGGTTGTTTCTAACGACTCCATGCAAATATATAAAGGAATGGAAATCGGAACAGCTGCCCCTACCATAGAAGAAAGGCTTGGTGTGCCTCATCACCTTGTGGGCATATGCACTCCCGACGTGGATTTTTCCTGCGCTGACTACGGTGAGCTTGGGAAAAATTGCGCCAATGAAATAATCTCTCGCGGAAAGCTTCCCGTTTTCTGCGGCGGAACGGGGCTTTATCTTGACGCAGTTACATCAATTTCAAACTACTCCGAAGGAGTTAAAAACGAAGCTTTAAGAGAGACTCTGACTCGGGAAGCCGAGAAATTCGGAAACGAAGCTGTTCACGCAAAACTGCGCGCAGTTGACCCCGAAGCTGCAGAGGCTATCCATCCCAATAACGTGCGCCGAGTTATTCGTGCTATTGAAATTTTTGAAACGACGGGCGTGCCCAAAACAGAATGGGACCGACGCTCAAAAGATGCCGTTCCGCCTTTTGATGCAAAAATAGTTGTGCTTGAATTTTTAAACCGTGAACTGCTCTATGAACGAATCGACCGCAGAGTTGATATGATGATCGAGGCAGGACTTGAAGCGGAAGCAAGAAAACTGTTTGCTGAGGGACTGATCTCAGAAAAATCTCCGGCTTATCAGGCAATAGGTTATAAAGAACTGCTGCCCTATTTTGCAGGAGAAGAAACACTTGCAGATGGCGCCGACCGCATCAGACAGAATTCACGCCGCTATGCAAAAAGACAGATAACCTGGTTCAAAAGATATAAAAACGCCATAGTTATCCATCCTGATGACGAAAACGGAATGAGAGATTTTCACGATATCGTCGATGAAGCAATATTTAAATTGAATAAAGTTTTGTGAACATAGCCCTTCCGATCGGAAGGGTTTTTGTTTTAGCTGAACTAATCAATCAAATCAGAATGTTAAACGATAATTTATGTTACCCAAAGCACTCCCCAGCGGGGAGGTGGGACCGCCGCAGCGGTGGGTGAGGAGAAAAATACTACAATCACTTAAAAATGCTCTCCTCATCCGACCTCGCTTCGCTCGGCCACCTTCTCCGCTGGAGAAGGCTTATTACGCTAAACGAGAATTTGCCTTCTTAACCGTAGGGACCGACGTCCTCGGCGGTCCAAAAAACATTGGTTAAAGGATAAATCATATTTGATGGATTTCTGATACAGTTATCAAATATAGCAATTCAATCTCTATGTGTAAGGACCGCCGAGGA
>JAGAPL010000029.1 GCA_017623255.1 Clostridia bacterium
CATTGCAGGAGATGCAACTCACCCTGAGGTTCAAGGAATTGTTGGTCATTGTGACGAAAATTGTCTTGTTTTTAAGGATAAAACTGAGCTAAAAAGCTTTTTTGAAAAAAATTATAAAAATTTGCAAAAAAAGGTTGCAATTGTTGCTCAAACGACGTATAATATAGTAGTATGGGAAGATTGTTTAAAGATAATCCCTAAAGACGATCCTAATATTGTTATCTTTGATACGATTTGCAATGCAACCGAAGCAAGACAGTCAGATGCGGAAAAGCTGTCGAAAGAAGCTGACCTTATGATTGTCGTGGGCGGAAAACACAGCTCAAATACTGTGAAGCTCTATGACGTTTGCAGTAAAAATTGCAAAACATATCATATTGAAAACGGGGACGAGCTTTTAGCTTTAAATCTGCCCGCTGCTGAACATATCGGCATTACTGCAGGCGCTTCTACGCCGGCTTATATAATTAAGGAGGTACAAACCACTATGACAGAGATTCAGAATAATAATCTGGAAGAGGACATCAATTTCGAGGAGATGCTCGATCAGTCCTTTAAGAAAATACATACAGGAGAAAAGGTTAAGGCTTATGTTGAAGCCGTAAATAAGAACGAAGCTATCGTTAGCCTCGGTACAAAGCACACAGGCTATGTTTCACTTGACGACCTCACAGATGACCCAACAAAAACACCTGCTGACATCGTAAGCGTTGGCGATGAGATTGAACTTATCGTTATCAAGGTTAACGACAGCGAAGGTACTGTTGCTCTTTCTAAGAGAAAGATTGACGAACAGGCAGGCTTCGAAAAGGTTATGAAGGCTAAGGAAGAAGAAACTGTTCTTGAAGGTACAATCCAGCACGTTGTTAAGGGCGGAGTTACTGTTTCATGCTTCGGCGTAAGAGTATTTATTCCTGCATCACAGACAGGTCTTCCAAGAGGTGCAGAGCTTGACCAGCTTCTCAAGAAGAAGGTTCAGTTCAAGATTCTTGAGGTTGCAGAAAACCGCAAGAGAGCTGTTGGTTCAATGAAGGCTGTTCTCAATGCTCAAAAGGAAGAAGCTAAGGCTAAGTTCTGGGAAGCTGCTAACGTTGGCGATGTATTCAAGGGTACAGTTAAGTCACTCACAAGCTTCGGTGCATTCGTTGACCTCGGCGGAATCGACGGTATGGTTCACATTTCAGAGCTTTCATGGAAGAGAATTAAGCACCCAAGTGAAGTTGTAAACGTTGGTGATACTCTTGAAGTTTACATCAAGGATCTCAACAAGGAAGAGAACAGAATTTCTCTCGGCTACAAGAAGACAGAGGACAACCCATGGGAAATCTTCAAGTCACAGTATAATGTTGGCGACGTTGTTAAGGCAACTATCGTTTCAATCACATCATTCGGTGCTTTTGCTCAGATTATCGACGGTATTGACGGACTTATCCACATCTCACAGATTGCTGATAAGAAGGTTGAAAATGTTAAGGATATCCTTTCTGTTGGTCAGGAAGTTGATGTTAAGATCATCGACATCGACGAGGAAAAGGAAAGAATCAGCATTTCAATCCGTGCACTTCTCGTAAATGACGAGGAAGAAGCAGAAGCTGAAGAAGCTGTTGAAGAAACAGCAGAAGACGCTGAATAATCTAATATTAAAGTTAAAGCAGTTATCGGTTTACTCTGATAACTGCTTTTTGATTTTATGCCCAATAAATATGCTGTTTGATTATACAAGCTGACAAATAATTGTAAAATAATTATGATGTGCTTGACAAACTATTAAAAATGTTATAAAGTTAAAATGTATAGGTACGGATAGATATGTACCAATAAAAATGAGAGGGGCTAATTACAATGAAGATTAAAAAGCTTATAGCAACTGTTTCGGCTATTGTTGTTACAGCGTCAGGCTTCAATGCACTTCCTGTAAAGGAAAATGAAAGCGTTATAAAGGCTTCTGCCGCTTCTGATGTTAACTATGCCGAGGCTTTGCAGAAATCACTGTTCTTCTATGAAGTACAGCAGTCAGGTATTCTTCCTGATTGGAACAGTGTTCCTTGGAGAGCTGATTCGATGGTGAACGAAGAGGGTGTCGAAACAGACATTATTCCTGGCGGTTGGTTTGACGCAGGTGACCACTTCAAGTTCACTCTGACAAACGCTTATTCCGCATCAGTTCTTGCATGGGGCTATATCCAGTATAAAGACGCTGTTGATAAGGCAGGTCTTGGTGAAACTTACCGCAACAACGTGCAGTGGGGACTTGATTACGTTCTCCAGTGTGACAGAGGGGACAAGGTTATCGGTACAATCGGTGACTTTACAGGCGGTTCAACAGACCACAATATCTGGTGCAGCGCTGAAGTATATCTGAGAAAGCATCATCTCAATAACGGCGATTGGGAGCGTCCTTATGACGAAATTGCTGACTCAACAACAATTGCACTTTGTGCTGCTGCTCTTGCACAGGGCTATATCATCTTCAAGGATGAACAGCCTGATAAGGCAGAAGAATATCTTGCACAGGCAAAGAAGTATTTTAAAACAGCTGATTCAATCAGAGCTAACGAAAACGGAGCAATGGGCACGATGTATAAGCCAAGCTCATGGGTAGATGACTGTATGTACGCCGCAAACTGGCTCTATATGGCAACAGGCGACAAGAGCTATCTCGATAAGATTGAATCTGATTATATTCCACAGTTCCCTACAGAAAGCCAGTCAACAGATTGGAAGTATACATGGGGTTTCTGCTGGGATGATACAACACAGGCAGCTGCTCTCCTCTATGCTATGAATACAGGAAAGCAGGAATGGATTGACCATATCGCTCATCACCTTGATTACTGGGATGAGGGATACGGCGGAAAAAGAGTAACTTATACTCCTGATGGTCTTGCATGGCTTATGAACTGGGGTGCAAACCGTCACTCAGCAAATACAGTATGGATTGCTAAGCTTGCGGCTGATACTATTTTCAAGGATGACGCTTCACTTGCTTCAAAGTATAATAAC
>JAGAPL010000030.1 GCA_017623255.1 Clostridia bacterium
AGCGAAAATATCACGCTGACTTTAGTCAGCATATCACTTACAGACAAAAGAAAGAGAAGACTCGTAATTAAAACGAATCTTCTCTTTTTCTGCTTCTGTGGGTTTGGGCTACCGCCCAAGTGTATTTGTACATACAAATGCAATGCTGGTTCTTAACAAGGATTAAATGAAATTTCAAATTCTCCGTTAAGGACATCACCTATAGTTTAAGTGCTTTTTTAGTTTGATCAAACTCCCCAGAAGCCTTTCATAATTCTGAACTTCAGGTGGAAAAGGTCAACTGTGGTAACTTTCGTGTCTTTGTTGATATCTGCCGCTGCAGACTCAGCTTCTGTAGGAGAAACAACTTGCTTCACAAACAGCTTCATTCTGAAAAGGTCAACGGAATTAACCGTGCCGCTGTTATCAATATCACCCATTTCAGCCTGAGGCTTTTCTTCTCCTATGTATGAAAGCAGAACTGCGTTTGCAACCGCACGCTCATATCCCTGAGCAGATCCGTCGGGATAATAGTCGCTTGGGCGGTTTTTCAGGGCGTAGCCGTTTTCTGTCAATTCAACCAACGTAGTAGAGCCGCCTCCGTCAAGGAGAAATGCTGAGTCAAGACCAAGCTCAAGGCAGAGGTCCTCATAAAGCAGGCGGTTGATTCCTATGCTATAGCCTTCCTGTCTGCCGTCGTTGATTATCATAACGATAGTTCCGTCGGCTTTATATCCGAGAAGAGTCATAGGATCGGCTCTTGAATAGCTTTGGGTGGAAGCTTCTCCTCCAAGCACAACGGGAACGTGGCCTCCGCAGGCTTCGTTTATGCTTTGCCAAGCCTCGCTATTGCCCATAAGATCGCTGACGCGAACTGCCAGAGTAACCTTATCTCCCACTGAATAATCGGAAATCTGTTCGATATTTGTTCCGCGGGCAGTCAGGATGATGCGGTTTTTTTGCATATTGTAACGTTGTGTTCCGGGTTCGCTTACGGCTGTAACGGTGCCGGTGATTCTTGTGCCGTGCTTGATGGTATAATCGTCGGTGAAGTCTATGACAACTTCGTGAGCATCGTCAAGGGCATAGTTTGAAATGGGGCCTTTGTCGCTGTAAACCACGAGAGAGTCGTTTGCGGGCAGTCGGTTAAGGCCGTCAGCTGTGGCGCTCTTTTTAGTTGTAAGGTTAATAAGGGAAAGCGTAGTTGAAATCTGGCCGATATAGGCTGTTCCGTCGTCAGCAACTCCGAATGAATAGAAAAAATCGTCGTAGGGAGTTTCTGTTCCCATATAAGTCGTGGTTATTATTTCACCGTCAGCAACGTTATATCCTCTTGGGATGCACAGCTCTTTTTTAACAACGGGGTCATCGCTTTCCCCTTCAACTCTTGAATGGTGGCTTGCCTGCGTCCACAAGTCGCCGTTGACTGCCGCAATAACAGTTTTATTTTCTGTGTTTGTTTTGTTGAAGTTATCAACTATTTCTGTAAGAGGAGTCAGCGCGCCAACGTTATCTCCTGCCATAACCATATCAAATGCAAGGTCGTCTCTTTTGGGGTCAAATTCAACGACACGCAGATATTGGGGGCCGTTTTCGCTGTAGTAGCCGCCTTCTTCAAGATAATAATCGGTGGCAATAACACCGGGGTATATTTCCTCGGTGGAGGTGGAAACCTGGGCATCAAGTGTAACCGCGCCGGAAATAACTGCGCTCAGGCACATAATTGCCGCAAGCAAAATTGCCGATATCTTGGGTAGATTTCTCATATGAAGGCTCCTTTCAGCTTATTGAGCAGTTTTTCTTTTTGCTTTTTTAGCGTCAACCTTTGCTTTTTCGATTTTATATATTTCCTCGGTTGCAAGCGAAAGCTTTGTAACAACGTTTTCTTTTGTTGGGTAGCAATAGAATGAGTCGTTATCGGTGGAAATATCTATGCAGTCAAAGGGTTTAACGTAGCAATAGTCGTATTCAATATGAACTCCGTACATTCCGAGGGGTTTGCGCTCTATTCTGTAAGGCTCGCCGCGATATTCACCTTCAAGCACGAAGCCATTTTCGGGGTCGTGAGTAAGCTTTGCTTCACCCAGATGCTCAAAACGCATGCAACGGGGGAGGGAGTGAACGTCAACAGTATCGCAGAAGTGATATTCACCGCGCTCGATCTCAGCGCGGACCTCTGCTCTTTGCCATTCGTACCAATCGGGAATATGTGAAAACTCTGTTTCGCCTTCCTTTGCGCTGAGCCTGCCAAGCTCGTCCATTTCCCATCTCTTGCCGCACTCACGGCAGAATATTTCAGCGCCTTCAGATGCCATTTTATGCTCTGCTTTGCAATGGGGGCACTGATAAAGAACCTTGTGCAGTCCTTCAGCTCTGTAGGGCTCGGTTATGCGGATGTTATTATCAAGTTGCCATTTATATTCGTCGTATGTCATTGCCTTTTTAACGGCGTCGTTGATCTCTTCATAGGACATTTTTTCAACGTCTTCAGCGGTGAGTATCTGTGTCATAGTGGTATAAAGGGGAGCCTTTCTGGGCTTGCGATAGTTCCAGAAGGGAGTGTGCAGGTAGTTTCCGTGGTGAAGCAGCACAACGACGGGAACGCCTGAGCGCTTTATAAGCATTCCAAGAGATTCGGGCAGGATTGCAGTTGTGCCAACGGGGGAATATCTTGCTTCGGGATACATACAAAGCACGTCACCGTTTTTCTTTAAAACGTGTCGGATGGAGCGAAGCAGGTGCATATCTGTTGTGAATTTGCGCTTACATATGCAGCCGAGAAGCTCCATAATAATGGGGCGGCGGTAATATCCGTCGATAGTTGCAACGTTGTTCACTCTGTGGGGGAAGGTTGCCATAGCGCTAAGCTGAAAATCAACGAAATACATATGATTGCTCAGCAAAATATAAGGCGGTTTCAGGCCTTCCATATTGAATTTTTCTATTTTATAGGGAACTCGGGGCATTCCGATCTTGCTCACGAGGGTCAGCAGTCCCATCATAAAGAGTGGCTGTCTGATAGGGAGTTTGGCTGTATTATAGGGCTTTTTATTTTTGTAATTAACGTCCATAAGCGCACCTCACTTTATTCTGTAGTTACAGTATAATACATTTTTTATATTTATGCAAGGAAAACGGCGCAAACTGTTCACTCATATGTTGAAAACCGTCTGCGACTGTGATAAAATGAAATATCTTATTTTTTTGAGGAATTTATGAAAAAAATTACAGATCAGGGCAGCGCGCTTTTGAAAATAACTCTTGCCATGTTCATTTTCGGAACTATCGGTATTTTTGTGCGCCACATTCCGTTTCCCTCAGGTTCTATCGCTTTCTTTCGCGGCATTATGGGAACGATCTTTTTGCTTGCCGTTATGTTTATATCAAAAAAGAAGCTTGATTTTTCGGCAATAAAGAAAAATCTTTTGCTCCTTATAATTTCCGGGGTTTTTATCGGCATCAACTGGATCCTTCTTTTTGAGGCATACCGATTCACAACTGTTGCAACGGCAACTCTTTGCTATTATCTTTCTCCCGTTTTTGTTATCCTTGCGTCTCCCCTGGCGATTGGAGAAAAGCTCACCCTGAAAAAAATCGTATGCATTCTTTGCGCTCTTATGGGTATTGTGCTTGTTTCGGGCGTGGCGGAAAATGGTATCGTTGGCGGCAAGGGCATTTTGCTTGGTTGCGGCGCGGCCGTTTTCTATGCGTCCGTTGTGCTCCTTAACAAGCGTATGAAGGATATTTCTTCTTATGATATGACAGTCGTTCAGCTGTTTTCTGCGGCGGTGACTATCCTGCCTTATTCTCTTCTCACGGAAAATATTGAGTTGAGTGCCTTCTCTCCCAAAGCGGTGGTTATGCTCCTCGTTGTCGGTGCTGTGCACACAGGGCTCGCTTATGTATTATATTTCGGCTCGGTTAAAGCTCTCCCTGCTCAAACTGCGGCAATCTTCAGCTATATAGATCCAGTCGTGGCTATTATCCTCTCTGCCGTGCTTCTCTCCGAACCCCTTACCATATTTGGTATTGTGGGCGCAGTCTTAATTCTTGGCTCAACCTTCGTTGCTTCAAAATAGTATATAAACACCTATCCCTCGTTTGACAAAATATATAGGAATACTCAGGGGGAAACTTTTTGAGGAAAAGTTCTCCCCCTGAAACCCCTTTCAAAACCTTTTCGCAGAAAATCCCCTTCCACCCCCACACAAGTGGGGTTGGAAGGGGATCTTTTACAAAGAGGTTTGGGGGAGGGTTCGGGAGGAGACCTTTCCTTAAAAGGTCCCTCCCGAATAATCTTATATATATCTTATCAAACGAGGGATAGGTGTTTATATACTATATGTTTACAACCAAGACTCTGTCTCTGTTTTCCGTATCTTTTAAGATGTGGGCATTGAGGTTGAGGGATTTAGCTATTTCAAGAATGGCAGGTCCTTGTTTCCAACCGAACTCAATGGCGAGAATACCGTTCTTTTTTATTTTGGAAGGGTAAATTTCAAGGATTTTACGGATGATAGAGAGACCGTCGCCGCCGTCGGTAAGGGCGTGGTGCGGCTCCATAGCAACCTCGGGGGAAATATCCTCCATTTCCTCGATCGTGACGTAAGGCGGATTAGAAACGATAACATCAAATTTGCCTTCAAGGCAGTCTTCGCAAACATCGCCCAATACAAGCTGAAGTCTGTTGCTGACACGGTTCATAGCGGCATTTTCAGCGCATATTTGAAGAGTTTCGGGATAAAGTTCAAGAGCAACGCCAGATATATTTTCACATTCGCAAAGGATAGATATAGCTATGCATCCGCTGCCTGTACAAAGGTCAGCAAAGCGCGCGCAGGGCTTATCTTTCAGCTTTTCGATTGCCAGAGAGCAAAGCAGCTCTGTATCAGCTCTCGGAATAAGGCAGTTTTGAGAAACCTTAAAGGTATGTCCCATAAACTCCCATTCGCCTATAATATATTGGAGAGGCTCTCTGTTTTTTCTGCGGTTGACAGCGTTGGCAAGGGCATCGCTTGTATAATCTCTTTCGGGGAAAGCAAGCTGCATCGCGCGGCTTTTATTTTCAAAATGTTCAATGAGCACAGAAGCATCAAAGCGAGGGGACTCAACTCCCCCCGCTTCAAACTCTTTAATAATTTCACTGAGCGTCACAGCCGTTTTCTCCTTCAGATGCTTCCCCATCGGCTTCTTCTGCAGGCTCTGCTGCTTCAAGCACCTCGGGAAATTCATCGGGCATAGCGTTTTTGATTGCGATTATAGCAATTTCAAGCTGGCTGTCGTCAGGCTCCTGAGTTGTGATGCGCTGCATCCACAGTCCGGGCAGGGAGAGGAATTTAGTCACCGCATTGGGATATTTGCCTGCCAGCATAAGAAATTCAAATCCAACGCCTGCAATAACGGGGAGCATAGCTATTTTTGTCAGCATAATAGCAATTTTGGGCCATGTGTTCCAGTTGATAAACGCTGTCACAAGAATAGAAATAATGAGCATAACGAAAATAAAGCTTGTTCCGCAACGGGGGTGGAAGCGGGAGCACTTGCGTGAGTTTTCAACTGTCAGCTCCATTCCTGATTCGTAGCAGGCAACTGTTTTATGCTCTGCTCCGTGGTATTCAAAAGTTCTGCGTATATCGGGCATAAGGGATGTGAGCATCATATAAACAACGAAGATAATAATTCTCACAACGCCTGCAAGCACGTTCTGCAAAAAGCTGGGCAAAACGTTGCCTGCTGTAAAATGTCCGTAGAGAGAATTTGCCCCCATGGCGATGAAGTTGGGAAGGAGAACAAAAAGTCCCACGCTGAGAACAACGGAAAGCACCATAGCTATTCCCATAATGATGTTCATGAGCTTATCTCCGCAAACCTTGCGAAGCCATTTTTCAAATTTTGTTTCGTCTTCAGTTTCGTCAATTCCCAGCATATCCATACTGTCGCTGAGGGTGCCGTAGCTGAGTTTCAGCATTTCAACCATATTGATGCAACCGCGAAGCAGAGGAATATTTGTCCATTTGTGCTTTTTCCGAACTGAAACGAATTTGCTGTTTTTGATTTCAATGCTGCCGTCGTCTTTTCTCACAGCCAGCGCAACATTGTCGCCGCTGCGCATCATAACGCCTTCAAGCACTGCCTGTCCGCCAACTTTACCAAGGCGGCAGTTTTTTTCTTTCTTTGCCAAAGTGATAAACCTGCTTTCTATTTATGAGTTTCCTCGTAGTGACGGCAGATGTCCGAAAGAGGACAAGTGTCGCAGAGGGGATTTTTCGCGCGGCAAACATCGCGGCCGAAGTGCACTATTCTGTGGCAAAAGTCGCTTTGATTTTCGCGCGGTAATAATTTTTCCATAATTTTTTCAGTTTTGAGAGGGTCTTTCTGTCCTTCGGGATAGAAGCCCAATCTCCCGCAGATACGCATACAGTGGGTATCTGCAACGATGCCGCCAAGGCCGAAAATATCTCCCAGCAGCAGATTGGCAATTTTTCTTCCAACGCCGGGCAAGCTGAGCAGCTCGTCCATTGCAGAAGGTATTTCGCCGTTATATTTTTCTATAACTATTTGTGATGCTTCTTTAATGCTTTTAGCCTTGCCGCGATAAAGTCCGCAGGATTTTATAAGGTTTTCGATCTCCTCAATGGGTGCTTGCGCCATAGAAGCCGCATCGGGAAAGGCTCTGAAAAGGTCGCGGCAAACGATGTTCACTCTTTCGTCGGTGCACTGAGCGCTGAGTCTTGCCATAACAAGCAATCGCCAAGGGTCACCGTCGGCTTCAAGAGAGCAAAGTGCGTCGGGATAAAGCTCTGCAAGTCGGCTATCCGCCTCCAAGGCTCTTTTTTTATCTGTGATTTTACTCATTGGCGCCGTCCTCTCCGGTTGTAGTATCTTCGGTCACTCCGTTGAGGGGGTAATCAACGTTGAAGTAAGACGTGAAAAGGTCACGCACGGAGTATCCCGCGTCAGTACCGCTTGCGCCTTTCTCAATTATACAGGTTGCGACTATCTCAGGATCATCAAATGGAGCAAAGGCTGTAAAAATAGCATTGTCCGAGCTGGTTGAAGAAACCTGCGCCGTACCTGTTTTGCCGCCGATGGCCAAGGGATAATTTACAAAAATACGAACCGCGGAACCTTCTGTGATAACGCTTCTCATAGCGTTTTTAACAACGAGAGCATTTTTAGATGATAACTCGATAGAGTCAACGATCTGAGGTTCAAATTCGTATGTTATATTTCCGTGATAATCGCGCACCTGATAGAGAATGTGCGCTTTCATTCTGTCGCCTTCGCTTAAAACGGTTGAAATGTAGTTACTGATCTGGAGTGGAGTGAAAAGGTTATCAGACTGGCCGATGGCTGCCTGAATGGTGTCACCGTCGTACCACGTTTCGCCTTTAGCTTCTCTTTCTGTTGGGCCTGCAAGAACGCCGGTCTTTTCGCTCAGTTCAATTCCGGTTGCTTCGCCAAGTCCGAAGGCCTTGCAGTATTTATTCATTCTTGTGATGGTCAGCTGTCTGCCCACGTCGTAGAAAAAGCAGTTGCAGGAAACCTCAATGGCCTTTGAAACGTTGATCCAGCCGTGAGTTCTGTAGCCGTATCTTGCGCTGTATATCCAGCAGGCAGGGGTGAAGTTTGAGTCGGCATAGTATTGATATTCGCCTTCATCAAGAATCTCCGTATATGGGGTGATGATCCCTTCCTGAAGGGCGGCAGCCGCCATACCTATTTTAAAGGTTGAGCCCGGCTCGTAAATTCCTTCAAGGGAGCGGTTGAAAAGAGGAGAAGCAGGATCTTCTCTGAGCATGCTGTAGTCCTCGTTGAAGGTTGCAAGATTATATGAGGGATAGTTTGCAAGAACCAGCACCTCGCCTGTTTTTGAATTAAGAGCTGTCAGAGCGCCTGCATTTGCGTCCTCACCGTCAAACTCTCCTTCGTCAGCTATTGCCTGATCAACTATGGTTTGTATGTTATTCTTCAGCGCCGTTTCGGCAACCATCTGAAGATCTATATCTATTGTGAGATAAACGTCCTGTCCTGCAACAGGCTCTTTGAGCACGTATGTTTCAACTATGTTTCCGTATTTGTCCTCAACGATGGCAAGTGTGCCGTCGGTTCCGTGGAGATAAGCTTCAAAGGATTTTTCAGCTCCCGACGTTCCTACGATGGCGTTGAGCGAATATCCAAGGTCGGTATAATACTGAGCGTTTTCCGCCTGTATCTGACCAACTCTGCCAAGCACGTGGGAGAGATATCCCGGATAGGTATAAACTCTTTCTGCCGAAACGTTGATATTATAGCCTCTGTGTCCGCCTTCTGTAATAGCGGAGATAAAGGCAACGGAAACATCTGTTATAAGGGTATACGGTTCAACTGCGGAAAAGTTTTTCAGCTCCATATCAAGTCGGAGAGGGAAAAGAAAATCTCTTTCTTCTTCGGAATAAAGATCGTTTCCGTCGGCGTCCACAAGTCCGTATCTGAGCAGCAGTGCATCACGCACCTCGCCTATATCAGTTTGTGTCCATCCGCCTTTTTCTTTATCATCGGGTGTGAAATTCAGCCCAACCATCAGTTTTGAGAGTCTTTTTCCGTAAACGGTTCCCATAAAGGCATTGTCAAGTGACCACTTGCCGTCCTTATAAACGAAAGCTTCTCTTGCTCTTGGTTCATTGAAGCCGTCAAACTCGTCCATAGCCTTTGCTTTTTGGGTGAGTTTCAGGAGGATGTTATTTTTATCTTCGTTTGATTTAGGAAAACTGCCGCCGTCGAGATAAAGGTCATAGGTGTATTTGTTTTCAACAAGAACTTTTCCGTTGCGGTCGTATATTTCGCCGCGCTGCGCCTGGATAGGCTCTGTTCGGGTATAAGTTTTGGTAACAACCGTTTCTGTGTAGTAGTCCTGGCTGGCAATCTGTATGGTTATAAGTCTTGCTATATAAACAAGGGAAACTGCTACGAATATAAAGCCCAGTGCGATATATCTGAGCAAATGGTCGCGTCTTTTCATAAGAGTTGCCGTCAGTCCTTTCTAAAAGATTTTAAGTTATATCAGATAAGTTCGGTTCCTGTTTTTTCAGCTCTTGTTTTATGAAAGCGCACGAAGCACGCCCACACGATGAAATAAACGGGGGTTGACATAATAACTGTTGAAAAATATTCGGGGATAACTATTGTTGAGAGGATCTCAACGAAGGTTATATTCACAATGAAGGATGCGCTGATCAGCGAAACAACGCTGCGGCCAACTGTGAAAAGGGTTATAACCGCAATTCGCGGAAGGGCTGTGTTTGAGAAAAAATCGCGCACAAGATAACCGCAAAGTATGCCTGCAGCAACGTAAACTATGGGCAGCAGGGTAAGCCCGTATCCTCCGAGGGAGTCAATAACGATCGCTGATATAAGTCCGCAAACGCCGCCCCATTTTTCGCCTTCCGAAAATGCAATGGCAACAGTCAGTGCAAACATCAGGTCAGGAGTTGTTCCGAATATTCTAAAGCGCGCAAACACGGTGGTTTGCAGCATTGCAAAGAAAACGATAAGAGCTGCGCATATTGCCGCGCGCGCAAACTGTTCGGCTGTAAACGGAAGGCCGATGGTCAGCCCTTCAAAGCGTTCTTCCAATTCTGCCAATATAGCGCCTATGAGAGTGGTTTGCTTTCTTTTTTTGCGCGCGGAGCTTGGCTTGCGCACGTTTCTTTGATTTTGCGGTGCTGAAGGAGCAGGCTTTTTTGGCTTTGCTCCTCCTCCGAGTTTATCTATATCGGGGGTGTACCGTCTCGGCATACGGTGGACTATGGGTTGTCCTTTTTCCCCGTTCTGATTATTCTGAGTAGGTTTCATAATCTGTGATAACCATTATTTTAGATATATCGGTTGTCAGAGTTGCGGCGGGGGTAACGTAAGCAACAACGCTTCGGCTGTATTGATTCTTTTCAATTTCCGTAACGTAGCCGATAACCAGTCCTCTGGGGTAAACGCTTCCGTAGCCGCTACTAAGTATTCTGTCGCCAACCTGAACATCAGAGTCTTCGCTTAAATAGTTAAGACGGCAGATTCCGTCGTTTATAAGGGAATGGTCACCCTCAACAACGCATAATTCGCCTGTTCTTTCCACGTATGCGCCGATAGAAGCAGATGCTTCAAGGAAAGTGACCGCTTTAGACCAGTCACTACCTGCTTCAACTATATAACCAACGATTCCTTCGTTTGTTATAACGGGCATATTAACCTGAACGTTATGATTTTTGCCTCGGTCAATGGTGAAAACGGTCATATAATTTCCGCTTCCGTTGCTGGTGATATTGGCAGGCTCAAAAACATAGTCGGTGTGCTCTCTTTTAAGCTCAAGATAGTTAAAGAGCCATTCGTTCATTCCTTCGATTTCCTTTGCGGAATAGATCTGATCCTCAAGCTCGTTTATCTTTTCTCTGAGCTCATTGTTTTCTTCAACAATACGGTCAAATTCCGCAAAATAGGCAACATATCCGTCAATTCCGTCAGTCACGTATGCAAACACCTTCTGCAAGGGAGCAAGGGTTTGATTTATGATGTTGTGAGCGTAATTGCCCACGCCCATAGCATAAAGAACTGAGGGCACTATTGTTGCAAAGAGGGTGATTATAACCAGAACGGCAAAGAATTTACTTTTTAAAAAATCCCTCATTATTATGCTGACCTTTCTGTAGAATAATTATCTTGTGCCGCGGTTTCTGAAAAGAACGGATTCGCTGATGTCTCCAATACTTTCAAGCACGTGGCCGATGCCGATCGCAACGCAGTCAAGGGGATTTTTTGCGATGGTGACCTTAACGCCTGTAACGTATGAAATAAGCGCGTCAAGTCCGCCAAGGAGAGCTCCGCCGCCTGCAAGCACAATACCGTTGTCATAAATATCAGCTGCAAGCTCGGGGGGAGTGTTTTCAAGAGTGCTGCGGATAGCTTCAATAATGTGAACTATCTGCTCGTGCATAGCTTCTCTGACTTCGGCTGAGCTAACGTTGATGATTGCAGGGAGTCCGTTGAGAAGATTTCTTCCCTGGATCTCCATATATCCTCTGTCAACTGCAGGGTGAACGCTTCCTATCTTCTTTTTCAGCATTTCGGCTGTAACCTCGCCGATGAGTATGTTATGCTTTTTCTTGATATAGTTGACGATGGCCTCATCAAGCTCGTCTCCTGCGATACGCAGAGATTTTGAGAGAACGATACCGCCAAGGCTCAGCACGGCAACTTCAGTTGTGCCGCCGCCGATATCAACTATCATACTGCCTCTCGCGTCTTCAACTCTGAGTCCGCTTCCGATTGCCGCCGCGATAGGCTCTTCAATAAGGGCAACCTTCTGCGCGCCTGCTTCAAGAGTAACGTCTTCAACGGCTCTCTTTTCAACCTCTGTAACGCCGTAGGGCACGCAAACAACAACTCTGGGGCCGCTGAAAAGGCTTGCGCCTGCGGCTTTCTTGAAAAAGTCGCGCAGCATTGCCGTTGTAAAGTCAAATTCAGCTATAACGCCGTCCTGCAGGGGACGCATTGCAACGATTGAGCCGGGGGTTTTACCAAGCATAAGCTTAGCTTCGTTACCAACGGCAACAACCTTTTTGCTTCTTTCTTCAATTGCAACAACTGAGGGCTCGCGAAGTACGATACCCTTTCCTTTAACATAAACTATGGTATTGGCGGTGCCAAGATCGATTCCGATGCTTCTTCCCATATTAAAACCAAACCTTTCTTATATCGTCTTTGTCTGTAAAATCATTTGTCAAAAAATTGACGGGTCATCTATTTTATTTCGGGTGTTATTCCGAATTGTTCTCTTAGTATAACTGAGATGGGGCAGATGGGCAGTCCCACAACCGTGTAATAGTCGCCGTCTATTTTCTCGATGAACATTCCTGCGGCGCACTGTATACCGTAAGCTCCTGCTTTGTCCATTGGATTTCCGCTGTCAACGTAAGCTTTGATTTCTTCTTCTGTGATATGTCGCATAAGGACCTTCGTTTCTGAAACCTCTGTGAAAGCTTTATCTCCTTTTCTCACTGTAAATCCGGTTAAAACGGAATGTTCTCTTCCGGAAAGTGAGCGGAGCATATTAACAGCATCATTTTCATCTATTGGCTTGCCGAGGATTTTTCCGTCAGCCACAACGACTGTGTCGGCAGCGATGATGCAGCCGTCGCTTTTTTCTGCAACCTCAGCGGCCTTTCGCTTTGAAAGCTCGCAAACGTATTCACGTGCTGAGGTGTATTCGATATTTTCATCAGTTTCAGGCTTGATAACCTTGCAGTTATAGCCTGCCATTGTAAGTATTTCAAGTCGCCTTGGTGAGCCTGAGGCGAGGATAATATTGTTCATATTAAGTCCTTTGATGGAGAAAAATATATTTGATGAATAATGAATGATGAATAATTATTGCTTTTTTTCGCCTGAAGCGAAAAGCTTCCTTCTTTATTCACTTTTCACTATTCACTATTCACTTCCACAGGAAAAAGGTTCACCTTTTGCCTGTGGAACCGATCCCTCCTCTGTCGGGAGAGCCTAAATCGTCACATTCTTCAAAAATCAGAGCAGGCTGATGCTCCATAATGCGGAATTGGCAAATTCTGTCCCCTGCCATGATTTTTGTATCACGGAGCGCATAGGCAGGCATAAACCACTGGTCGCCGTTTCCGCAGTAGCTTTCGTCAACAACGCCCATATGATTTGTCTGAATAATGCCGAAATTCTTATATGTGGAGGAACGGGGAACGATGTGCGCTTCATATCCTTTGGGCAGAGCAATGGCAACACCAAGGGGAATAAGGCGGAATTCGCCCGCTTTCATTTCTATATCTTCAGCGCTGCGAAGGTCTATCCAGTCGGATTTGCCGTCAACATAGCAAAGCTTTTCAATTTTATCGCTGAGATATTTAACTCTGATCTTTTCCATTATGTCCTCTTGTTTATCAGTTTTGTATTCTTGTAAATTTCATTGAATCGGGAGCTGAAAGTCCCTCTTTATAGCGGCGGATGATATCACGGCATTCTTCTTTTGTTTCGGTTGAGAATATAAAATGTCCGCGGCAAATTCCCATAGCCAAAAGATCCTTTTTCTTATCGGCCATATAAAAGGGAACGCTGTTATACACTATATTAGTACAATCGGGAAGGGATATTATGGGGAAAGAAACACCCTTGCGGTCAATAATTTCGCTTTTGCAAAAAGCATTGCCTTCTCCGCGTGAAATTCCTTCTCCGTTCTTTTTGCAATTTGCTCCGCCGTCGGAAATTGCGCAGCGGCAAAGAGTCATAAGCGGCAGCCTGCCGTATATGATAGCTGTTTTTTCGTTTGCGGAAATATCCCTTATCTGTGGAGCTGTAAGCTCAGGTGAGAGCACAGACCAATCACAGCCCATATTTTTAAGCACTGAGCTTGTTGCGCTGTTAAAAACGTTCAATCTGTGAGAGCAAACGGGGGTATATCCTCGTTTGGCTGCTTCATAAAGCTGTCCCGTTGTGTTGACCATAAGTCTTTTTCCTTCGGGATAGCAATCCTTTTGCAGATCAAAATGTACGGGTGGGAGAATGGGAGTGTGATTTTTATTTCTGCCCACGGGAAGAAAGATTTCTTCAAAAAATTCTTCTGCTTCTTTTGGAATCTGCGATGGATGAGCAAATTCTGCTGTGAAAACCATAGCAGAGGATTTATCGGCTTTAGGCTTTCTGTATTCAGCAAAAGCGCTGTCTGCATTTCTTTTTCCTTTTCCCTCAATAGCTTCGCAGGCACTTCTGCGAAGGCGGTTGAGCATTGAACGGGAAATAAAAGCGTTTTCGTCTGATACAAGGCTGAAATTCTGCAAAACGAAAGGAGTATTTCCCAGCTTTGCGGCGCAGGCTCTTGCATCATCCTCGCTCATAGGTGCAACCGCATCGGCGGCGTTGACTATGTCGCCACATACGGTGATGCTGTCATAGGGGGTGCTCATAGTATATTTGAGAGGTTGTCCCACTATAGCTTCTACCTTCACGTCAGCAGAAACTTTTCGCCTGAGCCCTTCGAAAACAGTTTTTTCGCTTGCGTTGTATTCTTCAAGAGTGCGCACTCCAAGCATATTGGCAGGCTTTTTGGTGTAGTAACTATCGGCAAAGCCCTGGCGTGAGAAAAGCTGCTTGAGATATTCCATCTCGCTCTCAGCAGCGCTTCTGCCTTCCTCAAGCAGGCGGCGATATGTTTTTGTAACTCCGTAAACATATTCCGGCGGCTTTTGTCTGCCTTCAAGCTTAAGAGAAGCAACGCCCGATGCGATTATATCCTCTATATGTCCTGCAAGGCACATATCTTTAAGGCTGACGGGATAGCCTTTTTTGCCATCAAGGGTATAAGGCTGTCGGCAAGGCTGGGCGCAGCTGCCGCGGTTTCCGCTTCTGCCTCCCATAACGGCGCTCATAAGGCATTGGCCTGAAAATGAAACGCAATACGCCCCGTGAACGAACATTTCTATTTCAACGGGGGAGTTTTTGCAAAGGCTGTGAAGGTCATCCCTTGAAATCTCTCTTGGGCAGACCATTCGTGAAAAGCCTGCATGGCGCAGCGCCTCTGCATCGGACACGGTATGTCCTGAAAGCTGAGTGCTGGCGTGGATCTCAAAATCGGGGAGAGCTCGCTTGATTTCTTTGGCAAGACCGTTGTCTGCAACGATAAGCGCGTCTGCTCCCGTTTCGTAAAGCCTTTTCGCCAAGTGAAGCGCATCGTTTAGCTCGCGGTCAAAAAGGCGGATATTCATTGTTATATAGCTTTTGACTCCGTAGGCGCGGCAAAGCCTGATGGCTCGCTCTATTTCCTCGTCGTCAAAATTTCCTGCCCTCATTCTTGCATTGAATTGGGACGAACCGAAATAAACGGCATCGGCTCCGCCCTCAATTGCCGCTTCAAGCGCGGCAAAGCTGCCTGCGGGAGCAAGTAACTCTGGAATTTTGGGCATAGCAATATCCTTTATTAAAAAAGTGAAGAGAAACTGTTGCTTTTCGCCTTGTGCGAAAAGCTTTATTTTGATGTATCTCTTATTTATTTCTGAGAAGGTTCTCTATCTGGCGAAGCTTATTTTCTCTTGCTGTTTCGGGCTTATCGCCTTCGATTGCGCGGCGTGTGAGAAGCTCGTCTATTTTACGGAATGTATCGCTCTTAGCTTCTTCCACAGGAGCTTCAGCCTCTTCAATGCCAATCTGAACAGCTTCTTCAGCATTTTCTGTTTCAGCCTCGTCTGCTCCGTCAATAGCCTTAAGGTCTTCAACGTCAGAGTTTTCAGGTTCTTCTGCCTTAACAGCGGGACCAACGTATGTTTCGCCCTTGAGACGTGCAACTTCTTCTCTGAGGCGGCGGATATTTGCATCATACAGAGCAACCTGCGCTTCAAGATTGCGAACTCTTTTTTCAGCCTTCAGCTTATCGCTTGCATAATCAAGCGCGCAGAGGATTGCTGCGTCAAGCTTAGAGCAGCGCTTATTGTTCTTGAGAAGATATCTGATGCCTGAATCAAGCTCGTTTGCAAGTCGCATAACGAAATCTTCTCTCTCATCTGATATGATTGCCATTTCAACGTCGGCAATTTCAAGTTCATATCTTTTCTTTTCCATGGTTTTATGTACGCTCCTTAAAAATTTATAAATTTCTCTTGAAAATCGGACAAATAGTGTTATAATCAAAATAACAGTATCCCCGATTATAATATTATTCATTATATTATAATATATAATGCGATAAAAATAAATAGTTTTGCTTTAAATTTTTTGTAACATAGAGGTCTTTTCAAAAAGAAAATGGAAAATATACATAGCTGCAGTAGAATAACAGTGAAGATAGGCTCTTCAACTCTAACACACGCTGCAACAGGCAGACTTAATATCCGCAGGATCGAAGCACTGGTGCGAGTTCTTTCAGATATGAAAAACGCAGGCAAGGAGGTTGTTCTTGTGTCCTCGGGCGCAGTTGCGGCAGGCGCAAGCAAACTGGGGCTCCCCATGCAGAAGCGCACTCTTGCCCAGAAGCAGGCTCTTGCTGCCGTTGGTCAAACAGAGCTTATGCGCCTTTATGAGCGCCTTTTTGCTTCATATGGCCACAGCGTTGGTCAGATCCTTATGACTAAGGACGTTGTTGACGACAGTCACCGACTTGAGCTTGTTAAAAACACATTCAGAACTCTTTTTGAGCTTGGATGCATTCCGATAGTAAACGAAAACGACTCCGTTTCCTCAGAGGAATTGCAGTTTGGCGGTAACGACACCCTTTCTGCTTACGTTGCAACGGTTTGCGAATCCGACTTGCTTATTAACCTGACAGATATTGACGGTCTTTATGACAGCGACCCCCGTAAAAATCCCAATGCCCGTCTGATTTCAAGAGTTGAGAAGATAGACGACACCATTCTCGGATTTGCCGGTGGAGCCGGAACTGACCGAGGCACAGGCGGTATGGCAACAAAGCTGAAGGCGGCAGGAATAGTTTCTGAAAACGGTATTCCCATGATCATTATGAACGGTCGTGATCCCCTTAAGCAGTACAGTATTCTTGACGGAGAAAAGATCGGAACTTATTTTGATCCCAAGGTGGTAAAATGAATATAAGAGAATACGTGGAGGCTGTGTGCCTTGGCGCAAAGAAGGCGTCAAGCGAGATCGCTCTGGCAGACACAGCCCTGAAAAATAAAGTTATCTCCTGCTTTGCAAGAGAATTGAAGGCTAAAAGCGCTTATATCATCTCTGAAAACGCGGCAGACGTTGCGGCAGCAAGAGAGCGCGGAACGGCTGAGGCAATGTGCGACAGACTGACGTTGACAGAAGCCCGTATTGACGGTATCGTTGCGGCGCTTCTCAAGCTGACAGAGCTGCCCGATCCCGTTGGCAGCGGCACGGTTACAAAGCGTCCCAACGGCATGGAAATAAAGAAGCTGAGTGTTCCCCTTGGAGCAGTTGGCGTTATATACGAGGCTCGTCCCAACGTAAGCGCGGATATTGCAGGCCTTTGTCTTAAAAGCGGCAATGCGGCAGTTCTTCGCGGAGGCAAGGAAGCCCTTCGAAGCAATATGGCGATCGTTTCCTGCGCAAAAAAGGCGCTTCGCGAATGCGGACTGCCCGAGGAAACAGTTTCTCTCATTGAAATGACGGACAGAGAAGGCGCCGCTGTTATGATGGAGCAGAGAGGCGTGCTTGACGTGCTCATTCCCCGAGGCGGCAAGGGACTTATTCAGAGTGTTGTGGCAAATTCCAAGGTGCCCGTTATTGAAACGGGAGCAGGAAACTGCCATTTGTACGTACACAGCGATGCTGATCTTGAAAAAGCTGTCAGCGTAACTGTAAACGCAAAAAATTCCCGTCCTTCCGTTTGCAATGCTATTGAAACACTTCTTGTAAACGAAGCAGTTGCAGAAAAATTCCTCCCCCTTGTAAAAGAAGCGCTTGGCAAAACGGAGCTTCGCGGCTGCGAAAAAACAAGAGCTGTTATTGAGTGCGGCGAGGCAACGGAGGATGATTTTGAGAGGGAATATAACGACTATATTCTTGCAATAAAGGTCGTTTCCTCACTTGGCGAGGCAGTTGAGCATATCAACCACTACAGCACGGGTCACAGCGAGGCGATCATAACAGAGTCAAGGTCTGCGGCTGAATATTTCACAAGCAGAATTGATTCTTCCTGCGTTTACGTAAACGCCTCAACGAGATTTACCGACGGCGGAGAGTTTGGTCTGGGCGCTGAGGTGGGCATCTCCACTCAGAAGCTTCACGCAAGAGGACCTATGGGTCTTGAAGCGCTGACCACCACAAAATACGTAATAAACGGCGACGGACAAGTAAGATAACCGTGCCGAACAATAAAAAAACAGGAGGCAAAAATGAAACTTGGTATTATCACAGGCTGGAAAGAAGAATGCTTCCAGTATGCAAAGAATCTGGGGCTTGAGGCAGTTGAATTCTGCTGCAACTTCTATTCCGATAGCAAAAAATTCCTTGAGCTTGCTCCCGAAACAAAGGCTCTCAGCGAGAAGTACGGTCTTCCCGTTGCATCCGTTGGCCGCTGGGGCGCAACACGTCTTGACGAAGAAGGCAACATCATCGAGCAGATGATGAACGAGGATAAGGACTGCATTGATGCGGCAAGCATTATGGGCTGTCCCGTATTCTGCTGCGGCTGCAACAGAGTTGAGGCTCTTTCTTATTATGACAATCTTCAGAAGGCTATTGAGTATTTCTCCGAGCTTGTTGAATATGCTCGTCCCAAGGGCGTAAAGATCGCAGTTTATAACTGTGGTTGGAACAACTTTGTTTATAGCGACAAGGAATGGGAGATCGTTCTGGGCGCTATTCCCGAGCTTGGCATCAAGTATGACGTTTCCCACTGCTTCGCTCACGGCGGCGACAGAAACTACCTCCGCGAAATTCGCGATTGGGGCCATAAGATATTCCATTTCCATATCAAAGGCTCTCTTTATATTGACGGTGTTCGCTATGACGATCCTCCGGCAGGTCTTGACCAGACAAACTGGGGCGCAGTTATGGATATGCTCTACACAAAGAACTACAACGGCGTAGTTTCCATCGAGCCTCATTCTGACTATTGGAAGGATGAAAGATGCCAGTGGGGTATCGACTATACTATCAAGTATATCCGTCCCATGATCATGCCCGACGGCTACAGCGCGCCTATTCCTTATATGCCTTAATAGAAATTATTATTTACGAGGGGACTTTTTTGCAAAGTCCCCTCGCGCTACCGAAAACTCACCTGACTTGGTGAGCTTTTTTATTGACTTGGGGGGATTTTAAGAGTATTATTATTTACAGATGGTAGGGGCAAACTGTGTTCGCCCGTATAATACATTAAAATTAAGCACGGGCGAACACAGTTCGCCCCTACGGCTTGTTGGTTTACCGAGAGGGAAAATTATGAGCGTATATATCAAAGACAATGCAAGATTCACAGTTATCTCCGACGGAGTTATCCGTATGGAATATGCAGAAAACGGAGCTTTTGCTGATGGCGAAACCTTGTTTGCAAAGCGCGGAATGTTCTGGGAAGCTGAGGTTTCTGAGGACGACGGGCTTGTTATTGAAACCGAAAGCATCACTCTTTATTACAAGGGCGGTGAATTTTCAGCGGAAACTCTTTATGCAAAGATTCACGCAGAGGGCGTTGAAACTATCTGGCATTATGGGGACAAAAACAAGGAAAATCTTGGAGGAACGCTTTCCACTCTTGACGGAGTTTGCGGAGCCAAGCCTTTGCCCGACGGTCTTTTGTCGCGCGACGGTTGGTACGTTATAGACGATTCGTGCACTCCTGTTTTTGAGGGTGATTGGATAAAAAACAGATCTGAAGCGCACAAGGTGGATATATATCTTTTTGCCTATGGCAGAAACTATCGCCTTGCTTTGTGTGATCTTGCCGCAGTATCCGGCAGATTTGAGCTGCCCAGAAAATATTTCTTCGGCTCATGGTATTCCCGTTGGTGGCCGTATACTGCAAAAGAATTTATTTCTATTGCGGACGAATATGCTGAAAACGGATTTCCTCTTGATATTCTCGTTATGGATATGGACTGGCATTATCAGGACTGGGGACATCAGGAGGGTGAGCCTCAGTATCAGTACGGCTACGGCCACGCAGGCGCAAACCTTGGATGGACGGGTTATAACTGGAATTTGCGTCTTATTCCCGATCCCGAGGGAACAATAAAAGCTTTGAATGAACGTGGAATCGCCGTAACACTTAACGATCATCCTGCTGACGGTATTCGTGATACCGATCTTGTATACGACAGATTTATAGAAAAGCTCCACAAGGCAGGATACAAGGAAGCAGTTCCCGATATAGCGGAAAAAATAAACGACCGTGAGCGCGCTCACGTTGAAAAAGGAATAGAGAATTATCGTTTCAATGCAGGCAACAAGGCGTATATGGATGCGTTTTTTGATGCCAGCGGCGCTGAAATGGAAGAAAAAGGCGCGGCTTTCCGCTGGCTTGACTGGCAGCAGGATTATCTCTATCCCAACGTAAACGGAATAAATAATCTCAGCCATCTCAAATGGCTCAATCATCTGTATTATGAAAACTCAAAGCGCAGCGGAAAGCGCGGAATGAGTTTTTCCCGTTGGGGCGGATTTGGCGACCACAAGCATCCTGCGTATTTTTCCGGCGATGCCGTAACCGATTGGGAAACTTTGAAGTTTGAAGTTGAGATGACGGTTTCTGCAGGCAATGCAGGCTGTTTCTGGTGGAGCCACGATATAGGCGGCTTTGTTGATCCCGTAGAGGGTGGACAGGCAGAGCTTTATGCAAGATGGGTGCAGTTTGGCGCATTCAGTCCTGCCCTCAGAGTTCATATGAACGGTGTTGAAGGTCTTGACCGCCGCCCATGGACATGGGGCGAGCCTTATTGCTCCGTTATGCGTGATGCCTACCATCTGAGAAGTATTTTTATGCCCTATATCTATTCTTCCGCTGTGGAAAGCTCACTTATGTCTGTTCCGCTTCTTCGTCCTCTTTATATTGATATGCCTTATGAGGAAGAAGCTTATAACCACAAGGGAACGTATCTTTTTGGAGAGGGAATGGTGGTGTCTCCCGTTTGCAGTCCTCTTTCTGAAAACGGTACGGTTGAAAGCACTATATGGCTGCCCGATGGAATCTGGTATGATTATTTCACCGGCAAGCGATATGAAAAGGGAGAGCACAAGATAGTAAATCCTCTTGAAACCTTCCCCTTGTTTGTGCGCGCAGGTTATCCCGTTGCAACACAGCCCTACACTAACAGAATGACGAGCGAAAAGCTCAGCGAGCCACTCTTTATAATCTACGCAGGAGACTCCGGCTCGTCCATGCTTTATGAGGACGACGGCGTAAGCAATATTGATAAAAACCTTTGCCGTATGACCAACGTGAACTACGATGAAGATGAAAAGTCCATTTCCGTCAACACTTCCAATATGGGATATTATGACGGAATCGAAAAGCGAAATCTTACTTTTGAAATCCGTGGCGGAGAATATACGGGCGCGGAATGTGAAAGCCACCGTATTTCCTTTGAAAAGGGAGAAGGCTGTGTTAAGGTAACAGTTCACGACGTTTCCTGCCTTGAGGCAAGCGAAGTGATAGAGATAAAGCTGAAATGAAATATAATAAAATTTTAAAAGCCAAATTCATTTCCCGACCAAACCGTTTTATAGCTCATTGTGAGCTTGACGGCGAGGAGGTCATTTGTCACGTTAAGAATACGGGGCGTTGCAAGGAGCTGCTCACTCCGGGCGCAACGGTTATTCTCACAGACGAAAGGGAAAATAAAGCGAGAAAAACTCCCTTTGATCTTATTTCGGTTTATAAGGGAGAGAGGCTCATAAATATGGATTCTCAGGCGCCGAACAAAGTGGCTGAGGAGCTTATGGAAAGGCTTTATCCGAAGTCAAAAATACGCCGCGAGATCACCTACGGCAAATCAAGAATAGATCTGTTTATTGAAAACGGAGAAGAGAAGATCTTCGTTGAAGTGAAAGGCGTAACCCTTGAATCTGACGGTGTTGCAAAATTCCCCGATGCGCCTACGGAGAGGGGAATAAAGCATCTTCGTGAATTGGAGAGAGCCGCGAGCGAGGGATACAAGGCTATCGTTTTGTTTATCATTCAGATGAAGGGCGTAGCTTATTTCACCCCAAACCGCGAAACCCATCCTCAGTTTGCCGATGCGCTTGTGGAGGTGCACGAAAACGGAGTGGACGTGTGGGCTTACGATTGCAAGGTTCAGGAAGGGATAGTTGAAGCAGATATGCCCGTTGAGGTGCGGCTGTTCGGGTGAGAGGTATTGTTTATTGAATTTATCCACCAATGGTCGCCCCTACAATAGAAATATCGTTTATCTGATAAATTATCGTTTACCCCAAAAAACAAAAATCCCGAAAGAAATTTCGGGATTTTATTCTTATTTGTCTTTACTTTTCCACATATACAAATTAACGAATATAGCCGCAAGGGGAAAGAGCATACCGCAAAGCATACCTGCTTTCATTCCAAGCTGCTCTGTTGTAATTGAAAGCTGTTCTGCCAGATGAGCTGCGTTGGGGTCAGAAATAACCGTATCAGTTATAATGCCCACAAGCTGAGGGCCAACGGATGCTCCAAGGTCGCCTCCTGCCGCCATCATAGCATATATAAAAACTCCCCCCTGAGTGAATCTGCTTGAGGCAACAACAAGGTTTCCGGGCCAGAGCATAGAAGTGCAAAAGCCTGTGAGTGCGCAGGCAATAAGGCCCACGAATGCAACATCGGAAACGGCGGCAATAAAATAGCAAATCGTTGCGCCGAGGGCGCCAAAGGTCAGCACGCGTCCTATATTTTTACCGATTTTGGAATAAAGAGTTCTGCCCGTTCCAAGCATAACTGCAAACAGCGCAACGCCGAAAAGATCGCCCCAAACCTTAGGTATATCAAGCGCCTTTTCAATATAGCCGGAAGCCCACTGCGCCATAGTACATTCCGCGCTTCCTCCAAGGAATATAGCAATAACGCAAAGCCAAAGGGTTTTGTTTTTCAGCATTTTCAGCGCGCCGGATGCTTTTTTGGGGGTTTCCATTCGGGGAACTTCGCTGCCCGCGAAAAGAAATGCCGAGGTTAGCGGAATAAGCATGAGGATAAGAGCAAGAAAAGGCCAATTTTCGCTTCCTGCAACAAAGAGAAATGCAGTGCAGAAGATCACTATTGCAACAACGCCCCAGGCGTAAACCGAGTGGAGCTTGCTCATTTCGCGGTCGGGATCGTCAGCAGGAAGGGCGGCAATAACGGGGCTGATAAGCACCTCGCCAAGTCCTGCGGCGGCGGAGAATATAGTAGTTCCAAGAGCTAAACCGAAATAAACGTGGTTTGGCATGATAACAGGGAATAGTGCGTATATAACGAATCCTGCAACCGCTATAACGGGAATAGCTTTAACTGTTTTTGAAATATTGAATTTGTGGGAGAAAAATGAAAAAATAAGGTCGATTATAAGCTGGGTAACGAAATTTATAAGCACAAGCAGCCCAAGCATAGAATATGAGATGCCGTAAAGGGTGCGGAACGTGAGAAAAAGCACGGGAGAAAGGTTTCCAACTGCCGACATAGTCACGTTTGTGCTGTAGCAAGCCCATTTAAGCCTTTTGATCTTTGAGGTTTCCATAAAAATCACCTTTTCCGGAAAATTGATTGGCATATTGTAGCATATAGGCATAGTTTTTGCAACGATTATTTTGAATAAATTACAGTAATTTTTATATTTTCATGAATATATTGACGAAATATGGTAAATAGGGTAGAATAATCTGGATAAAAAAGATTGGAGAGAAAGTTTTGAGCGAAGTCAGAGAAAACAAAATGGGAACCTATCCCATACCAAAATTGCTAATTTCCATGTCTGTGCCCATTATGATTTCAATGCTGGTGCAGGCGCTTTACAATATA
>JAGAPL010000031.1 GCA_017623255.1 Clostridia bacterium
CTTATGTAACGGCGGCTTGAGGGCAAGCCGCCCTATAGGTATATATATCAAATTTCGCATAAATCTAAACCCGGACTCCTTATCCTCTGCTTTGCAGTACCTTCTCCCGAGAGAATGCTAATTTTTTACCTTATCCTCTTCGTTGAAATCTCAAGCCAAGCGGGATAGAAACCGCTATTTAGCGCAATATTCCAGGAATGGTAGTTTGAAATGCTTGTGCCATAGAAGGCTATATTACCGTCGTCCTCTATCTTATTTTTCAGAAGGGTTACAAGATATGTACCAACACCCATAGAGCGATATTCGGGCATCACGTCAACTCCAATCTGAAGCCAGCCTTTTGCATCCTCGGATGCTCCTGCCATACCCATTATCTTCTCTCCGTCATAGGCGCAGACTGCAATTCTGTCAGGACGATGGGGCAAAAACTTTTCGCATACGGCGTTTGGAAATCTTTCATCTCCATAAAAAGCGTGTATATCCTCATCATAAAACCATTTCACCGGAAAGCTTTTCTTTGGCTCCACTCTTTCTTTTGACAAAAACATATGAAATGTTTTGCAGAGAGTGTGGGAAAGCTTATTAAGCTCTTCTTCGATAGGTTTGAGATTTGGAAGCTCAAAAAGCCAATGTCCTTTTTTATCCTTCACATATTCGGTGAGAAAAGGATGCAGGCTTTCATCCGCCGTTATAACAGCGTTATTTCCTGTTGTCACCATTGAAAAGAAATACTTATATCTATCGTATATTCTTCTTCCCTCAAGAAGCTCTGAGATAGTTACAACATTTTCTTCCCTTTGGAAATCCTCAGGCGCGCAGTTATATTCAAGAGAGAGCAATTTATATAGCTCGTTTATATTGCTGTTCATATTTCGCCCTCCCTTTTATTTTATAATATCATTTCCAACTCAAGTGTTCAATCAACCAACACTTGTTTTTTATTCTCAATTATTATTTTCTGCTTCTATACAGGCATCAACAACAAGCACAACGGAAAGGGCGGCAACTGTATCCTTTGAGGGAGCAATTCTGATTCTGTATGCATCACCCCAAGTGAACCATTCCTTTTCGACTCCTGCAACAAGGGTATCGCCCTCAGAAATATCGTAAGTATGATCAAAGAAATCTCCATGCACTTTCCAACCAAGTCCGTTGACTGTGTATTCCTGCTTGAAAAACGTAAACTCCTTAACGACCTCTGCAATTGTTTCGCCGTTGACCTTGATATAGTACTTGGGAAGCCATGAAAGCACCTTCTGTTCTATATATGCAAGCTCGTTTCCTGCCATATCATACAGGCGCAGCTTCTTTCCGAAGGAAAACACCTCTCCTTCAACATAATAAACCTCATTTCCTGCCTCGTCGTAGATAGAAAACTTATCCCCCCACGAAAACACCTTTTGCTTCATATAAAGATCCATTTTGTGCCTCCTACACCACATAATGTTGTTTTTATGATAATATTCTACCACATCTGCGCCTGCTTTTCAACTGTTTTTCGACGCTTTTTGTTAGTCGATTGCATAAAACTGCAGATTTTTGTGGTTTGTTCTGCAAATGCAGAAAACTCCCTTTAGGAAAGGCTTTAAAAACAAAAAACGGCTCCGAAGAGCCGTTTTTTTAATATTCCATTAAAGAATTCCCAGACAGATAGTGCCTGCAATAACGAGCACGCATGAAATTGCGAACCTTTTATCGATCTTTTCACCGAACACCACGCCAAGCAGACCGCCGAGAACAACTCCGCCGCCTGTGAGGAGAGGATACTGAACAGATGTGGGAATAAATGCAAGTGAAATTGTCTGAAGCAGAGTTGCAACGCCATAGAGCACGCCGTTTCCTGCGGAAAGGCCGATGCAAAGGGGCATATTCTCAACCTTGCCTGTGTCGCTTTCCTTAACGGGTCTGAAACCGTAAAGATAGCCAAGCACGCAAAGGCATATCACTGCATAAAGGAACATGATCATTGTTGTGAGGTCGTCTTCATTTGTGGGAACAAATCCCCATTTGTTCTTCTGGTGGATCGCCAGAACAACACAAGCGAGACCGTTCATAATGAAGATAACAATATAATAAAGAATTGCCTTTTTATTGGAATCCTTCGCCTTGAAATCAAGGTTTACTAAGAGAGCGCATGTGATGAGCACAAGGCAGATGATCTTACCAAGTGTTACAGGCTCGCCTGAATAGAAGAATCCGAAAATCGTTGGAACCATAAGGCAGCCAAGGTTTGTGAAAAGAACAACTCTTGAAACCTCACCGTTTTTAAATCCTCCGAAAAGGAAGATTATACAAATTGCATTTATGAGAGCAAAGATGATCGCGATCACGAATGAAAAGCCTGTCATTTCAAAGGGATTTCTTGTGATAATGTCCTTGACTCCCATAATGATAACAAACGCCAGACCGGAGAGAACAGAGTTTCTGTAAACTGCTCTCATTGAGTCGCCGTATTTAGCAGAATAGGCTTTTGTGAAGCCCATCTGGCAGCTTGTCAGAATGCAAGATAAGATAACAAGAAAGTAATAGATCATTATTAGAGCTTAAGGCCTGCCTTCTGAAGGTTAGCAAGCATTTCTGCCTTCTGCTCAGGTGTATAGTCGTGCATAGGATAGAGAGGATGGTTAACGTCATAACCCTTAGCCTCAAGGATAACCTTTGTTGCAAGAACTACGTTGTACTTGATAAGCTCGTCAACGATTGTGGAAACAACTGTCTGAGCCTTGCGAGCGCCTTCCATATCGCCTGCTCTGAATGCATCGTATACAGCTCTAACCTCGGGCATGAGGAAGTTGTATGTTGTACCGATACAGCCGTCAGCACCTGCAGCAAGACCGCAGAGAAGCATTTCGTCGGGACCGGAAATTACGTTGAACTCGTCGTTTGTGAGATCAAGTATACGCATTACCTGATAGAACTCATAGTTTGTCCACTTGATAGCTGTTACATTCTTGATATTGTAGAGCTCAGCAACCTGTTCAGCAGAGAAATGAACGCCTGTGTTGGGGTTGTTGTAGATCATGATCGGAATGTTGATAGCGTTGGAAAGACCTTCATAGTAGTTGTAGATAGCCTGGTGGTCATACTGATAGAAAAGGGGAGGAATAGCGGAAATAGCATCAGCGCCTGCCTTTTCAGCATGAACTGCAAGATCAACCATTTCGTTATAGTTCATTCTTGCGATATGTACGATACAGGGAACTCTGCCGTTTACGATTTTGATGGACTCAGTTGTCAGTTCCTTGTGAACATCAACATCAAGAATGATGCCTTCGCCTGTTGCACCGCCGATATAGAAACCATCAGCACCCTGAGCAATAAGATCTTCGATAAGACGCTCGAGAACGTCGCGGTTGAGCTTACCCTCGTCTGTCAAGGGTGTGATAAGAGCGGGCATTACACCTGTAAATTTCATGGGTTTCAGTCTCCTGTCTTTTTTTAATTTTAAATTTCATTTTTTTGTATGCTTACGATCTGAAGATATTCAAACAAAATCGCCCTGCTCCTTGACAGATGGGCATGTTCTGTTATAAAATAACCTTAAGAACCGTAATAGTACATATTAATTCTATTACATCTTCCATTTTTTATCAATTAACCTATATGACATATTTAAATATTTATTTCATATTTTTGAAGGTGGCATAATATGAACGGCAAAATGGATTATGAGGAAAAGAAATTTGAGTTTCAGGCAAGCATAAACGATATTATTTTTCACATCTGGTCACGCAAGGCAACTGATTTCACAGAGGCCGATGTTGAAACATATGCTCATATGCATTACCACAGCGAGTTTCATTACATATACGAAGGCAGCGAAAAAATCACCCTCAGCGATACGGGTGAGGTGACCGAAATACACGCAGGAGAATTCTGCTGTATCCCAAGCAATGTTTATCACACAGTTTCTGCTGCAAACAACGTGCAGAGAGAATGCTTCTTTCTTGATATGGAATACAACGACACCCACGAGCACAGAGAGCACTCTGACTACTATCTTTTCAGCCATATCCTAAGCCACAGAAAAAACGTGTCCGTACACAGAGACAGCTTCGTTTCATCATCAATGGAGCATTTCCACCGACTGACAGAGGAAAACGAAAGCCGTCTTGATCTCCAGCGCGGATTGCTCCTCATAAACGCCATTGTTAAAACTCTGGAATCAAGCTATCTGAACACTTCTGAAAACGTTATAAACAAATCCCGTTCAAAAAGCAACGCCCTTCGTTATAACAGAAAACGCATCATTGAGGAGTTTATTTCTTCATCATATATGAACTCCGGCGGACTTGCAGAGCTTGCAAAAATACTCTATCTAAGTGAGCGACAAGCCCACAACGTTGTGAAAAATCTGCTGGGCGAGGATTTCAAAACACTTATTGTGCGCCAACGCATTAACACAGCCAACGCCCTTATAAAAACAACCAATCTGACTCTTGATGAAATTTCAAGAGAGGTTGGCTATAATTCCTACAGCGGATTCTATATGGCATATGTTCGCCTTATGGGTATTTCTCCCGAAGCAGTGAGAGATGAAATAGAGTAAAAAAGCATTGCGATCCTTTGAGCTCGCAATGCTTTTTTGTATTATTGTTCAATATTACTTGGAACTTTATTCTTTTTCAGCAATCGCCCTCATAACACCATCTTTTATATCCCTCATCCCTTTGACTGTGGGATGTCCCAATTCTTTTTCAATTGCTTCGAACTTTACGGACTTGATACCGAATCTATAGCATGAATTTTCAAAGCACTCTGTTATCTCCGGTTTCAGTTCTGTATTGATCAGGCAATATATTTCTGCATCGGGCAAAGTTTCTCTGACTTTGCATAACAAACAACTGATAGCGGGAAGAACGAAATACAGATCCTCTCTTTTGAAATCAGTATACTTTGGCTCGCCAATCGGAGCTTCCGACCAATCGTCGTTTGTTCCGCCGAAAATAAAGACCGTGTCTATTCTGTTATCCTTAAAAAATCCGTTTTCTATAAGTTCGTCAAATCTGTAAATAAAGGAATTGGTTTTTGAACAATCGCTTCCGCAATAGCCTGTATAACCGATCGTAGAGCCTGACCAGCTGTTATTGAGAACGAGATTTGCTCCCATTTCGCTTATCACCTGATGCCACCAAGTTTCCTCAACCATTGAAACATCGTTGTCTTCTCTTCCCTTTTTATAGAAAACTTCGTATCCTTCGGGAATATACCCCTCAAAAGTGGAATAACTGTCACCAATTATAAGTACGTTTTTCACCTTTATCACCGCCTACGGATTTTTATTTAACTTATTATAACACAGAATACACCATAAGTAAATCAATATTGTGTTCAGATCTGTTTTAGAAGTTTAAAAATAAAGTATGATCATCATCGATTAAAATCTGTTACAAAGCTGTAATTTATGCTATACTGTTTATAATAAAACTCTATATGCTGAAGTTAGCAGATCGGAGCAAAAAAATGACAAACACAGAAATACAGAGCCTGCTTGAAAAGCAGCGAAAATATTTTAAAAGCGGAGCAACTATACCCGTCAAATTTCGCATTGAGCAGCTGAAAAAGCTATATAACGCTGTTAAAAAATACGAAAAAGAAGTGAACGATGCTTTAAAGGCAGATCTTGGCAAAAGCCACTATGAAGGCTTTATGTGCGAAAGCGGACTGGTGCTTTCTGAAATATCATATATGATACGTCACACAAGAAGATTTGCAAAGAGAAAGACCGTTTACACTCCTCTTGCACAGTTTGCTTCTCATAGCTTCAAACTTCCCGTTCCCTATGGCAACACTCTGATCATGAGCCCTTGGAACTACCCCTTCCTTTTAACGATAGATCCTCTTGCAGATGCCATAGCCGCAGGAAATACCGCTATCGTGAAACCAAGCGCATATTCCCCCGCAACAAGCAAAATCGTTGAAAAGATCATTTCAGAATGTTTTTCTCCCGAATATGTTGCAGTTGTCACAGGAGGAAGAGCAGAAAACGCAGCTCTCCTTGAGCAAAAATTCGACTTCGTTTTCTTTACGGGCAGCCAGGCAGTTGGCAAAGAAGTTCTTCGACACACCGCAGAGCATCTTACACCTGCCGTACTTGAACTGGGCGGAAAAAGCCCCTGCATCGTTGACTCAAGCGCAAATATCAAGCTGGCTGCCAAAAGAATAGTGTTCGGCAAATATCTCAACTGCGGCCAGACCTGCGTTGCGCCCGACTATATCCTATGCCATAGCTCTGTTAAAGACGAATTGGTTGCAGAGGTGATAAAGCAAATAAAACTGCAATACGGTGAAAATCCCCTTCAAAACAAAGATTACGGAAAGATCATAAACGAAAAGCACTTTGTTCGACTTTGCTCTCTCATTGATAAAAATAAGGTTGTGGCAGGAGGAGAAACAGATGCAGATACTTGCCGCATAGCTCCCACCGTTATGGACAACGTTACTTATGAAGATGCTGTTATGGGCGAGGAAATATTCGGCCCCATATTGCCCATTCTCACTTTTGACAGCTTTGACCGGCTTGTTAAAGAGCTAAAAGACAAGGACAAGCCTCTTGCGCTATATCTGTTTTCAAGTGATAAAAAGCACATTGATCGAGTTAATACAGAGCTTTCTTATGGCGGAGGCTGCATAAACGATGTTGTTATCCACCTTGCCACAAGCGAAATGGGCTTTGGCGGCGTGGGCGCAAGCGGAATGGGATCATATCACGGCAAAGACGGCTTTGACGCTTTTTCACATTATAAATCCATAGTTGATAAAAAAAACTGGATCGATCTGCCTATGCGATATCAGCCATACAAAAACAAGTTCTACGAAGCCCTTTTGCATATGTTTTTGAAGTGAGTTTGTTCGGTTTGAATTGTGCCATAGTCAAAAACTGCAGTTCTTATTATAAGCTCAGAATTATTGAAGCATCGGCTTCTTGGCAACCAAAAGGAAAAACATTTTGCCCTTTGCTTTCGGAGGATACTCTCTCAACACCTTTGTTTGATCAATAAAATATTACAATGTAAAAAGCGATGTAGAATTTACCTCGCTTTTATTTTTTTATTCTTCATCGAGCCCTAAAGCCTGCAAATATCTTTTGATCTGGCTGTCGGTTGGGCGGTAATCTGTATGGGAGCAGCACGGAAGAGTTGGTGCGCTTCCATCCATTCTGTAAAACGGTGAAAGACGATCGTTTTCATAAAGTAAGCAGTCCTCAGGATCGTCAAAATCGGGGATCACATAAGGCTTTCCGTTTTCAAGCATAGAGCGATGAGCAAGTATAGCTGTGGATGACATTGCAATAGCCGCTTTTATATTGAAAGGATGCTCGGGCTCACGGTTTTCTTCCAAACATTCAATAAACATACGCGCAGTTATATAATCTCCGCCACCGTGTCCGCTGCTCTTGATCAGCTCCTCGTCCTTATCAGCCCACTGCGCATCGTAGCAGTTGATCTCTTCTCTGCCCTCAGGTATGGACCAGCTGTTATAGCGCAGCATGATCTTTTCTCCCATGCCTCTCAGATTTTCGATCTGACCGTTAGTTCCGCAAATACGGTAAGAATTGTGATGCGCGCCCATACCACCGCAGCCGGTAACCCTGAAAATAGAGCCATCGTCGTTCTGAGTGGTGATTATCGCAACTCTGTCCCCAACAAACTCTGCTGTGGGAATATCTTCTTCATGGGGAGCGAAGGCCGCGAAAGCCGTGACAATTTTCGGAGTGGCTCCGGTTGCACACATAACGGGACCAAGGGAGTGTGTTATATAATAAGTTCTGGCAAGATAGTTTCTCCAGTGCTTCGGATGGTACATATAAACTTTTCTGAATTCAGCGTCATTCATATTGAAGGGGTGATTATATTCACCCTCTGCATACAGAATTTTACCAAGAGTACCACCACGGCAAACGCGTTGCATTTCACGGTTGAATACCATCTGAGGATAATTCTCTGCCAGGAAAAATATTGATTTTGTATCTTTATAGGCGCGATAAAGCTCAACGCCCTCTGCCATTGTGCCGTTGCTGATACACTCGCAAAAAACGTGGATGCCCTTTTCAAAACATTTTATTGCAAAATATGTATGCTCGTGGAAAAGATTTGCAATTATAACCGCATCCATTTCGCATTTCAGAAACTCATCAAAATCAGTGAATGAAGGAACGTCACTAAGTCGTCCAACACCGTATTTGAGTCGCTCCTCATCGTCGTCGCATAAAGCTACGATTTCGCAATTGAGAAGCATAAAGTTCTTTACAAGATCAACACCGCGTCCTGCACCTAATACACCTATTTTGTACTTTTTCATAATTTCACCGCCTTTGGTTTATTATAGCACATTTCATTGCAGAAGTAAATCTGTACAGTATAAATCTCCTCAAAATACAGATACTAATATCACAATTTAAAAATATACGTAAGGGTCGTTCACGAATGACCCGCAAATGTTCACTAAAATCAAACTTAACCGGTTATTTATTCGAACTTGCTTTTTTAAGTGGGTATAGGTGAATTGAATGAAAAATATTTTCTATGTGTTTTATAAGATTTCTAAAAAAACTTGACTAAAATAATAGAGTGTGTTATAATAATTAAAATGATATAAGTAAATGGAACCAGCTGTCTGCAGAGGAAGTTGGTTTCTTTTTGTTTTATAACAGTAAATTAGGATGTATGATGAATCGATGAAAAAACAACGACTTGAAGTGTCTACGACACATATTATATTGTTGAGCTTTTTGATAGCGATATTGATAGGTACATTGTTGCTTTCACTTCCCATAAGTTCAGCTAATGGAAAGTCAAAGCCTTTCTTAGATGCGCTTTTCACCGCAACGACCTCCATCTGTGTTACAGGTTTGGTAGTAACGCCGACCGTTACCACTTGGAGTGTTTTTGGACAGATTATAATTTTGATATTGATTCAGATTGGCGGGCTCGGTGTTATAACCATTATGTCGGGACTGATGATACTTCTA
>JAGAPL010000032.1 GCA_017623255.1 Clostridia bacterium
GGCTTAGTTTATGCAGAAATTTATAGTCGCGCCGAGGGAGATTTCGCTCTCTGCGGAGAGCGACCAAGGAGCTGTGCCCCTTGGATCTCCGGTGAGTATTAGGTTTTTCGCTCGTTGCGACGAGCGAATCAGGGCTCTGCCCTAATTACCCGCGACCTTTTTCAAAAAAGGTCGATAAAAACAATCCTACAATGTGCAGCACTAAATTATCGTTTATCGTACCAATCATAGCAGGGCGAGAGCTTGCTTCTCTGCTTTTTAATATTTGTTAATCTTTCTCACACAGGAGGTTCTTTAAAAACAAAAAATCTTGCCGTAAAGGCAAGATTTTAAGAAGTGCATTATACAATGCTCCCGCAGTGCCGTGTAAAGTCACAATGTGAAACCCTGCTCATGCAAGGTGGTGTGCGTCGTCCGTGCTTTGTGCTTCCAACATCCGATTCGCCTGTCAAAAGAGAGACGGTCGGGAGGCCTGCATTCCTACGCGGAGTGTTCACTCCATTAATCAACTGTGGGTTCAATTAGCAACCCTATCACGAAGCACCGCAGGAAAAAAGCGTAATTATTTTAAAAATTACTCTTCGTCTGCTGCTTCCTCAAAGTCAACGTCAGCGAATTCGTCGTCGAAAATATCAGCAACGCGATCGAATTCTTCGTCGTCTTCGATGGAAACGAGAACATCTTCGCCGTTTTCGTCCTTTTCGCCGCGGAGAACGATGTATTCATCGATTTCAGCGTTTTCGTCTTCTGTGTAAGGAACGAGCGCGTAATATGTTACACCCTCAAGCTCAACTGTGCCGATAAGCTCGAAATCGCTTTCAACGCCTTCGTCGTCTGTGAGAGTATAGATTTCAGTTTCGAAAATTTCGTCTGCCATGGATTTATCTCCTTCTGTAATAATAGTATGCATCACCACTACTATTTTATACATATAATCATTTTTTGTCAAGGGGGAAACAGATATTGCCTTATTGCATGCGGTTTGGCTCCGGAAAGATCATTTCTTTTCTATTTCAAGGCTTTTGATCTTATCTCTCAGGTAAGCAGCTTCTTCAAAACGGAGCTCGGAAGCAGCCTTCTTCATCTCTGCTCTCAGGCGCTCGATTTCAGCAGCTTTTTCTGTTGCAGAGAGTTTTTTCTTATCAACCTTGCCGCGTTTGCCGCCCGTTGTGCCGATCTTAATAAGCTCGCCGATCTCTTTTTTTATGGTCTGGGGGGTGATGCCGTTTTCTTCGTTATATTTCTGCTGAATTGCACGGCGTCGGTTTGTTTCCTTTATTGCCGCATCCATTGAGCGAGTTATATTATCAGCGTACATAATAACTTTTCCGCCAACGTTTCGGGCCGCTCGTCCGATGGTCTGAATAAGTGACGTTTCGCTTCGGAGAAGGCCTTCTTTGTCGGCATCAAGAATAGCAACGAGGGTAACTTCGGGCAAATCTATTCCTTCTCTGAGCAAATTGATTCCCACAAGCACGTCAAACAATCCCATTCTCAAATCGCGGATAAGCTCGCTACGCTCCATTGTTTCAACGTTGTGGTGAATATATTTAACTCTGATGCCCTGTTCGTCCATATATTCTGTCAGGTCTTCCGCCATTTTCTTCGTAAGAGTGGTCACAAGAACACGCTCGCCCTTTTCCGTTCTTGCTCTGACTTCAGAGAGAAGGTCGTCAACCTGAGTTTCTACGGGACGCACCTCTATTTCAGGGTCAAGAAGTCCCGTAGGGCGTATGATCTGCTCTACGGTCTGCATAGAGTGGGTTTTTTCGTATTCTGCAGGTGTGGCTGAAACCATTATCACCTGATTGATCTTTTCTTCAAATTCACCGAAATTAAGGGGTCTGTTATCGTAAGCAGAGGGGAGTCGGAATCCGTAGTCCACAAGGTTTTGCTTTCTTGCTCTGTCTCCTCCGAACATTCCGCGAACCTGCGGCAAGGTAACGTGGGATTCATCCACGAACATTATAAAGTCCTTTGGGAAGTAGTCAAGAAGGGTATAGGGAGTGGAGCCCGGCTCTCTGCCTGAGAGCACTCTTGAATAGTTTTCAACTCCCGAACAGAAACCTATCTCGCGCAGCATTTCAAGATCGTATCGCGTGCGCTCTTCAATTCTCTGAGCCTCAAGCAGCTTTCCGTTTTCTTCGAAATAAGCAACTCTCTCAACCATCTCGCGTTCAATTTCTTTAAGTGCGTTTTCTCTGCCCTCGGGGGCAACAACGTAGTGATTGGCGGGGAAAACTGCGGCGTAGTTCATGTATTGAAGAACGCTTCCTGTCAGAGGATCAAACTCGGCGATCCTGTCAATTTCATCGCCGAAAAATTCAACTCTGATAGCTTTTTCGTTCTGGTTTGCAGGGAATATTTCAAGGGTATCGCCCCTCATTCTGAAATTGCCTCTTGTGAAGCTGAAGTCGTTGCGGTCGTAGCTGATGGCAATAAGCCTTGCTGCAAGCTCGTCGCGCTCCATGATCATTCCCGGTCGCACGGCAACCATCTGTGATTGGTATTCCTCCGGCGGACCCAGAGAATATATGCAGGAAACGCTGGCAACGATTATAACATCGCGTCTTTCAAAAAGGGCGGAAGTTGCGCTGTGGCGCAGCTTGTCTATCTCGTCGTTGATGGAGGAATCCTTTTCAATGTACATATCCTTTCCAGGCACATACGCCTCGGGCTGATAGTAGTCGTAGTAGGAAACGAAATATTCAACGGCGTTTTCGGGGAAAAACTCACGAAATTCGCAGCAAAGCTGCGCCGCAAGAGTTTTGTTGTGGGCGAGCACAAGGGTTGGACGGTTCACATTGGCAATAACGTTAGCCATTGTGAAGGTTTTACCCGAGCCCGTAACGCCAAGCAGCGTCTGAGCTCTCATTCCTGCTTCAATACCTGCCGTCAGCTTATCAATTGCCTGGGGCTGATCGCCCGTTGGCTTGTATTTTGAGTGCAGCTTGAATTTATCCACAAGCGATCACCTCCGTTTGTTTATATCAGTGATTTACCTTCCCATTCTGCAGGGGGAGTGATATCAAAAAGCTTAGTTACAGTGGGAGCAATATCCATAATGCTTGCATTTTCAATATTTTTGCCCGCTTCAAAATCTTTTCCGTGTATGTAAAGGGGAATTATCATATCCTCGGGAATATCAGCGCCGTGTCCTCTGTCATGGCCGCCGTGATCGGCTGTAATGAAAACGGTGTATTCCTCATCCTTTTTTGCGAGCTCATTCATAAAGCGTTCTATCTCGTCCCAGGAGCGACGAACGGAGTGGAAATATTCCTCGCCCATCCAACCGTGCCAATGGCCTGCGTGGTCGGGCCAGCCAAGATACAGAAAAATAAAGTCGGGATCGTCTTCTGTAAGGCTGGTGATCGCCGCATCGGTCACAAGGCGGTTAGCTTCTTCAAAGCCCAGCTTTCTTTCTGAAACGTAGTAGCTCTTAATAAGTGAACCCGGGCGCGAAAGGTCGCGCAGTTCTTCCCAGTTATAGAAGAAGGCGCAGGTCTTCCCGTTATCGTTAAGCACCTCGCAAAGACCTTTAACAGGGCGCACCTGAGGGGTGTAGGTATTGGTGGTAACACCGTGTCGTGATGGATCTACGCTATGGAACAGAGACATATGGCAAGGGAGTGTAACTGAAGGATAAACAGTTCTTGCATTCATTGTGAATGATGCCTTTTCGCTCATTGCCTTAGCGTAAGGAATTTCCATAAGTCCGTCGGGACGCATACCGTCAACAAGAATAATAACAGCTTTCATAATATCACCTCTTTATCCCCTTTATTCTATCATATTTTTACCTTTATATCAACCATTATGCGTATTCTTTCACTCTCATAACGGCAACAGTTATATCATCCTCCTTGTTCGTTGCTTTTTCTGCGGCTTCTCCGATAAGCTTTGCAGCCTCCTTTGGAGAAAGTGAAGCGAGATCTTTGCTTTCAAGCAGCTCGTATAACCAGGGGCAAGCCTCGTAGCTTCCCGTAACTCCGTCGCTGAGCATAACTATCATATCTCCGTCTATGGTATCAAACGTAATTTTTTCCGCGTCAAGAGCGCGTATTATGCCAATGGGCACCGTTTTTGAATGAAGGCGGAAAACCTTTCCTCCTCTCAGCACGAACGAAGGAGCAGCTCCGCTTTTTATAAAGCTCGTTTTGCCCGTATAAAGATCGCTTTCCATAAGGTCAACTGTGGTGAAGCATTCGCCCTCGCCGCCGCAAATAAAGGCATTAAGCAGCTCAAGAGAGCTTTTCATAGGGGCGCCTGCCATAAGCAGCTTCTCAAGAAAAACTGCAGATATTCCGCTGGTGAGCGCGGCTTCTTTTCCGCTGCCCATCCCATCGGAAACGAGAGAATAGTAAAATCCTTCGTCGTTTTTAAATGAGGAAACCGTATCTCCACTGAAGCTTTCCTTTTCTCCTGCTGAAGAATATTTCCCCGAATCAATTTGATATTTGGGAACTGTGTGCAGATATGCGGAAACGGAGCTGCCGTCGATGGTGAAGTCGGGTGAGGAAAGCCTCCCACCAACGATTCTTTCGCTTTCGCGGCGCAGATCATCTTCCCCTGCGGCGTTGGGAAGTCCTATTCCCCTGTAATATATTTTCCTGTTTCGCTTTCCGTAAACTGAAACCCCCGTTATATCAACTCCCATTTCAGAAAATGAATTTATAAGCGCGATCTCCTTTTCTGTATCTCTTGACCAATGATCCTCTTCAGGCTTGGCGCTTTGGCGAAGCAGAGATGCAATGGCTTTATAATCAGATGCAAAAAGGCGCGTTTTGCAGCTTTCAGCCGCAAGTCTGCCTGTTATTTTGGCTGATGTAGATGTAAAATCAAGAATTTTATCAATATTGTGGCAGCGCGATGCAATCCTTTGAGGAACAATACGTGGAGAGGCGCTGCCGTGTTCTTTAAGCTCATTGGTGAGTGAAGAGAAAAAACGGTTTGTTTCATTTTTTTCTATACCTGAGCATATTTTATAATGTACGCAATTTTCGCAGAATTTAGCCTTGGCTGAGGCGCAGATACGCTCAGCCTCTTCCGGGGTGGGCCTTTGCACCTTATGGGAGACTTCCGTAAGCAGATCAGATATTTCCTCAAGGGAAAGAGATAGCTTTCCCATTTTTTCTTCAAGCTGACGGTTTGGGAGGCTTTGAGGCGGCGCGATTTCCTTTGGTATTTGAAAAAACTCTCTTTTGGGGAAAATTCCCAAATTGGCAAGGGGCGCAAGGGTGGCGGCGGTGAACAGTATTTCCGGAAAAAGATCTCCCATTGCGCCGAAGCCTGCGGCCTTGAATGCCCAGCACATTGCAACGCCTGCCGCGCAGGCGACTGCGCCTGCTGCCGAATAATTATAAATGAGCCCTGCGGTGAAGGCTGCAAGGGGAAACATGGGCGCATATGCTGCTTCCATTGCCATGCCGCTGAAAATACCAACGGCTGCGCCTGCAAGAGCTCCGTTGGTGTATGTAAGAATAACAGTGATAGCCAGTGCAAAAACTGCTCCTGCATTAAAGGGTAGTTGCCAATCCTGCAGCATAAGCGATATTGCGTATGCGGCTGCGCACAAGCCTGAAATGCGAATATTCTGCTTTTCTCTTTTTGAAAGCAGCAGGCTGAAGGCATATGCGAATGCAGGATAGAGAGCAAAGCCCGAAACTGCGGCGAAAATATCAAGATACATATTTCCTCCGTAAAGCACAGTAACCGAGCCTGCCGCAATGGAAGCCACAGCTGCAACCAATATTCTCATAGGCCGTTTTTCCGTAAAGGCTTTTTCAGGTGAAAAATTCTTTCTTTTTTCAATAAATGAAACTGAAAGTCTGACTATGTAAACACCTGCGCAAATAAATATTTGCCACAATCCGCTTTGTCCGATGCCGGCAGAACCCAGCACAGCGCCGCATAGGGCAGCCGAGGTGCAAACAAATCCGCTTGATGCGCAGATAACGGCAACTCCGAAGGGCGTAACCCCCATAACAGCTTCAACTCCCGAAAGCGCAAGCGCGGCAATGAGCCATAGCAAAGGCTTGACAACTGTTGCAACAAATTTGTTTTCGAAAACGCCCTCCATTTTTTTCATTAATGTGTCAATGCTTTCGTTTTGAGTTTTTTTGATTTTTGAAACATCCATTTCTTTCCCATTTCCTTTCTTTTTCTTAGGTTATGGGTATTTTCGCATCATGGAGGTGAAAAGGCAGTCGCAAGCTGGATATCGACTGTTATTATTTTTTGTGATGGCTTAACGGGAAAGGATGAAAATAAAAATTCCCCGCTTATTTTATCCCGATTTCAATCGGGCAATAAGCGGGGAATTGTTTTTTTGCGATTGATTATTTTGTTAATTCTTCAAGGCAAGCACGGCAAACGCGCTTGTTCTTGAACATAACGATATCATCAGCTTCGCCGCAGAAAATGCAGCTGGGAGCATATTTCTGAAGAATGATCTTATCCTTTTCAACGAAGATCTCAACTCCGTCGCCGGGTTCAAGTTCGAAGGATGTTCTGATTTCCTTGGGGAGAACGATTCTGCCAAGTTCATCAACTTTTCTGACAATTCCGAGAGATTTCATAATATATACCTGACCTTTCTCAGATGCTTTTGCGTGTTGTAAACGGGATGTCGGAAGTCCCATCAGCATCTTTTTACAAATTTTAACACAAAGTGCCTTTATTGTCAATGGATATATCTTTTCCGAAAAGTTATCAATTTGAAAAGAAAAAATTAAGAAAATTTTTCCTTAGTTCTGTTTTTGGACAGTTTTATACTCATCGTAGAACTTATAATATGGGCAGCTTGAGTAGGGATGACCGAGAAAGCGGATCATTTCGTCTTCATCAAGGTCAAGCGTACAGATATAGGCTTCCATATATTCGTCATAGTCGTAGTACATGCAGGATTCGCAATCGGTTATTTTCAGCTTTTTATTTGCAGCCATAAAATCTCCTTAATAAACTAAAAGCGGCGATAACGCCGCTTTTAAAGTTATGTTTTTAGCAAGTAAGGTCAGCAAGAAGAACTGTCATATCCTTGAAGAACTTCTTCTTTGCATCAACGATCTTTCTGATGCGGGCCTTATCTTCTTCGGGATATTTGTTCATTGCCTTGAAATCGTCCTTGCCCTTATAGATGCGGTCTGCTGTCTGAGCCAGGTTGATATCAAGAGAAAGGATCTTATTGTCTCTTTCGCAGATAACAAGGTTTGTTTTTCCGCAGAGAAGTTCCTTAACTGCTTCGGAGCCCATCTTTGCTGCTGTAACTCTGTCTCTGAGGGAGGGGTTACCGCCGCGAACAACGTGAGCAAGGCGCGCAAATCTTGTTTCGATGCCGGTGTTTTCTTCAACCTTCTTTGCAAATTCTTCAGATGCATAGAAGGGGATCATTTCGCTGACAACAACTATAAAGCCTCTCTTGCCGTCAGCTCTCAGGTGCTTCATCTTATCATAGAGAGCCTCCTCATCAAAGGGGCGCTCAACGATAACGCAACCAACTGCGCCGCAAGCGATTGCAGACTGGATAGCGATGCCGCCTGCTTTGTTACCCATAACTTCAACTACGTTGCAACGGCCGTGGGATTCGCAAGTGTCACGAAGATTATCAATTGCTTCGATGGCTGTGTTCATCGCTGTATCATATCCAACTGAATATTCAGAGGATGCAATATCATTATCAATTGTGCAGGGAACGCCGATTGTGGGGATTCCTCTGTTGGAAAGGTCTGTTGCGCCGCGGAATGTTCCGTCGCCGCCGCAAGCAACGATACCGTCAAGCTGGTATTTCTTGCAGGTTTCAATTGCCTTTGCCATACCTTCCTCTGTTTTAAATTCATCACATCTGTCGGTGTAAAGAATTGTGCCGCCGATGCTTTCGATGCCGGAAACATCTCTTGCCGTAAGGGGTCTGACCTTATCGTTTACAAGGCCGCTGTAGCCGCCCAGAATACCGAATACCTCTACTCCGTATGAAAGGGCTGTACGAGTAACGGCGCGGATTGCGCTGTTCATACCGGGGGCGTCACCGCCGGAAGTGAGAACTCCTATTCTTTTAAGCTGTGCCATAATGATCTATCTCCTGTTTGCTAACAATTATTTATTATGTCAATTACAATTATTGTACTACTGTTTTTTGAAAAAATCAATAGTTTCGGCCAATATCTCCCAAATCAAAATAAAATATGTCCGAAAATAGTGCCGAAAATAACAGAAAATCCGTAAACCTCAGCACAAACAAGCAGATTTTCTTTGAAGTTGTCGTTTGCGCGGAACAAAATCAGAAGTCCGCTGCCGGCTCCTGCCATGAGTGCAGTGAGCATAAAGGGGGCTCCGATAAAACCTTCAAGGAAAAGCTCTGTCACTGCAACGGAAACCGCGCAGTTTGGAATAAGGCCTATAAGCCCTGCAACAAGGCTGCCCACCACGGGAATATCAGAAAGGCTTCTGAGGGCATCGGCAATATCAAAGAATTCAAGGGCGATATTGATCACAACTGAGAGCAAGAGAATGAATACAAAAACTCTCAATGTGCGCACCAAAGCGGAAACGAAAAGATTGCCTTCTGCTGCGCAAAAGCTATCTCCGCAGCCACAATCGCAGGCTTCAAGATCCTCCTCTGAGATCTCGCCGTCGTTTTCGTAATCTTTTTCAGCATATTCCTCAGGATATTTCAGTTTATAATAGGTTCTTATAATGAAATCAAGCAAAAAGCCTGCAGCAACAGCGCTCAGCACTTTTGCCAGCAGTATTTTCAGTATCATAGAGATAGGTGCCTGATTTGAGATCATAACGGCAAGCATCTCGTCTGAAGTGGAGAGATAAACTGAAATAAGTGTACCTGCCGTAAGTATACCTGCTCCGTAGAGGTTTGATGCGGCGGCAGAAAAGCCGCAGGAGGGAGTAAGGCCCAGAACTCCTCCGATAAACGGGCCAACCTTGCCTGCGCCTACAACGGCTCGGATCATAAAGCGTCCGCCGCCGCGCTCAAGGGCGCCTATAAGCATATAGGCAAGAAACATAAAAGGGATAATAAGGACCGTGTCCTTAAGGGCGTGTTCGAGAGCGTGCCAGCCGTTATGGAGGCACGCCTCAAGAAATTGTATTATATTCATTAATTATCGTGTATCCTTATAAATCAATCTTCGATTGCGGCCTTGCGCGAAAGTGCCGCGTGAACTTTTTCAAGGTCAACCTTTGAGCGTCTGTCAAAGGAGAAAACTCCGTTCATTTCCTGCATAACGTCAGTGAATTGAGTGTAACAGAAGCCGCAAACTCCGGGATTATCAAGAAGAATGGTGCAAAGGTCTATCATTCTCTGCTGCAATTCTTCTTTTGTTTTGGGAGCGTCACCATATCCCCAGGGATTGCCTGATTCCTGTCCGTGACTTTCCTCTTTGGTGTCTATATCCCAAAAAGATCCGCCAAATTCGGAAACGAAAAAGGGCATTTTACGATCGTATGGAGCAGAGGGGCCGCCTCCTTCTCCGTTATAGAAAACGTCGCTGCCGTCAACAAGGCCTACATAGTGAGCTTTAAACTCGTCCTTTGGCTGAACGTAGTCGTGAACGTCAAATATATCTGTTTTACCCAGATGGATCCAGCCGGAAGTGTCGATCACGGGGCGGGTGGGATCAAACATTTTTGTTATATCATACGTTGTGTTATAAAGGGTGGGGGAGCCGCCTGGCCAGGACTCGTTAAACGCGCACCAGCCGATTACAGCAGGGCTGTTCACATCGCGGCGGAGGATCTGAAGCCATTCGGGAATCATGGAGTTCATTGCTTCTGGACGGGCAATATCAAGTCCCCAGTTGGGAAATTCATCCCAGAGGAGATAGCCCATTTTGTCGGCGTGATAGATAAATCGGGGTTCAAACACCTTCATATGCATTCTCGCGCCGTTAAAGCCTGCCGCCATAGAGAGCTTTATATCGCGAACGAATTCGTCGTCGCTGAGGGCGGTGTAGATGCCTTTTTCGTAATATCCCTGATCAAGCACGAGGCGCATAAAAACGCTTTTGTCGTTGAGCATAAATTTATTGCCCACGATATCAACGCTTCGCATACCGAAATAGGAGGTTATCTTATCTTCACCTGCTGTGATCTCAATATCGTAAAGCTCAGGCGCGCCAACGTTCCAGAGATGAGGGTCGGGCACGTTTACGGAAAACGTTGCTGTGTTGCAGTGGCTTATGGCTTTCGCTTCGCTGACAAACTCGCCCTTATAGAACACCTTTGCTGTAATATCAGCATTACCGCCTGCAAGGTAAACCGTAACGTCAAGCTTTTCGCCCTTAACATCGGGGAGCATTTTGATGCTGTCTATATAGATGTTCGGAACGTATTCTATCCACACAGTCTGCCAGATACCTGTGCAGCGTGTATAGAAGCAACCGTGGTTTGCATATGAGGAGCACTGCTTGCCTGAGGGCTGCAGGGGATTTCTCACCTCATTCTTGCAGGTGACGTTGATTCTGTTTTCACCTGCCTGAACGGCAGTTGTTATATCAAACGTTGCGGGAACATATCCACCCTTATGCTCGCCCATAAAGGCATCGTTTATCCAAACCTGGCCTTCATAGTTCATTGCGCCGAAGTGGAGCAGAATTTTGCCCTTGGTGCTGTCAAAGCTTTCGGGCAGGGTGAAAGTGCGGCAATACCAAACGCGAGTCATAAAGTCCACGTTTTCAATCCCCGAAGCTTCGCTTTCAGGAACAAATGGCACTATGATCTCTTTTTCATAGCGGTCCATTTTATAAAGTCCTCTTTGGCCGCCGCTTTCGGCGTTATCAATTTCGAAAAACCATTTTCCGTTAAGGTTTATCCAGCTTTCATCACCGCGCACAAGCTGAGGGCGTGGGTATTCGGGTCTTGGTATCATAATACGCTCCTGATCAGTTTTCAACTATTTTGACGATCTCGGCAGCAAGGGTGTCTGCAAGGTTTTGCAGCCAAGTGTCGCTTGTCATATTTTTTGCATCCTGAGGGTTTGTTGCATATCCCATTTCAAGAAGAACGGAGGGGATCTTTGCATATTTTGTAACAATATATGAGTCATCATATTCCGTTGCATCAACGCTCAGATCGTTATCAAGCACAGCAGAAAGGTTTTCGCCGAATGTATTGAGCAACGCTTTGTTTGGATTATCCTTGCAGTAGTACAGCTCATATCCGTCAACATAGCTGGCATTTTCAACGCTGTTCACGTGGAGAGAAATAAAGAAATCAATATTTTCATCCTTTGCAAGTATCTCCTCGTAAATTCCTCTCTCGTATGCTGAGAAAATATTATTTTCAACTATACCGCCTTCCTTCAGGGGTATATTCAATCTGTTGGCTGCTGCAATAATATCATTTTCGTCGGGATATGTTTCTCCGTCGTGGGTGAGGATAACCTCGGCGCCCAGAGCCTCCAAGCTTGCTTTCAGCTTTTTGGCGGCTTTTAAGGTGACGTCTTTTTCATAGCAGCTCATAAGATAGGGGCCGCATCCAACGTCGTCAAAGCCGTGGCCTGCATCCACGCAAATAACCGTTCTGCCGTCGTTATGACGGCTTGTTGTTTGCGCGGTGCTGTCTTCGTATTCTATATCTATATTGACAGCAGGCTCGGTTTCGTTTTCCGGTTCCTCTGTTTCAATAGGTCTGCAGCCGCAAAGTGTGGCGCAGATAATAAGTATTAAAAGTAATTTTTTCATTTTTTTGGTTGTAAAGGAGAAGTGTTTCTTTCCTTTAACAGACAAGAGGTTTAGTTCTTTCTGATTTCAAACATTTTCTTGATGATTTCTTTTTCACCGTAAGCAAGGTCCCAGCTCCAATGGCTAATGCCGGGATATTCCTTATAGAATATCTTATCGCCGCCTGCTGCCTTGATTGCCGCAACCATTTCTCTTGTGCCTGAAACGGGAACAGTATCGTCAACTTCGCCGTGGAAAGTGAAAATGGGGATATTTTTAAGAATATCAGCTTTGGCGGGGTCGCCTGCGCCGCAGCAGGGGAAGCCTGCAGCAAAAAGCTCGGGATATTTAGCCATAGTATACCATGTGCCGAAACCGCCCATGGAAATGCCCATGATATATACTCTTTCGGTGTCAACGTTGCATTTTTCGATCTGTTCCTTAAGGATAGCAACTGCGCTCTTAACCCAAACGCTTTCCTCAAGCTCGTCCATATTAAAGTTGCCGAGGCCCCAGTCTGAATAAACCCAGCGTTCCTGCTGTTCTTCGTCAAGCTCAACCTGAGGAGCGATTATGAGGGCGTCGTGAAGGGGGCTGTCTTCGTCCTTCATAGCAACGTCAAGGCCGATTCTAAGCTGCTGCCAGTTATCAGTGCCTCTTTCTCCTGCGCCGTGAAGGAAAAGAACTGCGGGACATTTTCCGTTTTCGTCGCGATGTTCGGGATAGTGGATTCTGTAGGGCACTGTTTTGCCGCATTTATCGTATGTAGCGTATTCAAAAGTTTCTGTGTAATGCTTCATGGGGAATCTCTCCTTTTTGGCATAATTATTTGGGATAATTCTAACATATTATTTCATTTTTTTCAAGCAGTTAGGTGTAAATATTAATAGTGTGAATAAGTATTTAGGTTTTTGACAATACTTGGAGCACATATGAGAAAGGACGCTTAAAAATTATGAAAAGAAAAATAGTTATCGGAGGATACTACGGATACGGAAGCCTTGGAGACGAGGCCGTGCTTTCCGTGCTTATAGATGAAATAAAAAACAGGTACTCAGAGTGTGATATAACGGTGCTTTGCGCATCTCCCGTGAAAATGAAGAAGACCTATGGGGTGAAATGTGTTTATCGCTACGACGCGCTCGCTATTGTGAGGGAATTATCCGGCGCCGATTTATATATAAGCGGTGGTGGGAGTCTTATTCAGGATGCAACCAGTGGGCGCAGCCTCAGGTATTATTGTCGTCTTATGCAGCTTGCCAAGCATATGGGCGCAAGGGTTTATGCCTATGCCAACGGAATAGGTCCGCTAAAACGCAGAGATATTGCCCGATCTGCTTTGGGAGCGTGTGATATGATAAGCGTGAGAGATGAGGCGTCGCATTTGCAACTAAGGGAGCTTTCAGTGGAGTCGGTGCTTTCTTCCGACCCTTTTTTCCTTATAGATGCTGCGCCGCCAAGCGAGGTGCGTCGTTTTTTATGTGACAGGGGGATTTATGAGGAAAAGTATTTCACAGTTTCCGTCAGACGCTGCAAGGGCAGCCGACAGGTGAATGAGGATAGTCTTCTTCACGCCCTTCTTCCCTTTGTGGCAAAGGGGAGAACTCCCATATTTGTTTCCATGCAGGATAGCTGTGATCTTGCGCTGTCTGCCGCAATGGCGGATATGACGGGCGGTTACGTTGTCAGTCCCACTGATGCGCCCATTCTTTTGGGCCTGCAGAAAAATGCCGATTTTGCCATTGGAATGAGGCTTCATTTTCTTCTTGCGGCTATATCTGCAGGAATTCCCGTTTCAGCTCTTTCCTATGATCCCAAGGTGGATAACGTTCTCAGCTATGCGGCAGATATCAAAGTATATGATGCTTTTGATTTCGATGCGGAGGAGCTTTCATGACAAATGGAAAAAATGCTTGGATATAAGGTGCGCCGAGAAGACATGCGCAGTCTTGCTCTTCGCGATATTGAGGCAATAGGTCAGCTGCTTGAAAGCGAGGAGGAGCTGGTCAGAGTTTAAAACGGGGTTGTAATAAAGAGGCAGTTGTGGTAAAATAGTGTCATCTGTTTTGTTATGCAGGAGATATTATGGAATACAAAGTTATAGACAGCTGTGAGTGGACTTATCCTGACGTTTGGGATTATGCTTCCGAAACAGACAAATATAAAGGTTATGCTCTTTCGGGCAGTTATGCAACCTTCAGGGTGATAGTGAGAGGCTTTGAGAATGCTCTCTCTGTAAGCCTTGATGGAGCTGATATATATGAGGAAATTGCTATTCCCGTTGAGGCTAACCCCAATTTTGAAAATGGATTTTTGCCTCATTTCCCCGAGAGGATAGCGCCTTTTTCCGTGTACGACTGTATGAAGCCGTACAATGAGAAAATAGAGAAGAAGAATGATGTAGTGTCGATTTATTTTGCCGTCAGGGTGGAAAGCGAAAATATTTCCACGGAAATATTATTGAGCGACAGTGTAAGTGAAGCGCGTATTCCCGTTGAAGTCACAGTAAAGGGAAAGCTCCCCAAGGAAACCCTTAAGATAGCTATGGGTTATTGCATTCATCAGGTTATAGAAAAGCACGGTCTTGACCCACGGGATCGTCGTGAAGAATTTTTTGAAGTGGATGGGAAATATCTCAGTATGCTTCGCAAAATGCATCAGAACAGATATTTCCTTGAACCTGAGCATATCTGGAAAAAGGACGGTCAGTGGCATTTTGATTTCAGCCATTTCAACCGCCGCGTCCGCAAGCTCCTTGAGCTGGGCTTTAACGGTTTCCACATAAACGGCATTGGCTTCAGGCGCTCTTGGGACGGACCTGAGATAATCGTTCACGGAATGGACGGTCTTTCCTACGAGGCTTATGATTTTTTGAGAAAATATCTTCCTGCGCTCAGGGAAAATCTTCGTGAAAACGGCTGGCTTGAAAATGATATGTTCTGCATCGGCATTGCAGACGAGCCGAACCGTTTCAACGCGTTGACCTACAGGGCTCTTGCTTGTATGGTAAGGCGATATCTGCCTGAAATAAAGATCTACGATGCGGTGTCCTACGTGCCCGTTTACGGTGCCATTGACATCTGGGTGCCCCGCGCTGACGAATTTGAAAGAAACCGCGATGCTTTTGAAAACTTCAAAGAAGACGGCGACGAGGTTTGGCATTATGTTTGTCTTTATCCGAGAGACGATGGATATATAAATCGTTTTATGGATATTCCCCTTCTTGCAACACGCTATCTTTACTGGGCTAACTACAAGTATGATCTCTCGGGTTACCTGCATTGGTCGGTGAACAATTATCAGGGTGAGCTTGATCCTTACAAGGCAAGCTGCCCCGGACATATTAATGCAGACAGCCGCAGTGTGCTCCCTGCAGGTGACGACAAGCTTCTTTATCCGGGTGATAATGAGCCCTATATCTCTGCTCGTTTCGAGATGCACCGTGAGTCCGCTGAGGACTACGAAATGCTCAGAATCCTTTCTCTTCACAACAAGTCCCTCGCCGATGAGATCTGTGCTTCTTGCTTCCGCAGCTTCACTGATGTCGAATTCGATCCCCTTAAATTCCGCTCCGCTCACAACCGTCTCATTTGTGAGTACGCCTCTCTGAGTAATAATTTATAATCCCACTACCATATCTTAATAAAAATTAGTTTATAAGGATGCTCAGGAGGGACCTTTTAAGGAAAGGTCTCCTCCCGAACCCTCCCCCAAACCTCTTTGTAAAAGATCCCCTTCCAACCCCACTTTTGTGGGGGTGGAAGGGGATTTTCTGCGAAAAGGTTTTGAAGGGGGTCTGGGGGAGAACTTTTCCTCAAAAAGTTTTCCCCGGAATATCCTTACAGATTAACTTTATTAGGTGTGGTAGTGGGATTATAAATTATTACTCAGAGAGGAGTACTCTGTCGCTGGCCAGTTCTTCGCCTGCGGAGATCTTGAATTTTTCAAGGAGGTCAGCCTTAGTGAGTTTTTGTTTTTCTTCGCCGCTGACGTCGAAAACTATACGTCCGTTGCTCATCATAATAAGGCGGTTACCGTATTTAATAGCATCATTCATATTATGAGTGATCATAAGGGTAGTGAGGTTATTTTCCTCAACGATCTTAGCGGAGAGGGTAAGCACCTTAAGGGCGGTTTTAGGGTCGAGGGCGGCGGTATGCTCATCAAGAAGGAGGAGCTTAGGGTTATTCATAGTAGCCATAAGCAGAGTGAGAGCCTGACGCTGACCGCCTGAGAGGAGACCGACCTTAGAAGTGAGTCTGTCTTCGAGACCAAGGTCAAGAGTTTTAAGAAGCTCGCGGTAGTTTTCGCGTTCAGCCTTGGAAATACCGGTTTTAAGGCCTCTGGGCTTGCCGCGGCGGGCAGCCAGGGCAAGATTTTCCTCGATCTGCATAGTAGCAGCGGTACCTGTCATAGGGTCCTGGAAGACTCTGCCGATATACTGCGCTCTTTTATATTCGGGAAGCTTTGTAACGTCAACGCCGTCAATTGTGATAGAGCCGCTGTCAACGGGGTAAACGCCTGCAACCATATTAAGCATAGTGGATTTACCTGCGCCGTTTCCGCCGATAACGGTTACGAAGTCACCTTTGTTAAGGTGGAGGTTAAGATTTTTGAGAACTCTTTTTTCGTTAACGGTTCCAACGTTAAAGGTTTTATAAACTTTGCTGATGTCAAGCATTTTCAGTATCCCCCTCTTCTTCAACGATTTTAACGGGTTTTGCGAAATATTTGCTCTTCAGATGGGGAACGGCAAGGAAAATTGCAACAAACGCAGCGGAAAGCAGCTTGAGAAGTTTTGCGTCAAGGCCGATGGTGATAACCACCTGAACGACGATATAGTAGATAACCGAGCCCAGAGAAACGGAAACAAGCTTGAGGGCAAAGTTTTTGAATATCTTGCCGAAAACCGCTTCTCCTATAATAACTGAAGCCAGACCGATAACGATAGCGCCGCGTCCCATGTTAACATCGGCAAATCCCTGATACTGAGCAAGGAGAGCGCCGCTTGTGGCAACGAGAGCGTTTGCAACCATAATGCCCAGCACCTTGTTCTTGTCTGTGTTGATGCCGAGCGCGCGGCTCATTGCAAGGTTAGAGCCTGTAGCTCGAATGCTGCATCCCATTTCTGTTCCGAAGAACCAATAGAAGATGGCAACGAGAACGATTGTTATAATGGCAACGGTCAGAAGGGGGTTGTTGAGAGCGATCTTTTTAACCCAGCGAAGAGAAACCAGAAGGTCGTATTTGTCAACGTTGATGGACTGGTTCGATTTGCCTATTATTTTCAGATTTATTGAATAAAGGGCAAGCTGAGTAAGAATACCTGAAAGGATGGCGGGAATACCGAAGGTTGTATGCAGGAGACCTGTAACAAGGCCGCAGAGCATACCTGCGATAAACGCCATAAGGAGCGCCAGCCAAACGTTCCAGCCGTTAAGCATAAGCACGATGCAAACCGCACCGCCTGTAGCGAAAGAGCCGTCAACGGTCAGGTCGGAAACATCAAGTATTCTGTAAGTGAAATAAAGGCCGATAGCCATAATGCCCCAGATAAGTCCCTGGGCGCAGGCGCCCGGCAAAGCGCCGGGAATCTTGGCAAGAGTTGAAATCAATTCCATGGGAAAATAATGTCCTTTCTTGTGGGGATATGCTTAGCTTATAGGTGTGTATCCGTCGGGAACGGTGATTCCCAACTCATCACAAAGCTCTTTGTTGTATTTTTTTGCAGCGTTTGTATATTCAATGGGCATCTCTGATATGTCAGCTTCACCGCGAAGGATCTTGGCTGCCATTTTGCCCGTCGTATAACCCATATCATAATAACTGATGGAAAGAGCCGCCGCGCCGCAGGATGTGCCTTCCTCTCCTGCAATAACAACCTTTTTGAGGGGGCGGCAGATATTGTCGATAATGCCTGCGTTGCTTGCAACGGTGTTGTCTGTGGGAACGTAAATAACGTCGTTTTCTTCAGCCGCACTCTGACAAACTGCAGCAAGGTCGTTTGAGTCGGCAAAGGGATAGAGATTTGCTTCAACGCCCATTTTTTCAAGCTCGCCGGCCACAACGTCAACCTGATACTGGCTGTTTGCTTCTGCTGAGCAGTAGATAAGCGCCGCGCTTTTTGCATCGGGCACCCATTCTGTGATCATTTTTGCCTGCTCGTCAAGTGGAGCAAGGTCGCTTGTGCCTGAAATGTTTCTTCCAACGGTGCCGTTGAAATCTTCAATATCAAGGGCAACGCCGTATTCTGTAACGGATGTGTCCGGTATCGGAATATCGCTTGTGGCAGAAGCTGCGGTTTGCAAAACAGCCGTTGCATTTGCAAGGATAAGGTCAACATCGTTTGAAACGAACTGATTGATGATAGAGGAGCAGGTGGTGATATCGTTCTGCGCGCTCTGAATATCATAGCGGATATTTTCTTCTCCCAGTTCTTCGTTCAAGGCATCCATAAAGCCTTGCGTTGCCTGGTTGTGGGCTGAATGTTCAACCAGCTGGCAGATACCAATCTCATATTTTTCACCGCCTTCTGCGCAAGCTGTCAGAGAAGAAACGATCATTATCGCCAAAAGAAAAGAGATCAGTTTTATAGATTTTCTCATAATAAAACCCTTTCATTTGGAAAGTGAATTTATAAATATAGCATATTATAGCAAAAATCGGGTGAGAATGGAATAGCTCTCACCCGATTTATTTGTTTTTTTACAGAATTATGTATACAGTGGGATTATTCAGCTGTTTCGATTGCTACATAGCCTTCAATGGGAGTGACGCCGAGGGCTGTGCAGATGTCTTCGTTGTATTTCTTTGTAACGTCAGTATATTCGATCTTCATATCAGCGATATCAGCTTCGCCCTTCAGGATCTTAGCTGCCATTTCACCCGTTGTCTTGCCAAGGTCGTAGTAGCTGATGGAAAGTGTTGCAACGCCGCAGCCTTTGCAGATACCTTCTTCGCCTGCGATAACGGGCTTGTTCATAGGACGGCAGATGTTGTCGATGATACCTGTGTTGTCAGCAACAGCGTTGTCTGTGGGAACGTAGATAACATCGTTTTCGTTTGCAGCAGTTGTGCAAACTGCGGAGATATCGTTGGAGTCAGCGAAGGAGTAGAGAGTTGCTTCGATATCCTTTGCTTCCAGATACTTCTTAACTTCGTCAACCTGATACTGGCTGTTTGCTTCGGCGGAGCAGTAAAGCAGAGCAACCTTCTTTGCATTGGGGAACCACTCTGTGATCATATCAGCCTGCTTGTCAAGGGGAGCAAGGTCACTTGTGCCGGAGATGTTGCCGCCAACTGTGCCGCTGAAATCGTCGATTTCAAGAGCAACACCATACTCTGTAACGGATGTGCCGAGGATCGGAATTTCGTTTGTTGCGGCTGCTGCAGCCTGAAGCGCGGGAGTTGCGTTTGCGAGGATAAGATCTACACCGTCAGAAACAAACTGGTTGCAGATGGTGGAGCATGTATTGGAGTCGCCCTGAGCGCTCTGATAGTCAAATTCAACGTTTTCTTCGCCGAGAGCAGCAACGAGAGCGTCCTTGAAGCCCTGAGTTGCAGCGTCAAGCGCAACGTGCTCGGTCAGCTGGCAGATACCAACTACGTATTTTCCGTCATCAGCGTCGGGAGCATCACAACCAACGAGCATTGTGAGCATCATAACTGAGGCGAGAACCAAAGCTAAAAGTTTGAGAGTTTTCATGAGAATTTCCTTTCTTTCCCTCGTGGGACCTGAACTTTTGGCCTATGGGGAAACGGACACTTGTCCGCAAAATTTACTTTAACACTTTTTCGCGCTAAATTGCAAAAAAGATGTCTTTACAATAGCACAAACCTTGGTTATTGTCAATAGTAAAAGCAATTTTTTATTATTTTTTTTGCGCATTTTGCAACAATGAGATGGGATATATTGTAAAACTTTAAGCGTTGTGAAAGAAAAATAGCTATTTAAACCATAAAAAAGGGAAGAAATGCTGATTTTTAGTGAAAAAAACACAAAAAATTCAATTTATTGAAAAATTTATATGACCAAATGTATTGAATTGTGAACTTTGTGATGTTATAATTATTAAAAGAATGTTAATTAGTCAAAATGGGAGAATTGTATGAAGGCACCTAATATGAATAATGCTTCGTATCTTTTTCACGAAGGTACGAACTATAAGGCTTATGAATATTTCGGTGCTCATCGTCAAGGCAAGGATTATGTTTTCCGCGTTTGGGCCCCCAATGCTGAGGAGGCTTACGTAACAGGTCTTTTCAACGGCTGGTCTGAAAACGATCCTATGATAAGAGTTGATAATAAAGGAATATGGGAGGCGCGCATTTCCGGTGAGTATTTCGGAAACGGCTTTGCATATGAGTTTAAGTTCAGATCTGCAGCGGGCGAAACCTACAAATGCGATCCCTATGCTTTTTATAGCGAATCTTATCCTAAGTTCAGCTCAAGATTTTTCGACCTTTCCGGTTATAAGTGGAAGGATGGCGGCTGGCTTGAATTGAGAGCGAATAAGTACACCCGTGAAAGAGTTATGAAGAACCCCATGAATATCTATGAGGTTCATCCTGAATCATGGAAAAAGCGCCATAACGGAACCTTTCTTTCCTATTCTGAGCTTGCGGAGGAGCTGGCTCCCTATGCAGTTCAGATGGGGTATACGCACATAGCTCTGATGCCTGTTTGCGAATATTATTCAGGCGGAGCTATCATTTCAGATACAACGGGATATTTTTCCCCAACCTCCCGCTTTGGCGATCCTAAGGATTTTATGGGATTCGTGGACACGATGCATAATGCCGGCATCGGAGTTATTCTTGAATGGAACTGTTCCTTCTTTCCTGAGGAGAGCCACGGAATTTCGCTTTTTGACGGCGGAAACGTATACGAATATAATATAAATGAAGAAAATTCGGGAGAAACAACAGTTTGCTTCGATATCTGCAAGCCTGAGGTTCAGAGCTTTCTTATATCAAACGCGGTGTATTGGGCAGACGTTTATCATATAGACGGAATAAAGTTTGATGATATCTCCTCAATGCTTTCTCTTGACTATAACGAAGAGGATTGTCGCTTCAGCTATGATATCTATGGGGACCGCGCGCCCTATGAAGCCGCAAACTTTTTCAGAAAGCTCAATCGCACAATGCTTGAGCATTATCCCGATGTGCTGATGATAGCAGAGGATTCGGGCAGCAGAGTTGACGTAACCGATTTTCGCGCAAACGGTCTCGGCTTTTCGCTTAAATGGAATAAGGAATGGGCCGATAGCGTAATAAGCTATGCAAGCCTTCCCTCCGAAGAGCGTTCAAAGGCGCATAATAAAATAGTTGATCCTGTAAAATCATCGTATTCTCAGCGACATATTCTTCCTCTTTCTCATATGAGGGTTTCCTTTGGAAATCATTCTCTTGTAACGAAGCTGAACGGAACGTATGACGAAAAGTTCGCGCAAATGAGAGTTTTTATGACATATTTTATGACTCAGCCCGGCAAAAAACTTTCGTTTATGGGCAATGAAATATCTCAGTTTGATGAGTGGGATCCTCACGCAAGCATACAGTGGTTCCTGCTTGATTATGAAAAGCACGCAAGATATCAGCTTTTCTGCGCGGAGCTAAACAACCTTTATCTTAAAACACCTGCCCTGTGGGAAAATGACGGTGGCTGGGACGGATTCAGATGGATAGATTCTCAGGACGGTCAGAGAAAAACGGTTTCCTACGGAAGAATCGATGCCTCCGGCAAAGAGATCATTGCCGTGTTCAATTTTTCATCCGAGGATATATCCGAGTATTACGTAGGAGTTCCCGCGTCGGGCATATATGAAGAAATATTTGCAAGCGACGATTGGCACTATGGCGGAACCAATAAGCTTAACGGCAGGGTTCGCAGCGTTGAAAAGTGGCAAAACGGTTTTGAGCAGTCGCTGAAAATAAATCTCCCTGCATACAGCGCGTGCGTCTTTAAACGCGTGAAGAAAATATCCGCAAAATAATTTGCGCTACATAAAGCGTGGGAGTGCTAAAAAAGTTATAAATATAATATTATTTATATTAATGTAATCTATAAGGAGGATTTTCAAAGTGTTCAAAAAGAAAGAGTGCGTGGCTATGCTGCTTGCAGGAGGGCAGGGAAGCCGTCTTTACGCACTTACACAGAAAGTTGCAAAGCCTGCGGTTCCCTTCGGCGGAAAATACCGCATTATAGACTTTCCCCTTTCTAACTGTACCAACTCCGGCATCGACACCGTAGGTGTTCTCACTCAGTATCAGCCTATGCTTCTTAACGAGTATATCGGCAACGGTCTTCCTTGGGACCTGGACAGAACATACGGCGGTGTAAAGATCCTGCCTCCCTACCAGGGCACACATTCTGCAGACTGGTATAAGGGCACAGCGAATGCTATCTATCAGAATATGCAGTTCATCGATCGCTATGACGCTGAGTATGTTCTGATCCTCTCCGGCGACCACATCTATAAGATGGACTACGCTAAGATGCTTAAATTCCACAAGGCGAACAACGCTGACTGTACAATCGCAGTTCTCGATGTTCCGATCGAGGAAGCAAGCCGCTTCGGTATCCTTTCCGTAGATGATGAGCAGAAGATCTTCAAATTCTCCGAAAAGCCCAAGAATCCCGATTCCACAAAGGCTTCCATGGGTATCTACATTTTTACAAAGAGCAAGCTGGCTGAGTATCTCAATGCCGATGCTGCTGATCCTGAATCCTCCAACGACTTCGGTAAGAACATTATCCCCAATATGCTTAAGGCAGGCGAGAGAATGTATGCTTACGAATTCGAAGGCTACTGGAAAGACGTTGGAACAATCTCCAGCCTCTGGGAAGCAAATATGGATCTCCTTGGCGAGAACCCCATTTTCTCCCTTGCTGACGAAAAGTGGAGAATCTATACACGTCACCAGGTTCTTCCTCCTCAGTATGTCGGCTGTGACGGTAAGATCGAAAACTCCATCATTTCCGAAGGCTGTGAGATCTATGGCACAGTTAAGAATTCCGTTCTGTTCCCCGGCGTAAAGGTTATGCCCGGCGCAGTTGTTCGCGACAGCGTTGTTATGAGCGGAACAGTTATCGGCGAGGGCACAGAGCTTAGCTACGCTCTCATCGACACTGATGTAACAATCGGTGCTAAGTGCCGCGTTGGCGGTGAAGTTGGCAACTCTGAAGATATCACGGTTCTTGGTGAAGGCACAGTGATTGCCGACGGTGAAAAAATTGATGCCGGTGTAATGATTCCCGAGCTCAGAAAGGATAAGAAGTGATTATGACTGCTGCAGGACTTATTTTCTCTAATATTCATGATATAAGCATCCCCGAAATGACAGCTGAACGCACAATGGCGTCCATTCCTTTCGGCGGAAGATACAGATTAGTTGACTTTACTTTGTCAAATATGGTAAATTCGGGTATTGACAAAGTTGGAATTATCACGCATAATAATTATCGTTCCCTTATGGACCATATCGGAAACGGTAAGGACTGGGACCTTGCAAGAAGAAGCGGCGGTATCAGAATCCTCCCTCCCTATGTAAGTTCCTCTGACAGCCCCATCGGCGGCAAGCTCTATACAAACAGACTTGAAGCAATGCTTGGCGCTATCGACTTTATCAACCACTGCGATGAAGAAGTTGTAGTTCTCTCCGACTGTGACGATATCTGCAACATCGACCTTAACGCAGTTCTTGATTATCACGAAGCAAAGGGCGCTGACGTTACATTCGTAACAAAGAAGATGAACCTTGAAGGCGGCAAAGCAGGTCAGTATGCAATCATCAATGCTGATGCTGAAGGCAACGTAACAGAGATCGTTGACAGCTCTCCCATGACAAAGGGCGAGTTCAACGTTTGCACAAATATCGTTGTTATCAACACAGGCTTCCTTGTAAGCACTCTTCATACATCAGTTTCCTATGGCTATAAGGACTTCTATACACAGGCTCTCGCAGCTGCAATGGCTTCCTCAAAGTTTGTGGCTTACGATTTCGACGGCTACTATGCAGAGATCGGCAGCCTTCCCAAGTATTTTGCAGCTAATATGGAGATCCTCCGTGCAGACGTTCGTAACGAGCTCTTCAACACAAAGGATCGTCCCGTATATACAAAGGTTCGTAACACAGCTCCTACAAAGTATGCTGAAGGCGCAGTTGTTAAGAACTCCGTTATCGCTGACGGTTGTGTTATTGAAGGAACAGTTATCAACTCCGTTCTCTTCCGCGGCGTAAGAGTTCGCAAGGGCACAGTTGTAAAGAACTCCGTTATGATGCAGGACTCCTGCACAGGAGAAAACGTTCAGCTTAACTGTGTTATCACAGATAAGAACGTAACAATCAGAGATGACGTGAACCTTTCCGGTCACGAAACTCAGCCTTTTTATGTTGCAAAAGGCAAAATGATCTGATATAATAAATAGATCAGTCATAAATTCTAACAAAGGGGCGTGCTCCTTGTGCGCCCCTTTGTGATTTTATTTTTACCGATTTTTTGCTCGGTTTCAGTTATAAAACTCGTCTTTGTTAATATATAAATGGCAGGTAACGATGAAGAAAATTCTTTATGTTGGCTCTGAATGTACCCCATTCGCTTCAAGCGGCGGTTTGGGAGACGTTATGGGCAGCCTTCCCAAAGCTGTTAAGGAATATATGGGCGCAAATGCTGATATTAGAGTTGCGCTGCCTCTTTACGGCTGTGTTGGCGAAAATTGGCGAAATCTGATGAAAACTGAAAAAATATTCACCGTGCAGCTTGGTTGGCGCAATCAGTATTGCGGAATTCTGAGCCTCAGCCTGAACGGTGTGATTTTCTATTTTATTGATAACGAGTTTTATTTCAAGCGTGACGGGCTTTACGGACATTATGACGACGGAGAGCGCTTTGCGTTCTTTTCTCGCGCTGTTGCGCAGATGATGTCTGAAATGGACTATTATCCCGATGTTCTTCACGCAAACGATTGGCAGAGCGCTCTCAGCGTTTTGTATGTTCAGCAGATGGGCGAAGAAAATGAAAAATATAAGAATGTATCTACCGTGTTCACCATTCATAATATTGAATATCAGGGTAAATTCGGTATGCAGAATCTTAACGACCTTTTCTCTCTCCCCTGGAAATACGCAGAGCTTGCTGAGTTTGACGGCGCGCTTAACGTTATGAAGGCTGCAATAGAATGTGCACATAAAATAACAACAGTAAGCCCCCGCTATGCCGAAGAGATCAAAACCGAGGAATACGGCTGCGGACTTCAGTCCATCCTTGTGAAAAACGCGCATAAGCTTAGCGGTATTATCAACGGCATCGATGAGGAGCTTTATGATCCCCACACCGATGAAAATATTGCGAAAAATTATATGTGGCGCAGTATAAGCGGCAAGAAAATTGACAAAACTGCCTTGCAGAAGGAACTTTCTCTTCCCGAGAAGGACGTTCCCATGTTTGCAATGATAACACGCCTTGCAAATCATAAGGGTATCGACCTTGTTCACGCAGTTTCTCATATGCTGCTTTCAAACGACGTTCAGCTTGTTGTTATCGGAACGGGCGAATATGAACACGAAAGCTTTTTCAGATGGCTTGAAGAGGCATATCCTGAAAAGATGAGAGCTCTTATCACCTTTGACAGAAGCCTCTCCCGCAGAGTTTATGCCGCATCCGACTTTTTCCTGATGCCTTCAAAGAGCGAGCCCTGCGGCCTTGCGCAGATGATCGCATCCCGCTATGGTTCCGTTCCCATCACCAGACAGACAGGCGGCCTTTATGATACCATAAAGGACTACCGCAACGACAAGGGGATCATCAGCGGAAACGGACTCACCTTTGGCCAGTATTCTGCAAAGGCGCTCTATGAAAAGCTTCTTCTGGCAATATCTCTTTATGATGATCAGCCTGAAATGAGAAAGCTGCAGCAGCGCGTTATGAAAACAGACTTTTCCTGGAAAAGATCAGCAGAAGCTTATGCAGATCTTTATGAGGAAATGTGAAAAAATCGCTGAAAATAAAATTTTTAAATTTTGAATTTAAAATTTTAAATAGAATTATATATTAAATCCCGGAAGGAAAAAACAAACCAATGAATTATACACCTAACACCGCCGAAGTAAAGGCGAATATTGAATCCAAACTCTCCAGATATTTCGGATGCACACCTGAAGAAGCATCCAAGGAGCAGATGTATAAGGCAGCTGCCCTCACAGTTCGTGATATTCTCAGCGCAAAGCGTCAGGAATTTAAGAAAAAGGTTAATGAAGAAGGCGCAAAGCGCGTATACTATATGTGCATGGAATATCTTGTAGGCCGCAGCCTCAAGAATAACCTCTGCAACCTTGGCCTTGATGACACTTATAAGAAGGCTCTCTCTTCTATGGGCCATCAGATCGACGATCTTTATGAATGCGAACCCGATGCAGGTCTCGGCAACGGTGGTCTCGGCCGTCTTGCAGCTTGCTTTATTGACTCCCTTTCTTCTCTTGATTATCCCGCAACAGGCTTCTCACTTTGCTACGAATACGGTCTCTTCAAGCAGAGAATCGTAGATGGCCACCAGGTTGAGCTTCCTGATAACTGGCTCCCCGGCGGCGGTATCTGGCTCACACCCCGTGAGGACAGAGTTTATAAGGTGCGCTTTGGCGGCCAGGTAAGAGAACTTTGGGACGAAGGCAGACACGTTATTGCATACGATAACTGCGAAACGATCGAAGCAGTTCCCTATGATATGATGATGAGCGGCGCAGATTCCCAGGCAGTTTCCCAGCTTCGTCTGTGGAAGGCAAGAGCAGCAGCTCCCGAGCGTCTCGCTATCGGTGACTATACAGGCGGTTATAACGACAACGTAGCTCAGAAGTCTCTTGCTGCAGATATTATCTGTAAGCTTCTTTATCCCGCTGATAATAACTACGACGGTAAGGTTCTCCGTCTCACACAGCAGTACTTTATGGTATCAGCATCCTGCCAGAGCATCATTCGTGACCATATGGCAGTATACGGCAATATCGAAACACTTCCCGATAAGGTTGCAATCCATATCAATGATACACACCCTGCAATGTGCGTTCCCGAACTTATGCGTATCCTTCTTGATGAATACTGCATGGATTGGGATACAGCATGGGATATCGTATGCCGCACATGCTCATATACAAACCATACAGTTCTTCCCGAAGCACTTGAAAAGTGGGGCGAAGAGATCTTCCGTCTCCGTCTGCCCAGACTTTATATGATCATCAAAGAGATCAACGAGCGTTTCTGCCACGAGATCTGGGAAAAGTTCCCCGGCAACTGGGATAGAATTGCTGAAATGGCTGTTGTTGCAAACGGTCAGGTTCGTATGGCTAACCTGGCAATCATCGGTTCTCACCACGTAAACGGTGTTTCTGAGATCCATTCCGGTATCCTCCGTGATATCACATTCAAGAATTTCTACCGCATCTGGCCTGAAAAGTTCGATAACGTAACAAACGGTATCGCTCACCGCAGATGGCTGTGCTATTCCAACCCCTCTCTTTCCAAGCTCATCACAGATTGTGTTGGCGACGGATTCAAGAAGGACCCCACAGTGCTTGCAGGCCTCCGCAATTTTGCTGATGACGATGCAGTTCTTGAAAAGCTGGGCAAGATAAAGGCTCAGAATAAGGTGAAGTTCGCTAAACTTATGAAGGAAAAGACAGGCGTTGTTCTCAACACAGATTCTCTCTTCGACGTTCAGATCAAGCGTCTTCACGAGTATAAGCGTCAGCTTATGAATGCTATGAATATCATTCATATGTATCAGATGCTCAAGGAAAACCCCGATCTCGATATCCAGCCCAGAACATTCATCTTCGGTGCAAAGGCTGCTCCCGGATATCATATGGCTAAGGAGATCATCAAGCTTATCTGGTGCCTCAGCCAGGAGATCGCAAAAGATAAGAAAATCAGCGAAAAACTTCGCGTTGTATTCATTGAGAACTACTGCGTAACAATGGCAGAAGCTCTCGTGCCCGCAGCAGAACTTTCCGAGCAGATCTCTCTTGCAGGTAAGGAAGCAAGCGGCACAGGCTGTATGAAGCTTATGATCAACGGTGCCCTCACAATCGGCACACTTGACGGCGCAAACATTGAAATGATGGAGCAGGCAGGCACAGAGAATATGTTCACATTTGGTCTCACTGCTGAAGAAGCTCAGTATATCTATGCTATGGATTATAAGAGCTCCAAGTACTATCACGAAAATCAGGTGCTCCAGAAGGTTGTTAACAGTCTCAGCGCAGGATATAACGGCGAATCCTTCTCTCATATCGCTGAATATCTGCTCCATTCCGATCCCTTTATGTGTATGGCAGACTTCGAGTCCTACAGAAAGACTCAGCAGGAAGTTGCCCGCGTATATGCAGATCAGAAGGAATGGAATAAGAGATCTCTCTATAATATTGCAGGTGCAGGCAAGTTTGCCGCTGACAGAAGCATTAAGGAATATGCTGACCGCATCTGGAACATCGAGAGACTTATCAAGGGTTAATTAATAATAATTAATCTGCAATAACGACAGGTCATGGGGGTAATTTTGCCGCATGACCTGCCTTTTGGGTTTATAACTTAAATTAAGGATATAGATAGTTATGCTTATAAAAATGGCCGATCAGTTTTCGGCAAAATCAGAAATCACTATAGAAAAGCATTGCGGCGAAAAGGACGTAACCCTTTTTGGCGCCTTTTCTGAGGCGGAAAAGATCAGGTGGACATCTCACTGCGACAGAAGCAGCGGAGTCACAGCCGTAACTATGCGTCTTCACCAGGACGGAAAGCCCGATATGGATATGGATCTCAGCTGGATCGAGAATGGAACATATGAGCTTGAACTTGATATGTCGCAGATCGGCGTGGGACTTTATTACTACACCTTCATATTCCATCGCGGTTTTGACGTTCTTTATGCCTGCGCATATGATAACGTTCATTTCAATCTTGATAAGCGCCCCGGAAAATTCTTTATGCTGACAGTGTATGATAAGGATTTTGACACACCTAAGTGGTTTCGCGGCGGCACGATGTATCAGATATTCCCTGATAGATTCTATAAGAGCGGAAAAGCAAAGCAGGATAGAGTTGACGCGGTTTACGAAAGCGATTGGTCAGCTCCTATTTCCCAGTATAGCCTTTATCCCGGCGCTCCCCTGGAAAATAACCTTTTCTACGGCGGAGATCTTTGGGGAGTGGCTGAAAAGCTGCCCTATCTTCACGAAATGGGCGTAACCATTATATATCTCAATCCCATATTCAAAGCATATTCAAACCATAGATACGATACGGGCGATTACAACCGCGTGGACGAGTGCCTCGGCGGTGATGAAGCTCTTGATAACCTTATCCGAGAAGCTGAAAAGTACGGTATAAAGCTTGTTCTTGACGGAGTATTCAATCACACGGGCGATGATAGTATCTATTTCAACAGAAAAGGCAAATATGACAGCCTCGGCGCTTGGCAGAGCAAGGAGTCTCCCTATCGCGATTGGTATTGCTTCAAGCCCGACGGTAAATACGACAGCTGGTGGGGAATTGAAATTCTGCCCCGTCTCAATCATAATAATGAGGAGTGCAGAAGATTTTTCACCTCTGACGACGGTATTTGCGCTAAATACGTAAATAAAAACATCGGCGGTTGGCGACTTGACGTTGCTGACGAGCTTTGCGATATTTTCCTTGACGAGCTGAGAGTTGCAGTTAAAAAAGCAAATCCCGATGCGATAATTATCGGCGAAGTTTGGGAAAATGCAGCAGATAAGGTGGCGTACGGAAACCGCAGAAAATACGTTCAGGGCGGTCAGCTTGACAGCGTTATGAACTATCCCTTCAGAACCTCCGTTATGAACTATGTTCTCAGCGGAAATTCTGCCGACCTTGCCAACACTCTCACAACTCTTTATGCTTCTTATCCTAAATGCGTCAGCGATAGCCTTATGAATATCGTCGGCACACATGATACGGACAGAATACTGACCGAGTTGGGTGACCAGTCTCATAAATCTCTGGGTCTTTCCAACAGCGAGCTTTCCGTTCGTAAAATGAGTCCCGAAAACAGAGCAAGAGCAATAAAACTGCTTAAGATCGCGTCCATAATTCAGTATACGGTGTATGGCGTGCCCTCCGTTTATTACGGAGATGAAGCAGGCGTTGAAGGTTATCACGATCCCTTCTGCCGCGCAACTTTCCCCTGGGGCAATGAAGAAACAGAGCTTGTTGAACACTATAGACGCCTTGGCACTATGCGTAAACGTGAAAAAGTGCTTGAGGACGGTCTTTTTAAAGTCATAAGATATAATCGCGGATTTATTATGTTTGAACGCGGCGAGGGCGATGAAAAGCTGATAGTCGCTGCAAACGTCAATAAAACTAACGCAAATTGCGGAATCGTGGGCAGAAACGTGCTCACAGGCGAGTATTTCAATGGAACTCTCGCCCCCGAATCCGCAGTGATTATCAAATCTTTTGATATGAATGAGGATAGATAAATAAGGTGGATCGTAGTTTATAAAAATACTTGGGAGGGACCTTTTAAGGAAAGGTCTCCTCCCAAACCCACCCCCAAACCTCTTTGTAAAAGATCCCCTTCCAACCCCACTTGTGTGGGGGTGGAAGGGGATTTTCTGCGAAAAGGTTTTGAAGGGGGTTCGGGGGAGAACTTTTCCTCAAAAAGTTTCCCCCGAATATTTCTACCAACAACAGTCCATCTTATTTATTTATCCCAAACAATTTAGACTCGAATTATGTTGACAATGGGAAGTAAAAAATATATAATCAATATGAGAAATTGTATATGGAGGTATTCCATTGTCGAAACCTATTATAATATCATTCGCAAACCAGAAGGGTGGAGTTGGAAAGACCACTTCGGCCGTGAATGTTGCGGCGTGTGTTGCGGCGCTTGGCTACAGAGTGCTTCTTTGTGACCTTGACCCTCAGGGCAACAGCACAAGCGGAGTTGGTGTAAACAAAAAGGGATTGCGTTATTCTATGTACGGCGCGCTGCTCGGATATTACGATTCCCGCCTTTCCGTTATAAAAACTGAATATTCCAATTTATCTATAATTCCTGCAACCATTGAGCTTGCGGGCGCAGAAATAGAGCTTCTTGAAATGGAGCACAGAGAGAGCGCGCTGAAGAGAGTGCTTGAGCCTCTTTATGATGATTATGATTTCATTTTCACCGACTGTCCTCCTTCCCTTGGAATGCTCACGGTCAATGCGCTTTCCTGCTCTGACGGGGTTATAATTCCTATGCAGTGCGAGTATTATTCCCTTGAAGGTCTTTCACAGCTGATGTTTTCCATCAAGAAGGTAAAGCAGCTTTATAATAAAACCCTCACCGTAACAGGTATACTTGTAACAATGTATAACGGCAGACTCAATCTTTCCGCGCAGGTTATGGAAGAATTGAAAAAATATTACAGCGACAAGCTTTTCAAGACATCTATCACAAGAAGTGTTAAACTGTCAGAGGCACCCAGCTTCGGCGAGCCCATTTATTATCACGATAAATATTCCAAGGGTTCTCTTGCATATATGAATGTGGCAAAAGAGCTTGTTGAAAGAGTAATGTAAGGGGGAGAATTATGGCAAAGAAAACAGGTCTTGGACGCGGTCTTGATTTTATATTTGACGATAATTCCATCGAGAGCGACGGCAGCGGCGTAACGAGCCTTCGCATATCCGATGTTGAACCCAAAAGTGATCAGCCCCGAAAGAATTTTGATAACGAAGCGCTTTCGCAGCTTGCCGATTCAATTGCGGCAAACGGAGTGCTTCAGCCCATTCTTGTTCGAGAGGTTGGCAGCGGATTTTATCAGATAATCGCAGGCGAGCGCAGATGGAGAGCATCAAAGCTTGCAGGCCTCACTGAGATCCCCGCTATCGTTATGGAAGCGGACGATCTGAAAACGGCACAGATAGCACTTATCGAAAATATCCAGAGAGAAGACCTTAACGCTTATGAAGAAGCGAAAGCGTACAGAGCTTTGATAGATCAGTTCGAGCTCACTCAGGAAGAGGTTGCAGGCCGCCTTGGCAAGAGCAGAAGCTCTATTGCAAACTCGCTGAGATTGCTTGATCTTCCCGAAGAAATTTCCGATCTTTTACAAGGTGATAAGCTGAGCGCAGGTCATTGTAAAGCGCTGCTGGGCCTTCGTGACCGTTCAAAGCTGAGAGCTCTTGCAGAGAAGATCATAAATAACAATCTTTCCGTTCGCGAGGCGGAGGCTCTTGTGCGCAAGGCTAACAAGCCTGAAAAGAATGAAAACGAGATAGAGCCTTTGAAGGTTGATTATGTTGCCGAGCTTGAAAAGAAGGTAACGGGACTCACAGGCAGATATTGCAAGATCCAGACCAAAGGCCAGAGAAAAACCGTTTCTATTGAATACGGCGGCGATGGCGATCTTGAAAAATTGCTTTCCATCCTCTGCGGTAAGGATATAACTGCGGAGTAAACAAAAACAAAACTTTCTCCAGCGGAGAAGGTGGCCCGCGCCACGCAGTGGAAGGGTCGGATGAGGAGATTATTCATAATTTATAGTGTAATTAATAAAGCACCGCAGCGGTGATTGAGAATAGGTTAATTGTTCTCCTCATCCACCGCAAGCGGTCCCCCTTCCCCGCTGGGGAAGGTAAAAAAGAATAAGGAGTAAACCAAAATGTTAGATATTAAGCTTATTAGAGAAAATACAGAAGATGTAATTGCCCGCCTTGCAGCTAAGGGCAAGGAAGCAAGAAGCGAGGTTGAACGCATTGTTGAGCTTGATGCTCAGCGCCGCGCCATGATCTCTGAAAACGAAGCTAAAAAGGCAGAGCAGAATAAGGTAAATAAGGATATTCCCCGTCTTAAGAAAGAGGGCGCTGACGTTGCTCCCGTTTTCGCAAAGATGAAGGAGCTTGCAGCAGATATCAAGGCAAACGATGCCCGCATTGCTGAAATTGAAACAGAATATAACGAGCTCATGCTTGGTCTTCCCAACCTTCCCGATGCAGACCTTAAGCCCGGCGGAAAGGAAAACAACGAGCCTATCCGCTATTTCGGCGAACCCCATATCTTTGATTTTGAGCCTAAGAACCACGTTGATATTTGTACAGACCTTGGTCTTATCGACTATAAGAGAGGCACAAAGCTCTCCGGTAACGGCTTCTGGATCTATCGCGGAATGGGCGCGCGTCTTGAATGGGCGCTTCTTAACTACTTTATTGATACTCACCTTGCTGACGGATACGAGCTTGTTCTCGTTCCCCATATGCTTGGCTACGAGTGCGGACAGACAGCAGGTCAGTTCCCCAAGTTTAAAGACGAAGTTTATTGGCTTGAAAGAGAAAAGGAAGACGAGCGCCGTCTCTTTATGCTTCCCACAGCTGAAACAGCTCTCGTTTCTCTCCATCGCGATGAAATTCTCACAGAGGCAGACCTGCCCCGTAAGTATATTTCCTACACACCTTGCTTCCGCCGCGAAGCAGGCTCCTACCGCGCTGATGAAAGAGGTATGGTAAGAGGACACCAGTTCAATAAGGTTGAAATGGTTCAGTATACAAAGCCTGAAGATTCCGATGCAGCTTTTGAAGAGCTTGTAGGCAAGGCAGAAGCTCTTGTTAAGGGCCTCGGCTTCCACTTCAGAACGGTTAAGCTTGCAGCTGCAGACTGCTCTGCATCTATGGCAAGAACTTATGACGTTGAGATCCATATTCCTTCTATGGACGGATATAAGGAAGTTTCTTCCGTTTCCAACGCTCGTGACTATCAGGCGCGCCGCGGTTCCGTCCGTTTCAAGAGAGACGGCTCCAATAAAACAGAGTTTGTTCACACACTCAACGGTTCCGGCCTTGCAACAAGCCGTATCCTTCCTGCAATCGTTGAACAGAACCAGAATGCTGACGGCAGCGTAAACGTTCCCGATGTTCTCCGCAAGTATCTTGGCGTTGACGTTCTTCGCCGCGACTGAGTGAAATGACAGTAACTCTTGCAGCATTCTACGAGAATTTCACCTTTGATAATCCCGTAACAACTCTCCCCATAATAATCTGGGGGCTTTTTGCAGGCTTCGTCATTGCAGGAATTCTTTCGTACTATAATAAAACTTATCTTGGCGCAGTTGTTCGCTCCCTTGTTAAAAAGGGAGCAAACTGCCCTGAAAATGCGCTGACGTTGCATGAAGCAGGCGTCAGAGCAGATGCTTTGCGTTGCCGCGCAGTTTGCGGCGACAGCGCGCTCATCAAATATGTAAAGATCGCAAATCCTGAGGAATGTGAAATAAAGGGCGGAAAGGATTCAGCCTTTGTTCGCGGACTTTGCCGCTTTTTCAGCATCGAAAGAAAGAAAAAGTATGATGCAAAAAAAGCAAAGCTCTATGTTCTTGAGGAAAAGCGTATTCAGGCAGAGATCAGATATACGGATAAGGGAACGTCTCTTGCGCAGGTTGCAATAGGTATAGTTGCAGCGTTTGTTGTTGCAGTTGTGGCTATAAGATGCATTCCCTATATTCTTGAATTGGTTGACTCTGTTATCACTATGTATAAAAACCTGTAAAAACCAAAAGAAAGGAACGTCATAGAAGTGAGCGAAAAGAAATCACCCAAAAAGAGAAAACTTAAAAGCGGCTTCAGCGGCAGAACCAATATTATTGTGATAGCGGTCTGTATGGTGGCGGCAATTGCGCTTGTTGTGGGCGTTCTGTATCTTGCAGGCTTCAGATATACAAAATATAATTTTAAAGACGGATATTCCGTAACATTCGTTGGTAAGGTAGATTTCGAAGGCCAACCCAAAAGCGGAAGAATGACATTCAGCGGAAAGGGAAATGCCAAGGACGGCCTTTCTGCTTCCGTCAACACGGAAACAGGCGTTATAGAGTATTCCAACGGGGATAAATACGAGGGCGAAACGAAAGACCTTGTGCGCCATGGAAAAGGCAAGCTGACTTTTGCTGACGGCAGAGTTTATGAAGGTGAATTCGTTGCCGATGAAGCAACAGGCGAAGGCAAGCTCACATTCCCCAACGGAGACGTTTATGAGGGCTCTTTTAATAAAGGACTTAAAGACGGCTTCGGGAAATATACTATGAGTGACGGCTCATATTATGAGGGTACGTTTGTTGCTGACAAAAGAGAGGGCGAGGGCAAGCTGCAGTGGGCAGACGGCTCTTCATATACCGGGACCTTTGTGGGCGACAAAAAGCACGGCGAGGGCGTGTTTATTTATGCCGACGGTGACAAATATGAGGGCAGCTTTGAAAATGACGTCCGTCATGGAAAAGGCACTTATATCTGGGCAAGCGGCGAAAATTATACAGGCGAATTCAAAAACAACACTATGTGGGGCGTAGGCACATATCAGTGGGCCGACGGAAGAATATACAAAGACGGATATTTTGAAGACGGTATTATGGTCCGCACAGACGAAGATATATCTGTTCCAAACGAATAAGATTCGTTTGGAGAGAAGAGATAAGGAAAAATCCGCAATCAGATTTTAGTTCTTATCTTTACCTTAAATTTAACCTTAGCCTTTTATTTTTGAAGGCAGGGGAGGCACGTTATGAAATTTAAAATCGAATTGAACCGCGCAGAAATGGAAAAGTCTCTTGTGAAAGCGGCAGGCAAACTTCCTGAGAACGTTATCACTTTTGCTGACGAAGTAAAAAAGGATATAGATGCTATCTGCCAGAGAGACCCTGCGGTTAAAAGCCGAATGGAAGCAGCGCTTCTCTATTCAGGTCTGCACGCTATCCTTGCTTACAGAGTTTCAAATAAATTCTATAAGAGAAAAATGTACACAACTGCCCGCTTTATTTCTCAGACAGCAAGATTTTTAACAGGCATTGAGATCCATCCCGGCGCAACTATCGGAGAGGGACTGTTTATCGACCACGGCAGCGGAGTTGTTATCGGTGAAACAACTATCATCGGAGATAACTGCACGCTTTATCAGGGCGTAACTCTTGGCGGTACAGGTAAGGACACGGGCAAGCGTCACCCCACGCTTGGCAATAACGTTATGGTCGGCGCAGGTGCAAAGGTCCTTGGTAACTTCACAGTTGGTGACGGTGCAAAGATCGCGGCGGGCGCAGTAGTGCTTGGCCCCGTTCCCGAAAATGCAACGGCAGTTGGTATCCCTGCCCACGTTGTAAGAGTAGCGGGCAAGAAAACAGGAGTGGATCTGGACCAGGTTCATATTCCCGACCCCGTTTCTCAGGATATTTGCGCAATTCAGCATAAAATGCGCGAGCTTGAAGCTAAGATCAAAGAGCTTGAAGCAAAGTAAAGGAGAAAAGTATGTACTGCAGATATTGCGGAAGTCCCCTGCAATTTGAAAATCAGCAATTTTGTTCAGTGTGCGGTGCCTCAGTAGCGCAGGAAAAAAAGCGCTCGTCAAAGGTTGGCGCAATTGCACTTGCGCTTCTTAAGTGTGCAGGCTTCTATGCTGTTTTTTATGCAGTTGTAGCCGTAGCGCAGACAGTGTATACGGCAGTGGTTTCAGGCTTGCTGGCAGGCGGAACCAATATTGTTGACAGCGCAGGGTATATGGGGCTCAGTGATGCATTCTGGAACGTGTTTTCTGAAAACTATAGTTATGTGATGGTTTTTGCGTATGTAGCTCTTGCGGCAGTGTATTGGATAATTTACGTTGCAAGGAAAAAGAGCTTTGCAGGAGAAGTGGGCCTGAACAAAACTCAGTTTGCAGCACTTCCCGCTGCTTTCGGTTTTGGCGCTGCGCTTCAGGTTGTTGTTGTTTTTATCATCAGCTATATAAGCGTTGCCGTTCCCTCAATTGCAGAGGAAGCGGTCCAAAGCGAAAAGGTTTATGAATGTATGTTTGGCAATGCCTCAACCTTTTCAATGTATCTTGCAACGGCAGTTGCAACTCCCATTATAGAAGAACTGCTTTTCAGAGGACTTATTTACACAAGAATGAAAAAAGCAATGCCTCAGATAGCGGCAATGCTGCTTTCAGCCATCTGGTTTGGCGTTGCCCACAGCGGCGGCATCCATCAGATCGTCTATGCAGCGGCGCTGGGTATTATAATGGTGCTGCTTTATGAAAAATATAATAGCCTGTGGCCGTGCATTTTCCTGCACGCAGGCTTTAATTCCACCAACTTCCTTTATGACTATCTTGATATGAATGCTCCCGTTGTCAATTGGATGTTGTTGGCACTTTCTATAGGCTTTGTGCTTGTATTCGTAGTATATTTCTTTATGGCAAAGCCGATATATGAGGAAGAATAAGGAGAAGAATAAATGAAATTATATAATTCACTCAGTCACGAAAAAGAGGAGTTTGTCCCCCATGAGCCCGGCAAGGTGTCAATGTACACCTGCGGCCCCACAGTTTATCACTTTGCTCATATAGGCAATCTCCGTTCTTATATTATGGAAGACGTGCTTGAAAAATATCTGCGCTATGTTGGCTACGATGTTAAGCGCGTTATGAACATCACCGACGTGGGACATCTCACAAGCGATGCCGACGAGGGCGAAGATAAAATGCTCAAGGGCGCAAAGAGAGAAAATAAAACAGTTCTTGAAATTGCAAAGTTCTATACAGACGCTTTCTTTGAAGATTGCCGCAAGCTGAATATCAAGCGTCCCGACGTTGTTGAGCCTGCAACAAAGTGCATAGGAGAGTTCATCAAGGTTATTAAAGGCCTTCTTGAAAAAGGCTATGCTTATGAAGCAGGCGGAAATATCTATTTCGACACCTCCAAGCTTGATAACTACTATGCTTTCCATAACTTTGAAGAGGAAGACCTTCAGGACGGCGTTCGCGAAGGCGTTGAAAAGGACGAAAATAAGAAGAACAAGGCAGACTTTGTTCTTTGGTTCACAAAGAGTAAATTTGACGATCAGGAGCTTAAGTGGAACAGCCCCTGGGGCGTTGGTTATCCCGGCTGGCATATTGAATGCTCCTGCATTTCAATGAAGCACCTTGGCGAGTATCTGGATATCCATTGCGGCGGTATTGATAACGCATTCCCCCACCACACAAACGAGATCGCTCAGAGCGAAGCGTACGTTGGTCATAAGTGGTGTAATTATTGGTTCCATGTGCTCCATCTTAATACAAACAGCGGCAAGATGAGTAAGTCCAAGGGTGAGTTCCTCACAGTTTCTCTCCTTGAGTCTAAGGGCTACGATCCTATTGTGTACCGTTTCTTCTGCCTCCAGTCCCACTACAGAAAGAGCCTTGTTTTCACATATGAAAACCTTGACAACGCAAAGATCGCTTATGATAAGCTGATTGCAAGAATTGCCCAGCTCAATCCGGGAGAAGCGGATGAAGCCAAGGTGGAAGAGCTTTGCCGCGGCTTTGGCGAGGCTATGGATAACGATATGAACACATCCCTTGCTGTAACAGCTATTTATGATATCCTCAAGGCAGATGCTGCTGATGCAGATAAGCTTGCTGCACTTGATAAGATCGACTACGTTATGGGCCTCAACCTTCTCAGCGCTGCTGCAAAGGTGAGAGAAGCTAACGCTATGTCAAATGTTGATCCCGAGCTGCTTGCTAAGATCGAAGCGCTCATCGCAGAACGCCTTGAAGCAAAGAAGTCTAAGAACTATGCAAGAGCAGACGAGATCAGAGGCGAGCTCACAGCTATGGGTGTTGCGATAAAGGACACTAAGGACGGCACGGAGTTTAAGCTGGTATAATGGATCAGAGAAGATTTACCAAAAACGACAGCGGCTTTGTTTGCGGACATTGCGGAAAAGAGGTTGAACCCCTTGGATATACCTCAAGAAATCATTGCCCCTTTTGCCTGTGGTCACGCCATCTTGATGAAAATCCGGGCGACCGCGCAAGCGAGTGTATGGCTTTGATGGAACCCGTTTCAGCTGTTCCAGATGCGAAAAAAGGATATATAATCATCCATAAATGCACAAAATGCGGGGCGATCCGCAGAAATAAAGCTGCACACGAAGCTAAAGTCCAGCCCGATAATTTGTCAAAGATCATTAAGCTCACAGCTAAAACATTGTGATAAAAGAGGAGGGGAACCTCCTCTTGTCTTTTATGTCAGGGCGCTGCCCTGACAACCTGCGACCTTTTTAAAAAAGGTCGATAAAACACAAAAGGAAAGAAAATATGGAAATCAAAATAGGAACCTACCGTCATTTTAAGGGCGGAATGTATAAGGTTGTTGCAATTGCGCTCCACAGCGAAAATCTTGAGGAGATGGTCGTATATCAAAACATCGAAAACGGTAAGTGTTGGGTGCGCCCCGCTTCAATGTGGGACGAAAAAGTGGAATATGAGGGCAAAACTGTCAGCAGATTTACTTTCATTGAAGAATAAGCTTTGCTACAATACCTTTTTTGTAAAAAATTGTAATATGTTAATAATTATTATTAAAAACGGTTGAAATTTATAAAAAAATTTAGTAGAATAAAGTATCTTTTACAATTAAGTTTGTGTCAGGCTATCCCTTGCGGCAATCACTGCATATATTTTCTGTAATTTATGCATAGTTTATGATCCTTGCAGGGTATTATATACTGATTATGTTTAAAGGAAAATGCTATGATAGATAAATTTGAAGTGACCTTGCCCCATCTCACAGGAGATGAACCCCGTTTTGCTTACGTATACTGTCCCGATAAACAAGGCAAATATCCCGTTCTTTATATGTTTGACGGACACAATGTGTTCTTTGACGAGGACGCAACCTACGGAAAAAGCTGGGGTATGCTTAAGTATCTTGAAGAAAATCAGGTTCCGCTTATCGTTGCAGCGGTTGAGTGTAATCATTCTCCTGACAACGGTCGTTTATCTGAATATTCTCCTTTCACTTTTTCAAGACCATCTGTTGGTCGCGTGGAAGGCAGGGGAGAGCTGACGATGCGATGGTTTGTGCGAGTTTTCAAGCCTTTCGTTGATGCAAACTATCCAACTATTAAAAACAGAAACAACACCTTCATTGCAGGCAGCTCAATGGGCGGCCTTATGAGCCTTTATGCAGTGCTCAAATATAACCGTGTTTTCTCAAAGGCGGCTTGCCTCTCTCCTTCGGTTTGGGTTGCGCCCCGTGAGATAGACCGACTGATCACCGAAACTGAAATAAAGCCGGGAACGGTTATTTATATGGACTATGGATCAAGAGAGCTTGGCAATCACAAAAATATGGCAGCGCGACTTCGCAAGGTTGTAAATATGCTGCTGGAAAAGGGAGTTTTCCTCACTTATCGCATTGTTCCAAAGGGAGAGCATTGCGAAGCAAGCTGGGAAAAACAGCTTCCTTTTGTTATAAACACGCTTTTGTATAAGTAATTCAGGAGAAGAAAATGGAAACACAATATATAAAAACTTATTCTCACGCACTTCAGCGTGATATGGAATGTAAATTTTATGGGCACGGCGGCAAGCCGGTTCTCTTTATTCCTTGCCAGGACGGTCGTTTCTTCGATTTCGAAAACTTCAAAATGACTGATTATTGGGGACCCTATATCGATGCAGGTCTTGTAACGGTTCTTTCTATTGACACAATCGATAAGGAAACTTATTCTGATAACTACACTCCCGCTTATGACCGCATCCGCCGTCACGAAGCGTGGGTTAGCTATATTATAAACGAAGCAATTCCTATGCTCAGAGAGCGTACAGGCAGATGGGATGTTGTAACCTTCGGTTGCAGCCTTGGCGCAACACACGCGCTGAACCTCTTCCTTCGTTTCCCCGACACAGTTCGCGGAACACTTGCTCTCAGCGGTATTTTTGATTCCAATTATGGCTTTGGCAGCTATATGGACGAGCTTGTATATGCAAACTCTCCCGTTCACTATATGAGCAATATGGTTGCCGATCATCCCTACATAGAGAAGTACAACAGCGGAAAGGGTATAGTCTGCGTTGGAACAGGCGCTTGGGAAATTCCCGATTCAACTCTGCGCCTTCGCGACATATTCAATTCCAAGGGCATCAACATCTGGGTAGATGTTTGGGGCAATGACGTTGCTCATGATTGGGATTGGTGGTATAAACAGGTTGAATACTTTATCCCTAAACTTCTGGAGGACTAAATTTATGAAGAATATTATTTTTATTTCACCAAACTTTCCTACAAACTACTGGCAGTTCTGCAAGGAACTGAAGAACAACGGTATGAACGTTCTCGGTATCGGCGAAGCTCCCTACGACGAGCTCAAGCCTGAGCTCAGAGATAGCCTTAACGAATACTATAAGGTTGGCAGCCTCGAAAACTACGACGAGGTTTATCGCGCTGTTGCTTTCTTCACATTCAAGTACGGCAGAATAGACTGGCTTGAGTCCAATAACGAGTATTGGCTTGAAAAGGACGCTCAGCTCCGCACAGATTTCAATATCACAAGCGGTTTCCAGGTTTCTGATATGGAGCGCATCAAGCACAAGTCCAAGATGAAGGCTTATTATGAGGCTGCAGGCATCCCCGTTGCCCGCTACTATATGGTTGAAACACTTGAAGGCTGCAGAGAGTTTCTTGCAAAGGTTGGCTATCCAGTTGTTGTTAAGCCCGATAACGGCGTTGGTGCAGCTGCTACATATAAGCTCTCCAATGACGAGGAACTTGTAAACTTCTTTGAAAGCTATCCCAAGGATGTTCCCTACATCATGGAAGAGTTCGTTCATGCTGAAGTAAACTCCTACGATGCTATTATCGACGGAGAGGGCAACCCCATTTTCGAAACAGGTAACGTAACTCCCGATTCCATTATGGATATCGTTAATAACCAGGATAACAGCTGCTATTATATCCTCAAGAATCTCCCTGAGGACACAAGAAAAGCAGGCCGCGCAACAGTTAAGAGCTTTGGCGTTAAGAGCCGCTTTGTTCACTTTGAGTTCTTCCGTCTCACACAGGATCAGGAAGGCCTCGGCAAGAAGGGCGACGTTATTGCACTTGAAGTTAATATGCGTCCCTGCGGCGGTTTCACTCCCGATATGATCAACTTTGCAAACTCCACAAACGTTTATAAGATCTGGGCAGATATGATCGCTTACGGCTCCACATTGATGCCCCAGGGAGAGCACTTCTACTGCGCGTATGCAGGCCGTCGCGATGGCAAGAACTTTGTTCTCGATCACGATGCACTTATGGCAAAGTACGGCGCAAATATGAAGATGGTTGAAAGAATTCCCGATGCCCTTGCAGGCGCAATGGGCAACCAGATGTACGTTGCAAACTTCTCCACAAAGGAAGAAATGGATCAGTTCTATAAGGACGCCGTTGATTGCTATTGATTTCATAAGAAAAGCCGATGTTAAAGCATCGGCTTTTTTGTATGACATAATTTGATGATGGCAGGGACCGACATACTCTGTTAAGAGCAAGATTGTGTTTTATAACGGACCGCCGAGGACGTCGGTCCCTACGGAGTTATATGATAGATCATATCATTACATTAAATATTTTTAAGAAAACTATTGATTTTTTATAAAAGGCGTGGTATACTGCATTATAGAAAGAATATTAAGATTAAAGGAGTGGGTTTGAGAGAACCCACTCTTTGTTTTAAAATTGTTTTAATTTAAAAAAAGAGGTAACGATGGAAAAACAGAAGAAAAACATTGCAGGCACAGTCCGCGATCTTCTTGAGCCTATTGCTGATGAACTCGGCTATATGCTCTGGGATGTTGAATATGTGAAAGAGGGCGCTGAAATGGTGCTCCGTATCACAATCGACAAGGACGAGGGCATTGATATTGACGACTGTGAAAAAATGCACAGAACTATCGACCCCGTTCTTGATGAGGCAGATCCCATTGAGGTTGCTTACAGACTTGAGGTTTCATCCCCCGGAGTTGAAAGAACTATCAGCCGCCCCGAGCATTATGACTACTGCATGGGCGAAAAGGTTGAAGCAAAGCTTTATGCTCCCGTAAACGGTCAGAAAAAGCTCACAGGTTTTCTCTCGGCAGCTGACGAAAAAACCTTCACTCTTCTGGTTGAAGGCGAAGAGGTAACTCTTGAAAAGTCGGCTTGCGCTAAGCTTTCCACAGTTTTCGATTGGTAATATATATAATATAATCTGCATAGAAAGGTAAATAGAAAAATGAATCAGGAATTTTTCAACGCCCTTGATCTTCTTGAAAAGACAAAGGGTATTCCGAAGGCATACATGATAGAAAAAGTTGAAGCAGCTCTTATAAGCGCTTTCAAAAAAGAATACGGCACAGCTAATGTTCGTGTTGTTATCAACCCCGAAAAGAAGGACGTTAAGGTTTACGAATGTAAGGAAGTTGTTGAGGTTGTAGAAGATCCCGCAACTCAGATCTCCCTTGAGGATGCAAAGGCTATCAGCCGCCGCCACGTTCTCGGTTCTGTGGTTGAAAAGGAAGTTAAAACTAAGATGTTCGGCCGTCTCAGCGCGCAGACAGCAAAGCAGGTTATCATTCAGGGCATCCGCGAAGCAGAGCGCTCCAGCATGATCCGCGAATATGAAAAGAAGCGTGAAGAGGTTATCACAGCCGTTGTTACAAAGACAGCTGACTCCGATGGCGCAGTTGTTATTGACACAGGCACAAGCGAAGCTGTTCTTCCTGAGTCTGAGCAGATCCCCGGCGAAACATTTATGGTTGGCGACAGAATCAAGGTGTTCGTAACAGAAGTAAAGAGAGAAAGCATGGCAGGTCCTATCGTAACTCTTTCCAGAACACATCCCAACTTTGTTAAGCGCCTTTTCGAAATGGAAATTCCCGAAATTCAGGATGGCACAGTTATCATCCATAACATCTCCCGTGAAGCGGGCAGCCGTTCCAAGCTGGCAGTTTATTCAAGAGATGAAAACGTTGAAGCTATCGGCGCTTGTATCGGTGAAAGAGGCCGCCGTATTGCTGAGATCGTAGACGAGCTCAGAGGCGAGAAGATCGACATCATCGAATATTCCGAAGATCCTGCAGAGTTCATTGCAGCAGCTCTTTCTCCTGCTGAAGTAACAAGTGTTGATATCATCGGTGAAAGAAGCGCATCCGTTGTGGTTCCTGCAGATCAGCTTTCCCTTGCAATCGGTAAGGAAGGACAGAATGCCCGCCTTGCTGCAAGACTCACAGGCTTTAAGATTGATATCAAGGGTAACTGACAGTGAGCGCAACTAAACCCCAGAAGGTTAAAAAGATCCCACAAAGAAAATGCACGGGCTGCGGAGAGTCCTTTCCCAAAAAGGATCTGATCCGTGTTGTGAGAAGCCCTGAAGGCGAGGTTTCGCTGGATTTCACAGGAAAGAAAAGCGGACGCGGCGCGTATGTTTGCAAAAATTCTCAGTGCTTCAAAAAAGCCAGAAAGGCAAACCGCTTCAGAACGAATCTGGAATGTGAAATTCCCGAAGAGGTGCTTAATTGCCTTGAAGAAGAGATCACTGCGTGGGAGGCTGAGAACAAATGAAGGCTCAGCTCAGTAAATATTTAGGACTTTGCGCGGCATCCCGCTCAGCCGTTTGCGGCAGCGAGCTTGCCATTGGCGCAGTAAGAAAAAATCCCGCAAAGGTCAACCTGATGCTTCTTGCAAGCGATGCCTCTGCAAGAACAGAAAAGCAGGTAACCGATAAATGCGCTTTTTATAAAGTTAAGCTTATAAAGCTTGATCTCACAATGACAGAGCTTTCCGATGCACTCGGAAAAAGTTCACTTTGTGCCGCCTGCGCCATAACAAATAAAGGCCTGGCGGAAAAAATCGAAGAACTAACACTTCAGCTATAAGTTGACGAAAGGATCCCCTATTATAGAGGGGAACAGGTGATAACAATATGGCACAAGCCCCGATGTCCCGTATTAATCAGCTTGCAAAAGACCTTGAAATGAAAAGCAAGGATCTTATTGCAGTTCTTGAAGAGAATAATCTCGGTGGCAAAAAGACAACAACAGTTCTTGCGGCAGACGAATTCAATCTCTTTTTTGATACATTGACAAAGAACAATCAGATTTCTGATATTGACGGATACGTTCACGGCAAAACAAGCATCCCTTCTGTAAAGAAGAGCAAGGCTGCAGCAGAAGCTGAAGCCAAGGCGGCTGCAAAGAAGGCTGCAGAAGCAAAGGCTAAGGCTGAGGCAGAAGCCGAGGCTAAAGCAAAGGCTGAGGCAGAAGCTAAGGCTAAAGCAGAAGCAGAAGCTGAAGCTAAAGCAAAGGCAGAAGCTGAAGCGGCAGCTAAGGCAAAAGCAGAGGCAGAAGCCGCAGCTAAGGCAAAGGCTGAAGCTGAGGCAAAGAAGGCGGCAGAAGCTGAAGCTAAAACAAAGATCGCAACAGCTAACCTTGATGCTGAAAAGGATGCAGCTCTTATGAAGATGGCTGCAGCTGCAAAGGCAAGAGCAGAGGCTGAGGCTAAGGCTAAGGAAGAAAAGGCTAAAGCTAAGGCTGAAGGCAGAGACTTTAAGGATTCTAAGGATCAGAGACCTGCAAAGCCCCAGCAGAACGGTAACCGTCAGGATAACAGACAGGATAACCGTCAGGACAGACCTCAGAAAAACGATCGCTTTGCTGATCGCAAGAATGATAGTCGTCCTCAGGATAACCGTCAGGGTGCACAGCGTCCCGACAACCGCGACAACAGAGATAACCGCGATAACCGCGACAGAAAAAATAATAATCTGAAGCCTCAGGGCGCTCCTCAGCAGAATCGCCCTGCAGAAAGTCAGAACCAGAACCGCAGCTATATTCCCGATGCCTCCACAATGGGCAAGCAGAAACAGAAGGCTGCAGCTCCCACAAATGAGCGCAAGCGTACAGGTACAACAAGAGTTGTAGATACAAGAGCAAGCTCTGTTGACCTTTCCAAATATGACGAGCGTCTTGAAACATTCGCTCCCGATTTCCATCGCGATAATTCTTCCAATAAGCAGAAGCTTAAGAAGCAGAACACACGCGATATGCGTTCCTCCAAGAATCGCAATAAGGAAAACAACGCTATGGAGCGTCTGCGTAAAGAGCAGCAGGCTAAGAAGCAGCCCCTTAAGATCACAGTTCCCGATGAGATCTCCGTTTCCGAGCTTGCATCCCGTCTTAAAGTAACCGCGGCAGAGGTTGTTAAGCGCCTTATGCTTATGGGCACTCTTGCAACAGTTAACCAGATCATCGACTTTGACACAGCTTATCTTATTGCTGACGAGCTTGGTGCTGAGGTAACTCGCGAGGTTGTTGTAACCATCGAAGAAAAGCTCTTTAACGAAGAAGAGGATAAAGACGAAAATCAGGTAGAAAGAGCACCTGTTGTGTGCGTAATGGGACACGTTGACCACGGTAAAACATCCCTTCTCGATGCTATCCGTCACACAAACGTAACAAGCGGAGAAGCAGGCGGTATCACACAGCATATCGGTGCATACAGAGTTAATATCGGCGGCAAGGATATCACATTCCTTGACACACCCGGACACGAAGCGTTCACAGCAATGCGTGCGCGCGGCGCTCAGGCAACTGACATTGCGATTCTTGTCGTTGCGGCTGACGACGGTATCATGCCTCAGACAGTTGAAGCTATCAACCATGCAAAAGCTGCAGGCGTTGAGATCATCGTTGCTATCAATAAGATGGATAAGCCCACAGCTAATCCCGATGCAGTTAAAACAGAGCTTACAAACTATAACCTCGTTCCTGAAGAATGGGGCGGTGACGTTATGTGTATCCCCGTTTCCGCTGTTACAAGAATGGGTATCGAAGACCTTCTTGAAAGCGTTCTTCTTATTGCAGAGGTTAAGGAATATAAGGCTAACCCCGAAAGACGTGCCAAGGGTATCGTTATCGAGGCTAAGCTTGACAAGGGAAGAGGTCCTGTTGCAACAGTTCTTGTTCAGAACGGTACTCTCAGAGGCGGCGATATCGTTATCGCAGGCACATCTGTTGGCCGTGTAAGAGCAATGACAGACCACACAGGTAAGTCTCTTAAGGAGGCAGGTCCTTCCGTTCCCGTTGAGATCATCGGTCTTTCCGAGGTTCCTCAGTCCGGTGACGAATTCAACGCAGTTGAAGACGAAAGAATGGCAAGAGAGCTTGCTGATCAGCGTAAAGCAAAGGCGAAGGAAGAAGTGTTCAAGGCAAACGCTAAGGTTAACCTTGACGATCTCTTTGCTCAGATCAAGGAAGGCGTTCAGGACCTTAACATCATCGTTAAGGCAGACGTTGGCGGTAGTGCAGAGGCTGTTAAGCAGTCCCTTGAAAAGATCTCCAACGACGAGGTTCGCGTTCGCGTTATCCACTCTGCAGCAGGTGGTATCACAGAGAGCGACGTTATGCTTGCTGATGCATCAAACGCTATCATCGTAGGCTTTAACGTTCGTCCCGACCGCGGCGCAATTGACTCCGCAGAGCACAAGGGTGTTGATATCAGAACTTACCGTATCATCTACGACTGTATCGAAGAGATCACAGCCGCTATGAAGGGTATGCTTGCTCCTGAGTTTGTTGAAAAGCTTCTCGGTCAGGCAGAAGTTCGTCAGACTATCAGAGTTCCCAACGTTGGCGTTATCGCAGGTTCTTATGTTCAGAACGGTTATATCACAAGAAGCGCGAATATCCGCGTAGTTCGTGACGGTATCGTAATTTTTGAAGATAAGATCTCCTCTCTCAAGAGATTCAAGGACGACGTTCGTGAAGTTCAGACAGGCTACGAATGTGGTATCGGCCTTGAAAAGTTCAACGACCTTAAGGAAGGCGACGTTCTCGAAGCCTTCATTATGGAAGAAGTTGCAAGATAAATTTGAATATAAAAAGGAGATGCTTTGGCATCTCCTTTTTTATATAAGCGGGGAGCAATTCAATTTTTTATTGCAAAAGCGGCATAATTGTTGTATCATATCAATATAAAAAACAAAAAGGAGATCTGAAATGTTCTATCGTTTTTCAGTTGATGACAACATAAGATTTCTGCAGGATTTGACAGAAGGAGATTATTCTTCTGTTTTTGATCATCCCTACATGAAAATGTATAAAAACCTGCACGAAAAATACGGCGCAAAGATCCAGCTCAATCTGTTCTACACGATGAACGGTTTTGATCTTTCTATGATGACAGATAAATATAAAGAAGAATGGCAGGCAAACGCCCATTGGCTTCGTTTTTCATTCCATTCTTATTCCGATGCGCCGCCCTTTCCCTATAGAGAGTCGGATTATGATGAAGTATACCGCGATTGTCAGATGGTGCACAGAGAAATTCGCCGCTTTGCAGGCGAGGAGTGCCTCAGCTATTTTATAACAGTGCACTATTGCCAGGCGTCACCCGAAGCGATCCGCGCCCTGCGTGATTGCGGCATCAAAGGTATGGTGGGGCTTTTCAAGGATGCAGAGTGCTATGGAAGAAGCTTTGACGGCTCTGAAATGACGGTAGAATACGATGAGGAAATGAAAATGTATCTTTTCTGCAACGATATAATTCTCAATCTATATCCGCTTTCAGAGGTTGAAGCGCGCCTTGCACCAAGCGACCATAAGGAATTCACCGAGGTTATGATACACGAGCAGTATTATTATCCCGATTATATTGCACACATTCCTGATTTTGAAAAAATCGTTGAAGCAGCAATCGGGTATCTCACAAAAAAAGGCAGAAAGTCCGTCTGGCTTGAAGAACTTGTTAATGAATAATATAAAAGGAGATGCATTGCATCTCCTTTTTGTTATATAAATTATTGTTTACAGCTGTACCCGTAGGGGAGGATATCATGTCAAGGGGGACATACTATCCGCCCCTACGAGTTTGGCAGATAAATTCTTATTTACCGTTCACTTTGTTATATTCTGAACAAATTCCTGCAATCTCCAAAGGTCAGAGGGCTTGTCATCGCGAAGCCAGGCGCTGCTGTAATCGGAAAGCCATTGATCAAAATCAGCCTGCAGAGCATTTTTGTCAGTATATCCTTCAGCATTGTTTATGCAAAGCACAAGGCGGTTCATAAGTTCAATTGCGCGGCAGGAAAGGATCAGATCGCATATGATGCTGTCGTCTCTTTTAAGAGCTTCAAGCCTCGCTTTTTCACGTCGGCATATCTCTATGTGAGAAACGAGGTCTTCAGAGGTGTATTCTCCATTGTGATTTCCGCCATAGCTGAGAGGAACGTCCTTGCCCTCAAGATGAGTTGCAGAATGCCATATAACGAATTGCGACCAATTGCAGCTGCTACCTGCTTTGGCAAGGCTTCTCAGTGAGTCAGCCATATTGAAATCCTTTATATCATATAAAAGCAGGCTTGCGGCATTTTCAAATCCCGCATCCGTCACAGAGTCCACGTTCCAGGCTTTTTCAGCACCTAAAAGTAGTCCGTATAAATTGCAGCTGAATGGACAAACGTGGCCAAAATCGCCCCAATTGGTGTTTAAAATGCCAAGCGCACCGTATTTCTTTGCGTGGGCGGCAAAGCTTGAAATATTCCCCTCTGAAATATAAATATTTTCAATAAAATTGTCCCAGCAGGAAGTTCCCGTGCAGCATATCTGAGAAAAATCTCTCTCCCAAAACATTTTTGGTATCCATTCTGCAACCTTATGCCTATAGCACCAGTTGAGAACGATAATATCTTCGGGCAGCCGTTCTTTTGCCATATCGGGACGCGCCATAATTTCATCGCCCCATATCATAGGAGTTTTGCCGTAGGACTTAACTATATCAATGAGCTTTTCAACGTGATAAAAATAGGCTTCGCCTTTGTCTTTGCCCTGATTTGCGCCGCTGCAAAGATCCATTGTTTCATCGCAGCAAATGTTGAAATATTTCGAGGAGAAAAGTGGAATAAACTGACGAAGCATTGAACCTATAACCTCTATTGTTTCGGGATGATACACGTCAAAGGTGTGATGCCATTGGCGCTCAAGCCAATAGTTGCGCGTCATTTTGTGCCCCTTGAGCTCGCAAAGATGGTTATATCGCTCGCTCTGAAGCAGGGTGAAAAGATGGCCAAATGTGGACATTGAGGGAACGAGGTCAATAAATCTGTCCATACAATATCGGTCAAGCTCTTTTATTTCGTCGGGAGTGAGTGCGTTTTTGGCAGAAACGATTCCTTCAAGCTGGCTGAAAGTGAAAGCATCTTCAACGTATAGCTGAAGGGAGTTTATTTTGTAAAAAGCAAGAGTGTCAGCAATGGTTTTCAGCTTTTTCAAGGTAGGCACTCGACCTCTGGAAATGTCGTGATAAAAACCGCGATATGAAAGTTCAGGAGCGTCTTCAATATAACAGCAGGGAATATCTGAGCCGTTTTCTTTTGTAAGCTGGCGCAGAGATTGGATCGCATAAAAAGCGCCTGCCGCGCCGTCAGCTTCTATGGCGATCGCATTTTCGCCAACTGTCAGGCGGTAGCCCTCTCCCACGTTGCCGTGAGAAACGTAAATAATATTTTGCGAAGGTGAACAGTCTGCTTCGGCTAAAAGAGTATTGAGTGCCGCGTTTATTCTGCCGTCTTCTCCGCCGTATTCAATGGCGCAAAAACGGGAAAGGGCAAAGGTTCCCTTTCTTTCTTCAATAATAGCAGGCGTTGGGATAATTCTAAGCATATTCACCCTCCTTAAATTGATATTTTATTTTATCATATAAAACAGTGGTTTGACAAGAGGGGGAGCAAGCGGTATAATGATAAAAAAGCCACCGGAGGTGCAATTATGACAATGCGTGAAATTCTTAACGATCTGAAAAGTGACAGAGTGAAAAAGGTCATTCTCGATACTGATGCTTATAACGAAATTGACGATCAGTTTGCAATAGCTTATTTTTACTATTCCAAAAAAGTTGATCTTTTGGCAGTCACAGCCGAGCACTATATGCACGACAGATGCAATTCCAAGGAAGTCGGAATGAAGCGCAGCTACGATGAGATAGTGAAGGTGCTTTCACTTGCGGATCCTCATTATACAACCGAAACCTATCGCGGAAGCATAAACACCATTGACGAAACAGGCAGCTACGTTGAAAGCGATGCGGCAGATGCAATTATCCGTATTGCAAGAGATAGCGATGAGATGGTATACGTTGTTGCTATCGGCGCTTTGACAAACGTTACCTCAGCAATTCTGAAAGCTCCCGATATCAAGGAAAAAATATGCGTTGTGTTTGTTGGCTGCCGTCCCCTTGCAATTGGCTGCCCCGTTGAATATAACGTTGAACAGGACTATAAAGCGGCTCAGCTGCTCTTTGAAAGCGGAGTGCGCCTTGTCATCATCCCCGATGCAAACGTAACCCAGAAGCTGCGCTCACCTATCGACTGCGTTTCACAGATCAAAGGGGCAAATCCCGTTTGCGACTATCTCTATGATATTTCATATAACGCATATCGCGCCGTAGGCTGTCCTCCCACATGGGCAAGAACCATCTGGGACCTTGGCGCCCCTGCGGTTTTCGAAACACCGGAGGCGGCAACATATGAATTTATGCCCCGTCCCATTCTCACAGAGGAAAGAACGTATGCCTTTGATGATAGCCGCCCCGAAATGATCATGGTCACCGATCTTGACCGCGATCCTATTTTTGAGCGCGCATGGACTGTCCTGAAGGCAGGAAAATAGTGTCGGATGTCCTGTAATTACAATGCTTAACGGTAATTTATCTTCTTATCCGTAGGGACCGACGTCCCCGGCGGTCCGCAAAACAATTTGCAATAGATAAATTTATTTTATGCAGATATCATATACAACTATCTGATATAGCAGTTCGATTTCTACATATCCGGATCGGAAGTTGCTACGCTAAACGATAATTTACCTTCTTATCCGTAGGGACCGACGTCCTCGGCGGTCCAAAAAACATTGGTTAAAGGATAAATCATATTTGATGGATTTCTGATACAGTTATCAAATATGGCAATTCAATCTCTATGTGTAAGGACCGCCGAGGAC
>JAGAPL010000033.1 GCA_017623255.1 Clostridia bacterium
AGTCCTCTGCTCTACCGACTGAGCTACAGAGGCATATCTGAAAAAAATAAAATGGCGATCCGGATGGGGCTCGAACCCACGACCTCCAGCGTGACAGGCTGGCATTCTAACCAACTGAACTACCGGACCGTAAATGTGGTGGGCACAATAGGGCTCGAACCTATGACCCTCTGCTTGTAAGGCAGATGCTCTCCCAGCTGAGCTATGCGCCCACATTCATTGCCGCCGAACTTAGCGACAGCTGATATTGTACCACTTGCGAAAATAAAAGTCAAGGGGAATACAAGGGATTATTTTTGATTATGTCAAATTATCTTGAAAAAAGCTTTGAAATTCTTCAAAATGCTCTCAATTTTAAAGTTTTTGAGGACATAAATCTTTTATTGGACACTCAAGACACCTTGGCTTTCTTGCATCGCAAAATTCTCTGCCGTGAAAGACAAGCTGGTGGCAAAACTGCGACTGATGCTTTGGCGGAATAATTTTGAGGAGGTCAAGCTCTACCTTGTATGGGTCGGTGTTGGTCGTGAACCCCATTCTGCGCGCGAGTCTGCCTGCATGGGTGTCAACCACTATACCCGGAATGCCAAAAACATCACCAAGGACAAGGTTTGCGGTCTTTCTGCCTACGCCGGGGAGAGAAAGAAGCTCATCCATAGTCTTTGGAACTTCGCCGCCGAAATCCGCAATCAGTTTTTTGCAGCAGGCAATAATGTTTTTTGTTTTGTTGCGATAAAAACCGGTTGAATGAATAAGTGAGGAAAGTTCGTCAGGGTCGGCATTTGCAAAATCGTGGACGGTTTTATAACGGTCAAAAAGTGCAGGGGTCACAAGGTTGACCCGGGCATCGGTGCATTGTGCTGCGAGCTGAGTTGCGATAAGAAGCTCAAGAGCCGAGCTATAATCAAGTGTACAGTCGGCGTCGCCGTACACATTTTCAAAAACCGCAATGATAGAAAGTGCTCTTTTTTTCTTATTTTCAAGATTTTCCCGCATTTTTCGTTGTCCCCCTTGCAAAAATTGTAACTTTATAGTATAATTGTCTTTGATTAGGCTATTATACAACAAAATATGTTTTTTGTAAACAACAAAGGAGGAAAACAAAATGTTTGAACTTGAAAACATCAAAAAGGCGGACCCCGAAGTTGCCGCAGCTATAGAGCAGGAAATCGGCAGACAAAGAAGCAAGATTGAACTTATTGCGTCAGAAAACTTTGTCAGCCCTGCTGTTATGGAGGCAATGGGTACCCCCCTTACAAATAAATATGCAGAAGGATACCCCGGAAAGAGATACTACGGCGGCTGTGAATTTGTTGACGTGGTGGAAGATTTGGCAAGAGAACGCGCAAAAGAGCTTTTTGGAGCTGAGTTTGCAAATGTTCAGCCGCACTCAGGTGCTCAGGCGAATCTTGCGGTGTTTTTTGCAGCAATGGAAGTAGGCGACACATACCTCGGTATGAACCTTGCCCATGGCGGACACCTCAGCCACGGTTCACCGGTTAATATTTCAGGTAAATATTTCAACGTTGTGCCCTATGGCGTTGACAGCGTTACCCACAGAATCAATTATGACGAGGTAAGAGAGCTTGCTCTCAAGCATAAGCCGAAGCTTATCCTGGCAGGTGCAAGTGCCTATGCTCGTGAAATTGACTTTGCAAAATTCCGCGAGATTGCTGACGAGGTAGGGGCATATTTGATGGTTGATATGGCGCATATCGCAGGTTTAGTTGCAGCAGGTCTTCATCCAAGTCCTGTTCCTTATGCGGATTTTGTTACCACAACAACTCACAAGACACTTCGCGGACCTCGTGGCGGACTTATTCTTTGCAAGGAAAAATATGCACAGATGATAAATAAGGCAGTGTTCCCCGGAAATCAGGGCGGTCCCCTTATGCATGTTATTGCGGCAAAGGCTGTTTGCTTTGGCGAAGCGCTTAAACCTGAATTCAAAGAATATCAGGCACAGATAAAGAAGAATGCTGCGGCACTTTGTGACGAGCTTATGTCTTTGGGCGTTGACATTGTTTCGGGCGGTACGGACAACCACCTTATGCTTGTTGACCTTTCAAAGAAGGGTCTCACCGGAAAAGAGGTTGAACACAACCTTGACGAAATCTGTATCACAGCAAATAAAAATACTATACCGAACGATCCGCAGAGCCCGTTTGTTACCAGCGGTTTGCGTCTTGGTGCACCGGCTGTTACTACCCGTGGATTCAAGGAAGACGATATGCGTGAGGTTGCAAAAATCATCAACATGGTTATTTGTGACTTTGAAGGAAATAAAGAAGAAGCAAAGGCGCGAGTAGACGCACTTTGCAAAAAGTATCCGCTTTATGAATAGGCCGCTTGCGGACAGACTCAGGCCCGAAAGTCTTTCTGACGTGGTGGGACAAAGCCACATAATCGGCGAGGGCAAGGTTTTGTCCGAGATTGCAAAGAATGGCAAAATCCCCAATATGATTTTTTACGGGCCGTCAGGGGTAGGAAAGACTACTGTTGCCAATATATTGGCAAAGGATGCCGGTAAGGTACTGTATAAGCTCAATGCCACAACGGCGTCGGTTGCGGACATTCGCGATGTTTGTGCCCAAACAGAGACATTTTCGGGACAAAACGGGATACTTTTGTATCTTGATGAAATTCAGAATTTCAACAAGAAGCAACAGCAGTCCCTGCTCGAATATATCGAAAACGGAAAGATAACACTTATTGCCAGCACGACCGAAAATCCGTATTTTTACATTTATAATGCGGTGCTTAGTCGGTCGGTGGTGTTTGAGTTCAAGCAGGTGCCTGCTAAGGATATAGAAAAGGCTCTCAGACGTGCAATCGGTGTGTTGAGTGAAGAATTTGGCGGTGAAATTGGGATAAACGAAGATGCTCTTTCTCACATTGCCCAGATGTCAAACGGGGATGTAAGAAAAGCACTCAATGCCCTTGAACTTTGCACTGCGTATTCGGTGCCTGACAAGGATGGCAATATTGTTATCACAATGGATGCGGCAGAACAGTGTACGCAAAAGAAGTCTTTTCGTTATGACAAGTCAGGTGATAGCCAGTATGACGTTATGAGTGCACTCCAAAAGTCCATACGTGGCTCTGATCCTGATGCTGCGGTGCATTATCTCGCACGGCTCATTGCGGCGGAGGATTTGCAGACGGCGTGCAGACGGCTTTTGGTTATTGCGGCGGAAGATGTTGGACTTGCATACCCTATGGCAATCTCCATTGTAAAGGCGTGCGTTGACAGTGCTTTGATGCTCGGACTTCCTGAGGGGAGAATCCCCCTTGCTGATGCTGCAGTACTTTTGGCAACTGCACCAAAATCGAATTCAGCTTATATGGCGTTTGGGGCTGCGCTCCACGATATAGAAAGTATGGATACCGGAGAAATTCCACGTCAGCTCCAGAATAAGCATTGTGACGGCGAGGGAGATGTAGCAAAGGGACAGAATTACCTTTATCCTCACGAATTCCCCAATCATTATGTTGCTCAGCAATATTTGCCTGACAAGATAAAGAATAAAAAGTATTATAACTACGGCGAAAACAAAAACGAACAGGCAGCAAAGGAATATTGGGACAAAAT
>JAGAPL010000034.1 GCA_017623255.1 Clostridia bacterium
AGAGATTTGATTCACTTTGAGCAAAAATATATATTAGAAAAGCCTAAATCGTTGTATAATACAATCCTCAGGAAAATCGAGAACTTTCCCGATTATATTGATATATTGCCCAAGGACGCAATAGCGAGAAAAATACCAATTATGGCTTATGAGGTAACAAGCGTTTGCCCTGCTGAATTTATTGTGTTTACAGAAGAAGAATATGAAAAGTTTGTTGATCAAACTGTCAATTTAATTTATGAAAAGATAAAGAGAATAAAATAAAAAATCTTGCAAAGGCAACACCATTGCAAGATTTTTGCTTTTAGCAGATAGTCAGTGGAGCTCATTCATCCCAACTCGTGAACGGCTGTAAATTCAACTGTAGGGTCTGTAATGCTGTCGCTTTCAAAAACGATGATCTCATTTTTGCCCTGCTTTAAGAAGGATGCAGGGACATAGAGGGTTTTCTGAGGGCCTGCGGGATTGAAATATCTGCCGATATTTATTCCGTTCACTTTAACAAATCCTTTTGTGAAGCCGTCAAGGCGCAGGAATGTGTCGCAAGGGTTGCCTTCTATATTAAGATAACCTCTATAAAAAGCAGGGGCCGTCAGGTTTTCTGCTTTTTTAAATTCAAGAGATGAAAGGTCGTCCATTGTGAGAGGGTACATATCCCAGTCAAAATGATATTGCTGCCCGAAACGCACACCCTTGATACCCTTACGGTCAAGAATTTTATTGCCATAGTTGACTCTGCCCATATTTTCGCAGAGAATATCAAGGCTAACGCTTTCTCCCTTTGTAAGAGGGAGTCCAAGACCGGTGTTATACGAATCTCTTTTCCAACGTTCTATCGTTGTCTTTTTCTCTCCGTCAACGAAAATCTGTGCGCGGTCGTGCACCTTGTCAATTCCAAGTCCCCAACCGTCAGATGCGCCGTGCACTGTGGTGCGATAAAGGGTGTAACCAAAGTCCTGCCCGATATCTTCCATAAACTTAGGCGCGGCAACGTGAACGGGCGCGGCAAGATTTGATAGATTTTCAAAAAGGGGCGCGCTTTCTGTCAATTTCACTTTGCCGTATGCTGCTTTTTTGCTGTCCTTTGCGGTGAGAGGGGGGAGTGGAACATATTTACCAATGGTTTGGCGGATGCGGTAATAAGTTTCAGTTCTGTCGCCTGCTTCATTCAACGGAGCATTATAATCATAGCTTGTGATGGTTGGATCAAACTTTTCTGCGTAGTTTGCGCCGTTTGTGAATCCGAAGTTTGTGCCGCCGTGGAACATATAGAAATTGAAGGAAGCTCCAATCTCCATAAAATCTTCAACATCAGAAACAATTTCATCAGCAGGGCGCACGTGGTGATCTTCTCCCCAATGGTCAAACCAGCCACACCAATATTCTCCGCACATAAAGGGCTGATTTTCTCTGAAAGCCTTCATAGTTTCGTAGTTTTCCTTTGGCTTGGAGCCAAAGTTGCCAACGCACAAATATCCTTCCATACTGCCGCCCTGGAGCATTGTGAAGGTGGGCCCGTCGGAAGTGAAAAGCAGGCAGTCCATATCATTTTCGCGGTAGATATCAACAATTGCCTGCATATATTTTTTATCGTTGCCGTAGCTGCCGTATTCGTTTTCGATCTGCAGCATAAAGATGTTTCCTCCGTTTGCCGCAAGATAGGGACGGATACGGGGAAGCAGCTCACCGTAATAACGGCGCACCTTAGAGAGAAAAGCTTCGTCATAGCAGCGCAGCGTCATATTCTCATAGGAGAGCAACCAGGAGGGAAGTCCTCCAAACTCCCATTCAGCGCAAATGTATGGGCCGGGGCGGAGAATAACGTTCAGTCCAAGATTTGACGCTTCTTCAATATATGCCGCAAGGTCAAGATTGCCTGAAAAGTCAAACTCACCCTCGCGTCTCTCGTGTAGATTCCAGCAGGTGTATGTTTCAACAGTGTTAAATCCGCATTCTTTCAGTTTCAGAAGGCGGTCGAGCCAATATTTTCTTGGGATGCGAAAATAGTGCATAGCGCCGGAAATAACAGTAAAAGGCTTGCCGTCAAGATAGAACTGTGTATCCTTATAGGTGAGTATTCCCATAGAAAACCTCCGCTTATGCTGATTTAATATATTATAACACAAATTTCTATTCTTGAATACGTATTTTGAATAATCATAATATTTCCTCATATTAACAACTAAAAAAAGCCGAAATCTATTTGAAAATGGAAAAAGGTGTGGTATAATACTTTTGTTGATTATCTTTTTCAGGAGGCAGAAATGTTTATTACAAACGATATAAAATATATAGGTGTAAACGATCATCAGGTTGATCTTTTCGAGGGACAGTATGACGTTCCTAACGGAATGTCGTACAATTCTTATGCAATCATTGATGAAAAGATCGCAATTATGGATTCTGTTGACGTTAATTTCGGTGACGAATGGATTTCAAATATTGAATCTGCGCTGGGCGGCAGAAAGCCTGATTATCTTGTGGTTCAGCATATGGAACCTGACCATTCTGCAAACATTGCTAAATTTGCCGAAGTTTATCCCGAAGCAAAGATCGTTTCTTCTGCAAAGGCTTTTGTTATGATGAAGAATTTCTTCGGCTGCGATTTTGCCGACCGTCAGGTTGTTGTGGCTGAAGGCGACAAGCTTTCTCTCGGCCGTCACGAGCTCAACTTCGTTGCGGCTCCTATGGTGCATTGGCCTGAAGTTATCGTAACATACGATAGCTATGATAAGGTGCTTTTCTCTGCTGACGGCTTTGGTAAATTCGGCGCGCTTGACATGGATGAAGATTGGGCTTGCGAGGCAAGAAGATACTATATCGGCATCGTTGGAAAATACGGCGCGCAGGTGCAGGCGCTTCTTAAAAAGGCGGCAGGTCTTGATATTCAGATCATCTGCCCTCTTCACGGTCCCGTGCTCACAGAAAACCTTGGTTACTATATCAACCTTTACGATATCTGGTCCGGATATAAGACAGAAACAGAAGGCGTTGTTATTGCATACACTTCTGTTTACGGAAACACAAAGAAGGCAGTAGAGCTTCTTGCAGATAAGCTCCGTGAGCTTGGATGCCCCAAGGTTGCTGTTACCGACCTTGCAAGAGACGATATGGCAGAAGCCGTTGAGGATGCATTCAGATACGGCAAGATCGTTCTTGCAACAACAACATATAACGGCGGAATTTTCCCCTTTATGCACGAGTTTATCAACCACCTTACAGAGCGCAATTTCCAGAATAAGACCGTTGGTTTTATTGAAAACGGAACATGGGCGCCTATGGCAACAAAGGTGATGAAGACCATGCTTGAAAAAAGCAAGAACCTCACATTCACAGAAACAAACGTTAAGATCATGTCCGCGCTTAATGATGAAAGCACAGCTCAGATCACAGCGCTTGCACAGGAGCTTTGTAAATAATAGTTGAACTAAGCAGTGCGTTTTTATCGACCTTTTTTAAAAAAGGTCGCGGGTTATTAGGCCAGAGCCCTAAGACGCTCTCCGCAGAGAGCGGAACTCCTAAAGCTCACCGGTAATCACGAGTTGGCTTCACCAACTCGGCAGGCGTAGCTTCTTGGTGCCTTCTGCGGAAGGAGAAATCCCCTTTGTGAAAATCTAAAGGAGACAAATATTATGTTTGGAATAATAGCATTGTTCGCTTTATTTTTGCTTCCGGTAATTATAAAGGTAAATGCCGTAATAAACTA
>JAGAPL010000035.1 GCA_017623255.1 Clostridia bacterium
CCGATTGCAACGCAGGTTGCATCATTTGCCATACCGCCGTTGCCGGGGAGGGCATAAATTTCGGAGCAAAGGGGATTTTCTTTCAGTTTTTTAATGATAGCGTGCTCTCTTCCGCCGCCACCAACTACGAGTATTTTCATATTGTACTCCTTAGATAGTATAATATGGGGAGGGACTTTTAGAAAAGTCCCTCCCCATACCCCACCGAAACCAAATGGGATATTTGCTTATGGGGCGCATCTGAGCTAAGAACTTTTCTTTATAAAATTCCTCTCACCCACCGAAACCAATATAATTATTATTTATGGTTTTGGGGGCGTGGGGGGCTTTTTACTAAAAAGTCCCCCACAAAAAACAAATCAAATCAGAATTAATGATGGAACAGTCTCATTCCTGTGTGAGCCATAACGATGCCGTACTTATTGCAGCATTCTGTTACAACGTCATCACGAACGCTTCCGCCGGGCTGAGCGATATAGGAAACGCCGCTGCGGTGAGCGCGTTCAATATTATCGTCGAAGGGGAAGAATGCATCACTTGCAACGGAGATACCGCTGATAGATGCCAGATACGCCTTCTTTTCCTCACGTGTGAGGGGTTCGGGCTGAACGGAGAAAAGTCTCTGCCAGTTGCCGTCACCGATTGCGTCCTCATAATCGTCACCAAGATAAACGTCAATAGCGTTATCTCTGTCAGGTCTGCCAACATTGGGAAGGAAAGGAAGGTTAAGAACCTTTTCGTGCTGGCGGAGGAGCCAGTTATCAGCCTTCTGACCTGCAAGACGTGTGCAATGGATTCTGGACTGCTGACCTGCGCCAACGCCGATAGCCTGTCCGTCATAGGCATAGCAAACAGAGTTGGACTGAGTATACTTAAGAGTGATAAGAGCGATTATAAGGTCGCGCTTTGCAGCATCGGGGAATTCCTTATTTGCTGTTACAACGTTGGAAAGGAGCTCCTCGTCGATTCTGAAGTTGTTTCTGCCCTGCTGGAATGTGATGCCGAAAACATCCTTTGTTTCGATCTCAGCAGGAACATAATCAGGGTCGATCTCTACGATATTGTAGTTACCCTTTTTCTTTGTTTTAAGGATCTCAAGAGCTTCGGGCTCATAGCCGGGAGCGATAACGCCATCGGAAACCTCACGCTTGATAAGGAGCGCTGTTGTTACGTCGCAAACATCGCTGAGAGCGATCCAGTCACCAAAGGAGGACATTCTGTCTGTTCCTCTTGCTCTTGCGTAAGCGATAGCAAGGGGAGACTCGTCAATGCCTTCAATATCGTCAACAAAGCTAGCCTTTTTAAGCTCAGCGGACATGGGAAGACCGATGGAAGCAGATGTGGGGCTTACGTGCTTAAAGGAAGTTGCAGCGGGAACACCAAGAATAGACTTGATCTCGCGAACAAGCTGCCAGCTGTTGAACGCATCAAGGAAGTTGATATAGCCGGGACGACCGGAAAGGATATTTATGGGAAGCTCGCTTCCGTCCTTCATATAGATGGAGGAAGGCTTCTGATTGGGGTTACAGCCATATTTCAGTTCGAAACTGTTCATTGCTCTATACTCCTTAAAATCAGTTATTTTTATTGATTATTCTTGTTTCAGCTTCGCCGCTTTCAAGGTCTACAAAGCGAACGAAGAGAGAAACCTTGTTATCTTCATTGAGAGAATTCCATACAGCCTTTGTGAAGCAATCAATGCAGCCTTCGGGAACAGCGATTCTTTCAGGCTCGCCTTCAAAGGAGGGGATGGGGTTGCCATCGCACTTATAAGTATGGATAAATCTTGCCTCGCCTGCAATGGGAGCAAGATCGAATGTGTAGCGGTTGCAAGCGCTGCCTGCAGCATCAGCTGCTTTGAGAATGCTCATCTTATATGTGAAGGAACCGCCTTCAAAAGTGAGCATTGCGCTGATACGGGGGGTGAAGTTGGGCTCATCGGGCTCAAAGCATCTTGTGTTAAGAGCTGCCTCAAATGTGCTGCCCTCCGCAATGAAATCACGAACTGTGTCTGTCTGGTCACCGTTTGTGATGATGAGCTTGTTGTCGATCTTTCTTACGGGATAGTAGATAATGAGAGAGGGGTCTGTGAGCTTGGACTCATCAAAAGCCTTCGTTCTCATTTCTTCTCCTTCGGGAACAAACACTCGGTTTCTGCTGTTAACGCTTCTTCCCATAATAAAGTAAGCAGTTACAGCCTTTTTGCCGTCAGCAGACATACCAACGATGATACCTCTGCCGGGATATTCGTTTTCACGGAGAACATTTTCTATGTTAAGAAGTTCCATTATAGTTCTTACCTTTCAATGTTTAAAAGTTTTACTGGATTTTTTGCAAAAAATCGCAGGGTCGAGGAACAGAGTCCCCCGTCGCTCTCCGCAGAGAGCGAAATACCTATTACTTTTCGGTAATCCAAGAGGCGTAGCTTCTTGGTCGCCCGTCGCAACGGGCGAAATCCCTCAATCCTTCTCTTCGCGAAGAGCTTTTGCAACCATCTGTGCCGCCTTGGGAAGAATATCCCATTCGGCCTGCTCCATAACTCTTTTCTGGAGCACCTCAGGTGTGTCACCGTCAAGTATCTCAACAGCTCTCTGCATAATGATCTTGCCGCCATCGGGAATTTCATTTACAAAATGAACTGTTGCTCCCGTTACCTTGACTCCGTAGGAAAGGGCCGCCTCATGAACCTTAAGACCGTACATACCCTTGCCGCAGAAGGAAGGAATGAGAGAAGGATGAACATTGATTATTCTGTTTTCATAGCGCTTTGTGAAGCTTTCGGAAAGAATACTCATAAAGCCTGCAAGCACGATCATTTCAACACCTGCCCGGTCAAGAGCCGCTACTATACGCTCTTCAAACTCAGCCTGGCTGCCGCATTCCTTTCTGGAAACGGTTACAGATGCTATGCCTGCCTTTGCCGCTCTTTCAAGAGCATAAGCAGTGGGACTGCTGGAAACGACGAGAACGATCTCGCCGTCATTTAGTCCCCCTGCCTTCTGAAAATCTATAAGAGCCTGAAGATTTGTTCCGCCTCCGGAAACAAAAACAGCTATTTTTGTTTTCACTTCAGCTCAACCCCGTCGTCACCAGGTACGATCTCGCCAAGGATATAAGCATCCTCGCCGTTAGCGCGGAGAATTTCAACAGCCTTTTCTGCATCTTCTTTTGCAACTGTTACGCTCATACCAACACCCATATTGAATGTGTTGAACATATCTCTCTCGGGAATATTGCCAACCTTTGCAATAAGATCGAAAATGGGGAGAACGCGAACGTCTTCCTTCTTGATGCTTGCCATCATTCCCTTAGGCAAGCTTCTGGGAATATTTTCATAGAATCCGCCGCCTGTGATATGTGAAACAGCCTTAACGTTCACTTCGTTAATGAGAGCGAGCATAGGCTTTACGTAAATTTTTGTAGGTGTGAGGAGAGTTTCAGCGATGCTACGGCCGCCAAGCTCTTCTCTGGGAGCCTTAAGGGACTCAATGTTTGCTTCGTCATCAACGCCGAACACCTTGCGAACAAGGGAGAAGCCGTTGGAATGAACGCCGCTGGAGGGGATAGCGATCATAACGTCGCCTTCCTTAACTGTGCTGCCGTCGATGATCTTATCTCTGTCAACGATACCTACGGAGAAGCCCGCAAGGTCGTATTCATCTTCGGGATAGAAGCCGGGCATTTCTGCTGTTTCGCCGCCGATGAGTGCCGCGCCGGACTGAACGCAACCCTCTGCTATACCGGAAACGATGGAAGCGATCTTTTCGGGATAATTCTTTCCGCAAGCAATGTAATCAAGGAAGAACATAGGAGCCGCGCCGCAGCAGATAATATCGTTTACGCACATAGCAACGCAGTCGATACCGACTGTGTCATGCTTATCAAGGATGAAAGCCATACGAAGCTTTGTTCCAACGCCGTCTGTGCCGGAAACGAGGATAGGATCCTTCATTCCTGCAAAACCGGGACGGTAAAGGCCGCCGAAACCGCCGATGCCACTCATAACTCCGCTGTTTTCTGTGCGCTTGATATGAGTTTTCATAAGTTCAACTGCTTTATAGCCTGCTGTGATATCAACGCCGGCAGCTGCATAGCTTTCGCTTCTGGATTTTGTATTCATAATCTTACGATTCCTTTCTTAAACTGAATATTTACGGGAAGGGATCTTATACCCCATTATTCTTTGCCGTTCCAGCAATATGTGCAAAGCTTGCACTCGGGAAGGCCTATTGCTTTTATTATGCCCTCAAGAGACTGGAATTCAAGAGAATCAAAGTGGAATTTTTCGCAAAGCGCGCGTCTGAGGTTTTTACCTCTCTCTGTTTCAGCGTCGCTGTATTCTTCAATATGGTTGAAGCCTTCTTCACCCTCAAGCTCCATAATAACGCGACGGGCAATAAGGTCCATTTCACCGTTGGCTCTTGAGAAGTTGAGATACTTACAGCAATACATAATGGGCGGGCAGGCGCTTCTCATATGAACTTCCTTTGCGCCGTGCTCATATAGGAAATCAACCGTTTCCTTAAGCTGTGTTCCGCGAACGATAGAATCGTCAACGAAAAGCAGCTTTTTATCCTGAATAAACTCTTTTATGGGAATCTGCTTCATCTTTGCAACGCGGTTTCTGTCAACCTGCTTTGCAGGGGTGAAGCTTCTTGACCACGTGGGTGTATATTTGATATAGGGACGGGCAAAGGGGATTCCGCTTGCATTGGCATAGCCTATGGCGTGAGGAGTTCCCGAGTCGGGAAGGCCGCCTACATAGTCTATATCCTGAACCGTGCCCTTTTTCTTATCGGTTTCAGCAAGGATGCCGCCATCGCGATATCTCATAGCCTCAACGTTGACACCCTCATAGTTGGAAGAAGAATATCCGTAATATGTCCAAAGGAATGAACAGATCTTCATTTCATCCGTGCCCTCGCTGAGAACTCTGAAGCTATCACTTGTCAATTCAACGATCTCGCCTGAGCGAAGCTCGTGCTCAGTTTCATAGCCTAACTTCTGGAACGCGAAGGACTCAAATGAAACGCAATAGCCGCCTTCACTTTTGCCCACTATAACGGGGGTTCTTCCCAAACGGTCGCGGGCAGCAATGATAGAACCGTTATCGCGGAGAATAAGGATAGACATTGAACCGTCTATAACCTCTTGCGCAAATTTGATTCCGTCAACTATATTGCTCTTTCTGCCGATAAGGGCAGCAACAAGCTCCGTCCAGTTAATCTTGCCCGAGGTCATTGTTGTAAAATGACCGCTGCTGTATGTCAGATACTGATTAATAAGCTCGTCAGCATTATTGATCATACCGATAATGCAGATAGCATATGTGCCCTGAGATGAACGAATGAGAAGGGGCTGAGGGTCGCTATCACTGATGCAGCCGATAGCGGAATTGCCCTTCATCTCATCGAATATTTTTTCAAACTTGGTTCTGAACGGTGAATTCTGGATATTATGAATATCCCTCTGAAGACCTATTTCTTTATCATACGCCGCCATACCGCCTCTTTTTGTTCCCAGGTGGGAATGGTAGTCGGTGCCGAAAAATACG
>JAGAPL010000036.1 GCA_017623255.1 Clostridia bacterium
ATTTAACATCATTTAAGAAAACAACAAACCCGAACGTTTCACCGATTGGTAAAAGGTTCGGGTTTGAATGCTTTGGTGCGGATGAAAGGACTTGAACCTTCACGAAGTTGCCCCCACTAGAACCTGAATCTAGCGCGTCTGCCAATTCCGCCACATCCGCATGTTATAGCTCTCTGTATTTCTGCTCGGTAGAGAGAACACCCGAGGTGGACAAGACCCACAGACACACACTTTACGTGTGCTCAATAATCTTATCATATACGAAAATGTTTGTCAATATACTTTTTAAACTATTTTACTAAAAAATGCAACATTTTTTTGTATAAAATATCGTATTACTTTATTGACTTTTTTATTCTATAATGATAGACTAAACTTAGAATAATACAATGGGGTATCTGTGTGGAAGGTTGCATTTTTAATATACAAAGATTTTCTGTTCATGATGGTCCTGGAATACGTACTAACGTATTTTTAAAAGGCTGTCCTTTAAGATGTATATGGTGTCATAATCCTGAAGGGCTTTCTGCATCGCGTCAGATTAAATATTCTCCCGATAAATGTATCTTGTGCGGAGATTGTGCAGAAGTTTGTGATTACGGAGGACATCTGTTTGAAAACAGAATACATATGCTTGATTTCAGCAGGTGTGTTTCCTGCATGAAATGTGCTGCGGTTTGTCCATCTGATGCTATTGAAACAGACGGAATAATAAAGACTGTTGATGAAATCATATTTGAAGTTCTACGTGATAAATGTTATTTTGAATCAAGCGGAGGCGGAATGACATTGTCGGGAGGAGAACCATTTTATCAGCCTGAATTTGCTCTTGAATTATTAAAAGCGGCGAAGAAATATGATATAAACTGTGCTGTAGAAACTTGTGGTATGGCTCAAACAGAAGTTTTTGAAAAAGCGGCACCGTTTGTAGATACATTTTTATTTGACTATAAAGCAACCGGTGATGAGCTACATCAAAAGGTGACAGGTGCTTCACAAAAACAAATTCTCAAAAATCTTGAGGTTTTGGCAAAACTACGTGCGAATGTTATTTTGAGGTGCCCTATAATTCCGGGAATTAATGACAATGACGCCCATTATAAAGGGATAGCTGAAACAGCAGAAACATACAACATAAAAGAAATAAACATAATGCCATATCATAGCCTGGGGAACGGAAAAAGACAAAAACTTGGAATGTCAATTGAGTTTTCAGCCGAAACAATGCGCTATGATGAGGCGTCAATTATAAAACAACAAATTGAAAATTTACGAATTTAACTGTTAAGATTATATGAGGTGAACTATGTTAGACTACAGAAGTGTTGATGAGAGATTTGAGTATTCACAGTCTATGCAGGCTGTATATGATAATTTGCTTAAAAGATTAAAGCCTAACCGAGTTAGAGAGGATACATGGACAGGCGCGCCTACTGACGGCAAAAATCCATTTCTTGATGTTTTCCTTGAAACTAAGGGTGAACCTTATGCGATTCGTCTTGCAAAGGCAATAGTTCGAAGCTGGATGGTAACAGAGCCGTTTCTTGCTGAGGGCGACATACTTATAGGAAATCCTCGTCCTTGGCGCCCTCTTTATGAGCATTTTTCGTTTGGTATTTTCGTTGTTCGTGATGCACTCAATCACGAATCCTACAAGGACGTGAGAGAAGAACAGCTTAAACTCATGAACGAAATGGAAGAGGAATTTGTTCCTCTTGGATGGCACTATCTTTATGATGAAGCTCGCCGTCGTTTTGTAACTCCTGAGACACCTGATGACTATGAAAAAGTTTCTCACGGTCTGTGGTGGACAGGTGGATATCAGGGCCACACTGTTCCTAACTATGATATCCTTATGAAAAAGGGTATTGGTGGGGTGCATTCAGATGTGGTTGCCCGACTGGCAGAAGAAACTGATAGTCACAAGAGAGAAACTCTTGAAGCCTGCAAGATTATTCTTGAGGGACTCAGAGATTGGATTCTTATGAATGCTGATTATGCTGAGAAAATGGCCCAAAACAGCAACGAGTTCGCAGAACGTTATATGGCTGTGGCAGAAAATTGTCGAGCAATTTCATGGAATACTCCTGCAACACTTTATGAAGCAGCTCAGCTTATATGGTTTTATTCCTTGTGGGACTGGGTAGATTGTGTTGGACGTTTGGATCAATACTTGTGGCCATTCTTTGAAAAGGCAGTTGCGGAGAATAAACAGTGTGCCGAAGATGTTGTAGCAAGCCTTATGATGAAGTTCCTTGAGCACGGTATACATAATATAACTGTTGGCGGTGTTAAGGTTGAAGATGGCAGCAATGCTGAAAACGATCTTACTTTCCTTTTGCTGCAGATTCTTCGCCGCACTCACGAAACTCATCCTCGTATGAGTGTTCGTTTTGCTGAAACAACTGACCCAAGACTTATGTCGCTCACTGTAAAAATGTGGTCAGAGGGAATGAGTGATCCATCCGTGGTAAGTGATACACTTATTATTCCTTCATTTGTAAACAACTACGGTGTTGAAGAAAAAGACGCACGCAACTATTCAGTTCTTGGTTGCCAGGAACTTGAAATACCCGGTAAGAGTAACTTTGGTTGTGAGGACGGACAGCTGAATCTTGCTAAAGTTCTTGAACTCACTCTTAATGATGGTAAGTCAAGATTCCATGGCGATTTGCAGATAGGACTTAAAACCGGCCATATCACTGACTATGAAACTTTTGAGGATTTCTATGCTGCCTACGACAGACAAGTTAAATTCTTCACAAAGCATTTCGTAGATCTGGCCAATATGGGTCAGAAAATGAGAGCTGCAAATTATGCCAAGCTTGTTAAAACTCCTTTCACAGAAGCTTGTATCGAAAAGGGACTTAACCTTGACGAAGGAGGAGCGGTTTACAATTACGGTTGTATCGAAACAGCGGGTGCAGGAGTAGTTGCCGATTCTATGACAGCTATAAAGAAGCTGGTGTTTGAGGAAAAACTTATTTCCAAGGAAACTCTTGAGGCAGCTATTGCCGCAGATTTTGTGGGATATGAAAAGGAAAGACAGCTTCTTCTCAATAAGGCTCCTAAATACGGTAATGATGATCCTGAAGCTGACGCTATGATGCATAGAGTTCTTGAAAGCTTCTGGGGAGATATCAAGAATTACAAATCTGTAAGAGGACAGGAGTTCACAGGAGCTTGCTCACTTCTCTCAGGAGGTATTTTCTACGGAGATGCAACTTGGGCAACTCCCGATGGAAGACATAAGGGTGAGCCTCTTGGTAACACAATAGGTCCCCGTCCCGGAAACGATAAAAACGGTCTTACAGCACTTCTCAGTTCTGTTTCAAAGCTTCCCTTGAAATACGGACTTGGTGGAACAACTTGTAATATTCTCATTCCTACATCTCTTATGAAAACACCTGAAATGAGAAAAGATATTGAGGCATTGATGACAACTTACCTCAGAGAAGGCGGTCAGATGGGACAGATCACAACTGCTTGCGTTGAAGATATGATCGATGCTAAGAAGAATCCAGAGGCACATCAGGACCTTATAGTTCGTGTTGGAGGATTTTCTATCAAATTCTGTGAACTTAGTGAGTGCGAGCAGGATGAAATAATTGCAAGATATGCATAATGATTAGGAGATTAAGTTGAATTACGATGTGGTAATAATTGGGGCTGGCCCGGGTGGTATATTTTCTGCTTATGAATTAACTCGTCTGAATCCCGATATGAGAATTGCTGTTTTTGAGGCAGGACATACACTCAGTAAAAGACATTGTCCTATTGACGGCGAAAAAGTCAAGAGCTGTATTGGATGCAAAAGCTGTTCTATAATGAATGGTTTTGGCGGCGCAGGAGCATTTTCCGATGGCAAATACAATATAACAAATGATTTCGGCGGAACATTGTATGAATACATAGGCAAAAAGCGTGCTCTTGATCTTATGCACTACGTTGATGAGATAAATATGCGCTATGGTGGAGAAGGAACAAAACTGTATACCACCGCAGGCACCAGATTTAAAACAGTATGTATTCAGAACGATCTTCATTTGCTCGATGCGTCTGTTCGTCATCTTGGAACAGATATAAACTATATTGTTCTTGAAAATCTTTATAACGATTTAAAGGATAAAGTTGATTTTTACTTTGATACACCTGTTATATCAGTTGAATCAGATGATGAAAGATATAGAGTAATAGTTAAAGACGAAACATATACTTGTGATGAGTGTATTATTTCTGTTGGAAGAAGCGGAAGCAAATGGATGGAAACTGTGTGTCGCGATCTCCAGATCCCAACAAAATCTAACCGAGTTGATATCGGTGTGAGAGTTGAGCTTCCTGCTACAGTGTTTGCGCATCTAACAGACGAACTTTATGAAAGTAAAATAGTATATCGTACGGAAAAGTATGGCGATAAGGTGAGAACCTTCTGTATGAACCCTAAGGGCGCAGTGGTCAGCGAAAACACCAATGGCATCATTACAGTAAACGGCCATAGCTATGAAGATCCTGAAAAGCAAACAGAGAATACAAACTTTGCATTGCTTGTTTCAAAGCAGTTTTCAGAACCTTTCAAGGACTCTAACGGATACGGTGAAAGTATAGCGAGACTTAGTAATATGCTTGGTGGCGGAGTGATTGTTCAGCGTTTCGGAGATCTCATACGCGGTCGTCGTTCAACGCCCGGAAGAATGGATGATGCATTTATCACTCCCACTCTCAGCGCAACTCCCGGCGACTTGAGTTTGGTGCTTCCCAAAAGAATACTTGATGGTATTATAGAAATGATCTATGCACTTGATAAGGTAGCTCCCGGAACAGCGAATGATGATACGTTGCTGTACGGAGTAGAAGTTAAATTCTATAATATGGAAGTGGAAGTAGATGAAAGATTGGAGTGCCGCCATAAAGGTCTGTATATTATAGGCGACGGCAGCGGAATAACACACTCACTTTCACACGCATCTGCAAGCGGCGTGCACGTAGCTCGTTGCATCGCAGGAGAATAAAATATAGCAATATCCCCATAGAAACCAAGGTTTTCGTGGGGATATTTGATATAAAAAATAAAAAACGAAAAAACTGCAAAAAGGTGTTGACAAACCAAAAAGGTTTTGATATAATAACGAAGTCGCAAGGGAACAGCGACGAATTGAATATGCGAGAGTGGCGGAACTGGCAGACGCGCACGTTTGAGGGGCGTGTGGTTCACACCGTACGGGTTCAAGTCCCGTCTCTCGC
>JAGAPL010000037.1 GCA_017623255.1 Clostridia bacterium
CGTTTCACTAGTTGGATGAGGAGTCTGGACTTAGTTTATGCAGAAATTTATAGCTGCAATGTGGGGGATTTCGCTCTCTGCGGAGAGCGACCAAGGAGCTATGCCCGCCGAGTTGGTTTCGCCAACTCGTGATCTCCGGTGAGAATTAGGTTTTCCGCGCTCTGCGGAGCGCGTCTTAGGGCTCCGCCCTAATAACCCGCGACCTTTTTTAAAAAAGGTCGATAAAAACAATCCGGCAATGTGCAGCACTAAATTATCGTTTATTGCGCTAAGCCATTATTTTTGCCGTTTCCCTTGTAATCCATACAAAAACCGCCCTGAAAAGCAGGGCGGTTAATTTATATAAGCTTATCAAAAGCGTCTCTGAATTCTTTGTAGAGATAAAGGCTTCCCGTAACAAGCAAGGGGATATTCTTTGCTTTGGCGTAGCCGAAAGCAAGATGCAGGCCCTCTTCAACATTTCCTGCAGCGATGGCGTTGCAGCCAAGGTCGCTGTAAACCCCAGCGTATTCTTCGGCGGATAGGGCGCGGGGCACGTCAACGGGGGTAACGCAGTAGACCCTTTTTGCAAACGCAGAGAGGATTTCTGCCATTTTATGAAATTCTTTATCTGCCATAACCGCAGTCAGCATAACAACTCTTTTGCAATCAAGGGCTCTGAGCGTTTCTGCAACAGCTTCAGCACACTGGATGTTATGACCGCCGTCGTATATAACCACAGGGTTATCCGATAGGATCTCAAATCTTCCCGCCCATTTAACTTTTCCCAGTCCTGCTTTGATGGTGTCATCATCAATGCCCAAAGCTCTTGCGGCAGTGATGGCAAGCACAGCGTTGTCTGCCTGATATGCGCCAACAAGTGATATTTTGATATCTTCAATAGTGTCATAGTCAAAGGAGCAGCCCGTAAGGCTCACCTTGAGATTTTTGATGAGAGAATAGTCGGGGGTGTGATATTTGCAGTTTTTTTCTTCCGCTTTTTCTTTGATCACGGCAGCAGCGCCTTCGTCGGTTTTTCCTGCAACAACGATTGAGCCTTCTTTTATGATTCCTGCCTTTTCAGCGGCAATTTTTTCAGTTGTGTCGCCAAGGTATTCCGTATGCTCAAGGGCAATGCTTGTTATGATGGAAGCTTCGGCGCGATCTATAACGTTTGTGGAATCAAGTCTGCCGCCAAGTCCTGCTTCAAGCACAACGATGTCGCAGCCCTGCCACATAAAGTAGACCATAGCTATAGCTGTGATAAGCTCAAATTCTGTGGGGGAGTCCTCCATAGCATCAGCGTGGGGACGCACGAATTCTGTAGCTTTTGCAAGGTCACTTTCGCTTATCATTTCTCCGTCAACGCACATTCTTTCACGAAAATCGAAAATAAAGGGGGAAGTGAACGTGCCAACCTTTTTTCCTGATTCTTTAAAAACAGAAGTGAGCATGGCGGATGTGCTGCCCTTGCCGTTTGTTCCTGCAACGTGAACGAATTTAAGGCTTTTCTGTGGATTTCCCAAACGCTGGCAAAGCTCGCTTATGCGTTCAAGGCCGAGTCTGCTGCCTTTCCAGCAAACAGAGTGAATATATTGAAGGGTTTCCTGATAGTTCATAGAAGCCTCCCGTTTATTTCAGTTTTTCAATGCTTTTTGTTATGCCCTTGTTTCGGATGAGAACAAGGATAACAGCGTATTCAATTGCGCCAATGATAATATAGAGGGGCACTCTGGGCAGCACCGCAGGCAAAGCGTAGGAATAGTAGACCATAAGGCCGATGCTTTTAATAAGCATATTGCCCACAACGTGTGCGCTGCCAACTGCAAGCAGAGCCTTGAGGCTTGTGTTTTTGATTTTAGGCAATCTGAACATTGCGCCCGAAACAAATCCGATAGCGCCTGCCCCCAGTGTTATAATGGGGTTAAGCCCACCAAGTCCGTAGTGAGAAATTGCCGTGCTCACAAGGTCAGAGCCGATGCCTGTGATAAATCCTGCAACGGGGCCAAAGAAAATGCCCGACAGAATAATGGGCAGATTTTCAAAAGTGATGCGGATGCTGCCAACAGTCATAAACTTGCAAACGTATGCAATTGAAACTGCCGCTGCGCAAAGCAGAGCGCAAGCGCAAAGGGTTTTGATCTTGCCAAAGGCTTTAGTTTGTTTTTTAATCATAAAAAAATACCTCCTTGTCCGCTTTTTTCGCGACGCAAAGAGGCAAAATGCCGTTTGTATCGTGAAGCGGGATGCAGAAGCCGCACCGCAAAATGCAAAGCGGAGCTTTGCAAATGATGAATGATAAATGATGAATGATGAATGAAGGAAGAAATTTGCCAAGGGCAATTTTCAATATCCAATTCTGCATTCTGCATTCTACATTCTGCATTTGCAACGCACAGCGTTGCACCTCTTCGTCTGTCGGGCAACTCCCCGTCCCAACAGCACTTCACGCGAAGCTTCTTACTCTTCGTTTCCCATTATAGACCTTAAAACTTCCTTCTGTCAATAGAATTTGCGTTTTTTTAAGTGTTGACCAAATTATAGGTGTAAAAAAGCGAAAAATTGTAAATAAAGATATTGTAATTTGGAAAAATGCGTGATATCATAATAGTAATGAATAAATATAAAATAATCTGAAAGGATTTATAACTATGGAATTTATCATTGACACCGCCGATCTTAAGGCTATTCGCAGAATCGTTGAGTTTTTCCCTGTAATAGGCGTAACAACAAACCCTACAATCATCTCTAAGGAAAAGACAGATTTCAAGCAGCTTGCTCTTGATCTCAGAGAAGCAGTTGGTCCTGACAAGCAGGTTCATATTCAGACAACAAGCGAAAAGGCAGAAGATATAGTAGCAGAAGCTAAAGCTCTTTATGATCTTGTTGGCGGCGAATTCTATATTAAGATTCCGATCGGTGCTGAAGGCCTCAAGGCAACAATGATGCTCAAGGGTTCCGGCATTGGCGTTACAATGACAGCTATCCACACACCTCAGCAGGCTCTTCAGGCAGCTCTTGCAGGTGCTACATACGTTGCTCCCTACGTAAACCGTCTTGATAACGTTTGCGCTGACGGCGTTGGCGTTGTTGCTGATATCGTAACTATTTTTGATGCTTACGGTCTTGATTGTAAGGTTCTTGCAGCAAGCTTTAAGAACGTTCAGCAGGTTCACGAGTGCGCACTCTGTGGCGGACACGCTGTAACAATCAACCCCGATCTTTACGATCAGCTCGTTTACCATCCTCTCACTGACAAGGCTATTGTAGACTTCACAGCTGACTGGAAGAGCGTATACGGCGACAAGGGCATTCTCGACCTTATCTGATTTGATCTATTAATGAACCGCCGAGTAAACCTCGGCGGTTTTGCCTTCCTCGGGGGGAAAGTGGGACCACGTAGCGGTCCCACTTCTACTAAGAGAAGGCTTTAAGTAGGGCGACGCGCCCTACAGTTTTGCACAACATACTTTTTCCCAAAGGACAAAATATGCTTAAAAAATTCATTTCTTATTATAAGCCACATAAGCTGATATTCACTTTGGATATGCTGGCAAGCCTTGTGGTTTCAATGATAGCAATAGTCTATCCCATTGTCACAAGAACTATGCTCAACGATCTGATCCCCAACCGAAATTACAGAATGGTGGTCATTTCAGGCTGTGCGCTGCTTGTGCTTTATGTTGTTCGTATGCTGCTGAATTATTTTATTCAGTATTATGGACACGTAATGGGTGTTCGTATGCAGGCGCAGATGCGCAGCGATATGTTCAACCATCTTGAAAAGCTGCCTTATAGCTTTTATGATAAAAACGAAACGGGTAAAATAATGTCCCGAATGACAAGCGACCTTTTTGATATAAGCGAGCTTGCCCATCACGGCCCCGAAAACCTGATAATTTCTTCAATTTCCATAATAACTTCATTTGTCTATCTTTCAACCATCAATATCTGGCTCACACTTATCATTTTCGTCTGCGTGCCTTTTCTTCTTCTCATATCCGCTAAGCTGAGAAAGAAAATGCGAGCAGCATTCAAGCAGAGCCGCCTTTCCATTGCTGAAATAAATGCCGCCCTTGAAAGCAGCATTTCAGGTATCCGTGTAACGAAAGCATTCACCAATGCGGAAAAAGAAAGGGAAAAGTTTGAAATTGGTAACGAGTCGTTTGTAAACTCCAGAAAAGAGGCCTATGATGCAATGGGTAAATTCCATTCTTCAACAGCCTTCATCACAGACGTTTTCAACGTTATCGTGCTTATAGCAGGCGGATTTTTTCTCTATAACGGCGCAATCGGCTTTGGTGACTATTCTGCGTTCATCGTTTCTGTAAACCTGTTTATTTCCCCTGTTATGACACTTATTAATTTCACAGAGCAGTATCAGAACGGAGTCACAGGCTTCGAGCGTTTTCTTGAAATCATGGCAGAGGAGCCTGAAAAGGATAAAGACGGCGCAGTTGATATGGGCAGAGCTGAGGGACATATTCAGTTTGCGGGAGTAACGAGCGCGTATGAAGAAGGCAGGGACGTTATCCGCGGAATTGACCTTGATATAGAAAAGGGAAAGACCTATGCTCTCGTTGGCGCAAGCGGCGGCGGAAAAACAACTATCTGCCATCTTATTCCGGCTTTTTATGATATATCCAAGGGCGAAATCAGAATAGACGGCAAAGATATCAGAAATGTAACCAAAGCATCTCTTCGCCGAAATATTGGTATAGTTCAGCAGGATGTGTATCTTTTCAACGCGTCTATCAGAGATAATATTCTCTACGGACGCCTTGATGCAACCGATGAAGAGGTGTATGAAGCGGCAAAGCGAGCCAATATCCACGATTATATTATGTCCCTTCCCGAAGGGTATGAAACAAATATAGGCGAGCGCGGCGTCAAGCTTTCAGGGGGACAAAAGCAAAGGCTCAGCATTGCAAGAGTATTCTTGAAAAATCCGCCCATTCTTATTCTTGACGAGGCAACAAGTGCCCTTGATAACACAACGGAAATTCTCATTCAGCAGTCTCTCAACGAGCTATGTAAGGGAAGAACCACTATAGTTGTTGCTCACAGACTGTCAACTATCAAAAATGCTGATGAGATAGTAGTTATAGAGGGCGGAGTAATAACAGAGCAGGGCACGCACAATGAGCTTATGGCTCTTGGCAAAACCTATGCCCATCTTTATAGCCTTCAGTTCAGAGAAGATTGAGAATACCACAAAACTCAGGGGAACGATTCAGCGTTTTCCAAATTATAATAACACCAAGTAGGGCGGTTTGCTATCAAACCGCCCTATAAATATTTTATGTTGTTATACTCTTAAATTATCGTTTAGCGTGGCAAAATTCCGTAGGGACCGACGTCCTCGGCGGTCCTTACACATAGATATTGAATTGCCATTTTTGATAACTGTAACATAAATCCATATAATATGATTTATAATTTAACCTTTGTTTTTGGACCGCCGAGGACGTCGGTCCCTACGAATAAGGAGATAAATTATCGTTTAGCGGTATAATTGTGGCGGATACCTGTAGGGCGGCTTGCCCTGGGTCCGCCGTTTCATAAAGTTTAGTAATTACGTTCTCGGCGGCTTGAGGGCAAGCCGCCCTACAGTCGTTGAAATTGTTATTACGCTAAATTATCGTTTAGCGGAATAAGCCTTCTCC
>JAGAPL010000005.1 GCA_017623255.1 Clostridia bacterium
AAGAAAGAACGGAGTGAGAGTGGATCCTCTTGCTTATATGGCTCCTCAAGCTCCTGAAAACATACTTTAAACCACAAATAAGACAAGCGTGGAATATATAACTCTGCGTATTGAAATTTAGTCACATGAATAAAACCCCGAAGCCTTATGAACAAAGGGCTTCGGGGTTTTTATCATTCTTCATCTTCGGGATAGATTATTGCAGTATTCGTGTCAAAAGCGGTGTCATTTACGGTTACAGTTTCAAAAAAATTCACTTCAAGAAGATTTTCGCATCCTGAAAAAGCAAGAGCGTCGATCTCTTTAAGGTTTTCTGTGAAATTAAGCTCATTAAGAGAAGTACAATCCTTGAAAGCACCGTATCCTATATAGGACACTCTTTCTCCCGTTACGCTGAGCAGATTTTTGCATCCATCAAATGCGCTCATTCCTATCATTTCTGTGTTGTAAAGGCGAACCTCTGTGAACTGAGCGCCCATAAAGGCATACGCTGCAACAGAAGTAATGGTAGAGGGCAGTTTGTATGAGCCGCTTTCGTTTGCGGCAGGATATATGATCAGCTCGGTTTTATCAGCTGAAAGAAGCACTCCGCCGAATGTGGTATATTTTGTGCTGAAGGAAGATGTTGAAATAGATTTCAGGGAGGAACAGCCTTCAACAAGTCTGCCGCTGATTCCATCTGCATCGCAATATAGTCCAACGCTTTCAAGTGAGGTGCAGTTTTTCAGCGCTCCATCACCGAGAGTTGAAACTGATGCAGGGAAAACAACGGATTTGGCAGAGGTGCATCCTTCAAAAGCGTTTTCCCCTATCTCAATAATGCCTGCAGGGAGAGAGATAGTGTCAAATGCGGTGCATCCGTAGTAAGCTTTATTTCCTATGGCAGTTATGCCAAAGGGAATATTGGTGCTTTGCAGGTTTGCACATTCATAAAATGCTTCATCGCCTATTCTGACAACTGTTTCCGGCAGGGCAATATAGCTCATAGAAGAGCAACCCTTAAAGCTGCGCATTGGCAACTCAGTTATCGGGGCTTTAAGTTCAGCTCCGCTGATAGTAGCGCAGCCTTCAAAAATTCCAACTCCAATATTAACCGCGTTTTCGGGGATTACAACGGTTGAAAGGCTGATGCATCCTGCAAAAGCGCCGTCGCCAATGGTCGTGACACTATCTGGGATTGTTAAATCATTAAGCTTAACGCAGCCGCTGAAAGCTTCGACAGGAATTTCTGATATTTCAGAGGGAAAGTTCATTTTAGCAAGCTGAGCGCAGTTTTTGAAAACGCCATCAGAGAGTGTGGCTTTCCCTGCAAATGAAAAGTCGGATATAGCAGAGCCTTCAAAGCATTCAAAGCCCAGCTTTGCTCCGTCTGCAACGTATATAGAGGGCAGTGATGAGCACATGGCAAAAGCTCGCTTGCCGTACTTTGTTATTTTGACAGTGTTGATATTTGAAAGCTTTTCGCATCCTTCAAAAGCGCTTGCGCCAACAGAAACAAGAGAGTTGGAAACAAAATCGTCAAGGCTATTACAATTAAAGAATGCTTTTGTATAAACAACCTTCACTTTTGGGGCGGTTATGGCCTTCAAGGAAGTGCAATCGGAGAATGTTTCTGCGTTGATATCTTCAACGGAAGGGAGCGTTACATTCTCAAGTGAGGAGCATCCCGAAAAAGCTTTTTTGCCGATTTCGGCAACGTTTTCTCCAAGCTTCAACGTTTTTATTTCCGTTTTGCCGCTGAACGCATTTTCAGAAACGGAATCAACAGGAATTTCATTGAAATAGTCGGGAATGATCAGAGTTTCGGGCAGAGCCTCGCTGTATTCTGGGTTAAGGGATATAGCCCCGTCGTTAAAGCACAGCCAGGGTGCAGAGTCACTTGTAAGGTATATTTTCCCTTCAGTATCAGTTGAAGGCTTGAGGGAGGGGGCAAACTGTATATATGCCACAGCGCAGGCAAGCAACGCAATGGAAACGCAAAGGGATATGATCAGTATCAGCTTTAATGGCGATTCTCTTTTTATCTCTTTACGAGGCGTGCTTTCCATAGTGCTTTGCAGCTCGTCTTGAATTTCCGCTGCTTCAATTATATTTTTTATTGTAGATTTATCGTTCATAAATTCATCTGCTTTCTTTTTATAACAAGCATAGCATTATAATTAACGTATAATGTTAAAAAACGCTGTAATCAATTCTCAAAAATCTTATCCATAGCATTATTGAATGAACGTGTCCAGGATTTCAGATAAGCCTGAACGCCGGAGATGCCGTTTGAAGCATTTCTGATGTTCATATAAGTAGCACTGTAAACAGCTTTGGCTTCGCTTGAGAAAGAATAAGAAAGGTCATAAATTGTGCTGTTAATTATGCGTGAAACATTTCTTGCACTTGCATTATCTCTGAGATAATAACTCATTGCGTTATTGGCAAAAGCATCAGGGGTTTCGCCATAAGAGGAAATATTGATCATTGCAAGAACATCAGATATTTTTTGCGTATCGGAAACGGTTGGCACCATAGCGAAGAACATTGCATCATCGCAATTAGCAAGTGTTCTGTAGCTTTCCTGCTCAGCGCTTAATTTAGGCAGGGGAACGATTCCCCAATCTGCAGCACCGGTTGAAAGGGCGCTCATTGTGCTCAGCTTGTCTATAAGGAAAAGTGTGTTTCCGCCGGCAAAAGCCGTTATGGCATCGAGATCGTTATAGTTTCTTTTAGGATGATTTACAACTCGTTTTATCAGATCAACCACGGGATCTGCAGCTTCAGCGGTAAACGCTATCTGGGGCATTTCTCCGTAGTTACAGCTTACGTACTGGAGCCCTGATGAAATGAATATAAGGTCCTGAAGGTACATAACTGTGTTTTGGGCGCCCAGAGAATAATATTCGCCTTCAAGATTTGCCACGGCATCTGCATATTCAAGAAACTTTGCCCAGGTCCATGCTCCATCATCAACCAGAGAGTATAAGTTTTCGCTTGTAAGCTGTGCAAGCAAGGTTTTGTTGAAGAAAACGGCAGAAAGACTGTCATAACTTGTAGAGGCATCTCCTGCAACGGCGTAAACCTTAGAGTTTCCACCTGCGGCTGCAACGGATGAGCTGTTATAGTAGCCGCCGTCAAAGTTCATTCCGGGCAAGCTTGCCAGGTTGGCTATAAATCCGTCTCCTGCGTATCTGCCAATCTCTGATTGGGGGATCATAATAAGATCGGCATAATAAGAAGAGCTTTTAACGGCCTGACGGATCTCGTCATACATAGTGTCAGGGTGAACTATTTTTTCCGCAAGCATGATATTGAGCTCCTGCTCAACATACGCGTTTCTGTATTCGTATTCCTGTGAAATAATAACGCTGCAGCTTTCATCAGGAATAATAAGCGGCGCTTTGGAATTTGCTATTAAAAATGTTCCTCCGTTATAATCAGCCTCGCTCACATCCTGCAGGAATTTTTGAAGGTCATCTGTATGAGCAGGAGAGTAAGGCTCGTATTCCTGAACGGAATAGGGTTCTTTTGTTTCGACGGGCTTTTGTGTTTCGTTGAGATCTTCAGGAGGGGTGGGATCGTTGAAAACGATAACACCGCAGCTTGAAAGAATTGCAGCGCACAGAAGCAGGCTTATAGAGCTCAGGATATATTTATTAAAAAAATTTCTCATTTTTATAATTCTCTTTCATAAAATTGAGTTGACACACATATATATTACTACATAGCAGGAATAAAATCAATCGTCAATCTGTTAATCTTTATTCATCTGCACTATTTTCGTTTCTGCTATGGAAAATATTGTTCGTTGAAAGAAATTGATGCAGATGATAAAATATTAGTTGCAGTTGTATGTGAAAAATACATCTGACAGCTATTGAAAGGGGGATAGAAGATAAGGCAACAGGCAAACTAAAAGTGTAAGAAAGGAATATTTTTATGAAGACATCAGGAAAGAATAAATATTGGCGATGTATTATGGCTGCGGCTCTTTGCGTCAGCTTGTTTACGGCAAAACCCATAGAAGCTGAAGCAGAGGTGTTGGCAGCAGATGATACAATCGTATTGTCCGCCGAAACAAAAAGCGGACAAGCAGAAAAAAGCAGAGCTTTGAATATAACAGCAGATGGTGTTATTTTTGAAGGTAACGCATTTTTATATAACAACACAACATACGTAGCGATACGTCAGTTCGCAACGTTTCTCGGAGCAAACAGCGTTTTTTGGGAGAAGGAAACGGGAACGGCAATAATCAGCGCTGACGGGCTTTTACTTAAAGTTAAAAGCGGTGCAAAATATATGGAAGCCAACGGACGTACTCTGTGGATGGAGCACGGAAGCATCAACGATAACGGAACGATTTATGTTCCCATACGTGTGATATGCAGCGCTTTTGGGTATAGCGTCAGCTGGAATGCTGAAACAAGAACCGCAGCGGCACTCAGCTCAGGCGGAACAATTGTAAGCGGAAGCAACTATTATGACAGCGATAGTGTAAAATGGCTGTCAAGAATAATTCATGCTGAGGCAGAGGGTGAATCCCTGCTTGGCAAAATAGCGGTAGGAAACGTGGTGCTCAACAGAAAAAACAGCTCACTATTTCCGAATACGATATACGGGGTAATATTTGATAGAAATAACGGAGTTCAGTTCACTCCAACGGTAAACGGTGCAATATATAATGAACCCAACGAGGAAAGCATAATAGCCGCCAAGCTATGTCTTGAAGGCGTTAATATTATGCCACATGCGCTGTTTTTTGTTAATGTGAAAACTGCAACTAACTCCTGGGTATCGGATAACAGAGAATGCATAACGGTAATTGGAAATCACTCATTTTTTGCGTGATAAATAATACTTTTGAAGCGGCTCGGAAAACGAGCCGCTTTTTATATAAAAACGCGGGATTTAACATAGATTTAACAAAACACCGTCTGTAGATTTAACTTGGGGGTGATATTATCGAATTATAGCAAAAAAACGGTAAAGATTTAGGAGAATAGTTATGGATTTATTTGACGTATTAGAATTATTCTGCGGTCTTGCAATGTTCCTTTTCGGTATGAACGTTATGAGTGACGGTCTTGAAAAGAGAGCAGGAAGCAAGATGAAAAGCATCCTTGCAAGCATGACTTCCAACCCCTTCAAGGGATTTTTGCTTGGTCTGCTTGTAACAATGGTTATCCAGTCTTCATCTGCAACCACAGTTATGGTTGTCGGCTTTGTAAACTCCGGTATTATGACACTTCGTCAGTCTATCGGCGTTATTATGGGTGCAAACCTCGGCACATCCATAACATCCTGGATTCTCACACTCACACAGATCGACGGTGAAGCTCTTTGGATCCAGATGCTCAAACCCTCTTCCTTTGTTCCGATTCTTGCAGTTATCGGTGTTATCTTCTATATGTTCCAGAACAAGCCCAAGAGAAAGGACACCGGTCTTATTCTCATCGGCTTTGCAGTTCTTATGGTTGGTATGGACACAATGTCTGCAGCAGTTAGCGGTCTTAAGGAATCAGAGGCGTTTGCAGAGATATTCCTCAAGTTCTCCAATCCCATTCTCGGTGTTCTCGTTGGTACGGTTGTAACAGCGATCATCCAGTCTTCATCTGCATCTGTCGGTATTCTTCAGGCACTTTCTTCAACAGGATCTATCTCCTGCGGCGCCTGTGTTCCGATCATTATGGGTCAGAATATCGGCACATGTATCACTGCAATGATCTCTTCCGCCGGCGCATCCAAGAATGCGAGAAGAGCAGCAATAGTTCATCTTTCATTTAACGTTATTTCAACAATAATTATACTTCCTTTATATACACTTCTTGATGGATTGGCAATTTTACCCTTCGACCTTGATTTGATTCAGGCATCACCTCTCACGATTTCTATCACACATACGGGCTTTAAGCTTGTTGCGCTCGTACTTCTTATGCCTTGCACACGTCTTTTGGAAAAGCTTGCCTTCCTTATTGTTCGTGATAACGCGGATGATAAGGAAAAGACAGTTATGCTTGATGAGCGTCTTCTTGCAACTCCTCCTATCGCAATTGAGCGTTGCCGTACAATAACGGTTGATATGGCAGAAGAGGCTATCACATCTGTAAAAGCAGCTATGGCAATGATCTCCGAGCCCTATGATGAGGCAAAGGAAAAGGAAATCAGAGAAAGCGAAAAGGTTGTTGATAAGTATGAGGATAAGATCGGATCTTATCTTGTAAAGCTTTCCAGCCAGAGTATGACGGAAGAGGATAGCAACGAGTCCAATAAGCTGCTGCACCTCATCGGTGATATTGAGCGTATTTCCGACCATTCACTTAACGTTATCGGATCTGTTTCCGAAATGCACGAAAAGAAGCTTTCCTTCTCAGCTGAAGCTAAGAAGGAAATGGACGTACTTGTTTCTGCGGTGAACGAGATCCTTGATATAACTCTTGAAACTGTTAAAAATAATGACCTTGATAAAGCAGTAACAGTTGAACCTCTTGAGCAGGTTGTGGACGAACTGAAGGCTTATATGAGAAAGCAGCATATCCGCCGTCTCCGCAAGAACGAGTGCACAATTGAAATGGGCTTTGTTCAGTCAGATCTTCTCACAAACCTTGAGAGAGTAAGTGACCATTGCTCCAACATTGCGGCTTGTATTCTTGAAATGGCTCACGATGATATGGATATGCATAAGTATCTTAACCGCGTTAAAGCAGGTAAGGTTCAGGAGTATAACCACTATTATGAGTACTATATGATGAAGTACGCAATTAAAAACGATAAGTAAATAATCGTAAAAATCCCGACCTTTAAGGTCGGGATTTTTTTGATGTATCAGGTAAATTGATTGTGTCAGTGACTGTTGGCTGTCGGTTATTGTAGATGGGTGGTGA
>JAGAPL010000038.1 GCA_017623255.1 Clostridia bacterium
AACCATTGCACCGGAAATAGGAGCGTTATTTTCATCAACTACTGTTACTGTATAAGTAACCTTATCGTCCTCAGGTTCGTCCGTTGTTTCGTCTGCAACAGTTGTTACATCTGTGGTTTCATTAAAAGGCTTATCATTGTTATCATCGCCACAAGCTGCCATTGTAAACATAAGACTTACAGCAAGCATAAGCAGAACAAGGCTTCTGAAAAGTTTCATTATTAAATCCTCCAAATCTGTTTTTTCTTTTTCATATAAAGGTAGTATATCATTGACCATTCAAATTTGCAATAGCAAACATAATTTTTATAAACAAAATCCGCAAGAATTCTTGCGGATTTTGTTTATTATTTAGATGTTTTTCTTCTTACAACAAAAATTGCAACACATGCGGCAAGAGCTACTAAAGCTATCACTATAACAACGCTCATATTATCACCTGTCTGAGGAGATGTTACAGGCGCACTCTCAGTTGTTGTGTTATTTTCGGAAACATTACCTGTTGAAGGATTTTTAACCGTCCCATCTGATTCTGTGCCGGCTTCAGGAGCGCCAACTCCGGGAATCTTATCACTGCTTTCTCCGCCGGAACCATTACCGCCTTCAATTGTGCCGGAATTATTATTACCTGCGTTTTCACTTGTTTTCAAATAATAAGCTGTAGCAAGCCAAGCTGATTCAGGAACATATTCTCCATTAACAATTTCTGTAATAGAAGAAAGATCTTCTCTGTACCAACCCTGAGCAGCACCGTAATATTTCACAAAGTTTTCAATATCAACTGTCATAGGATAGTAGCCATCGCTATCAATTGCTTCTGCATAGGGTCTCATGGAGTTAATAAACTCATATCCGCATTTAACACCATCATTATTGATATATGTACCCTTAAGTGTTATTGCGCCATAAGCGCTGTTATAAGCTGCAAATATATCGATTGTATCATCTCTTTTGAGATCTACGTAAACAACAGGGCCGTCAGCTGAATCCAAATGATAGAACTGATCATTACCGAGAACAAGAGTATGCTGTGTTGAAATATCAATCTTTACAAGCTCTCCTTCGGGCATTGTGAATTTAGAAGGAGTATGAACATTAACATATTCTTCAAAAACAACTCTTTCAACACCATCATCATAATCACCTTTGCGCTCAACTGTGATTACAAAATCTTGTGTTACGTTTGAAACGCCGAGGAGGAAGCTTGCGTCAGCCTCTTCTGAGCCCCATGTAAAAGGATTTGATTTAGCATCGCCTGTTATGTCATTAGGGAAGCCAACTGTACCCCAGTTACCAAGGAGTGCTCCATCAATTTTGTTACCGTTGCTGTCTTTTACAGTAAACACATACTCTCCTGCTCCGGGGCCTTCAATTGTAGATACAATGTTTCCATCCACGTCTGTTACATCAACATTACCTGTGCTGAAGCTATACAAAGCAGCAGGAGCTGAACTATCATATGTGATATTGTTGTCACCTACAACAATATTAACACCTGTTAAAACATATGTAGGAACAGCTTCAAAATTGATAAATACGTTTATTTTTCTTGTAGCGTTATTTGTTATAGAAAAATAATATTTGCCATCATGATCGTCATCTTCAATTCTCATATTGAGGAAACCGTTTTCATCTGAAGTATAATCTACAGAATTAAAATTAATTGTATATGCATACTGGCAGTTACTGCTCAAAATACGAGCAAATTCACCGTTATCAACAAGAGATGCATTGTCATAGCAGAACCAAAGAGTTTCGCCTTTAGCTAAAGTTGCCATATTAAATGAATCAGATGTAAAAACAACAGGATTATCTATGCTTGAACCTTCTTTTGCAGCAAATACGTTTATAGAAAGGCTAAGCAATAAAGCTGATACTAAAATCAAACTTACTATCTTCTTCATAAAAACTACTCCGTTATTATATTTATTCAAACTAGAATATCAAAAATCAAAACCAGGATATAGATGCATTAACTTGTACTGTTGTTGCAGGATAGTTAAAATCTTCATCCGGTATAGTGGAAATAATTATCTGTATCTCATCACCGGCATAAAACTCAATAGAAACTGAATTTTCACCCTCGCCAATAGTTACCTGTTCATAGCTGACAAGATTATAGAGTGTAATGTTAGCGTTATTTGTAGCGCTGATTAAATCTAATGTGAGAATTCCATCACCTGTTGCTGTGTACTTATAATAAACACCCTGTTCATTTCCCTGTTCAATTTTTGCTTCAAAGCTACCAATTGAGAGCCCCAGAGGATTCATATAAGAACCTGCAGGATGATAAAAGCTGACTCTGAATGTCTTATTCATAGAGCCGCTGTTACCTATTTCTATTTCAATAGGAACTGTAGGACCTTCTGAATCTACAGGAATATGGATTGAACCATTTTGAGGAGTATATTTAGTACCTTTATAAACTACATATACATCAGGATCAGAAACTGTTAAAATTGTACCGCCAAACTTATAAAGATGATAAAGCACTCTGGTTCCGGGTGCAACTGCCGCATCAAAGCTCATAGGCTTATCAATTTCAGTTGCAACGTCGATAGGAGAATCAGGATTTACAAGCTTATCTTCTGTTGAAGGTGGAGTAACATTAGTAGAACCTCCGCCATTGTTAGCACCGGAATCTCCTTCGGGATTTCCTCCTGTAGTACTACCTGTATTACCTCCTGTGCTGCCACCGTTGCCGGAACCTGAAGGATTGTCAGGCGTAACTGTACTTACAGGGGGCTGTGTTTCAGTTTTTTCCACGGCTTCTATTGTTAATACAAGAGAAGTTGCCGGATAAATACCGAACTCGTCCGCTTTTGCCGAAACTACGATCTTCAATTCGTCACCTGCAGATACGTCAATTGAAAGCTTTGCAGTTCCTGCATTTGCGTCAATAACGCCATCTGTTTCAAGCTTCTTAGTAACATCTTTTGTAACATTAACAAGAGTAATATCAAAATCAGCTTTTTCTGCATCTTTCTTTGCAACAACATTATACACTCCGTTGACTGCAGAAGTATATGTGTAATTCAAGCCATTCTTATTTCCTGCGATAAGATTAACTATCGTATCACCAAGATTGATTGCCAAGGGTGAATCAGCTGTTCCTTTTGCATCTTCAAAGATAATTTTACAATCGATCTTTTCTTCACTCTCGTTAGTAAAACCTATAACGGAACTTGTTTCTGCGTCCTCTTCGTTAATGAAGAAAGTTATTAATCCTTTATCATCAGCAACGAATGTAGATTCATCATAAAGAACCTTGATTGATGAATTTTCACAAGAGAATACTTTACCAGCAACTCCATAAACCTCATAATAAACTGTTTTACCGGGCTCAATGCTTGCTTCGAACTCAGTTACATCAGCAACCTCATAAGGCAATTCAAGGCTTCCGTCGCGATCTTCTTCACTATCGGTTTTCAAATCACTGATGCTTTCAACTATTGTCTGCTTATAATCATCAGAGCAGAAGAAATCAAAAGTATCTTTGAAAGTTTTTGAATTATCTATTGAGCCTGTATGAATCAAAGCAACAGAATAATATCGGTCAATCACTATAGTTGTGGGGTATGCGATATTATCAATAATATTTTTCCATTCTTCACTGCATTTAGCCATAGGGAAAGTGATACCATTGTCAGCCTTGAATGCCGCAACAGCAGCATCGTCATCAACTGACTCAGGATTTATAGCAAGTACTTCTATCTTATCACTATATTCTTCATATGCAGACTGAAGATAAGGAAACTCCGCCTTACAAGGCTGGCAACCTGTGTACCACAGGTTAAGAACTACAGCTTTCTTTTCCTTAAGAATTTCAGAAAGTGTATATTCCTCGCCTTCGGGATCAGTTACTGTAAAATCAAACATTATTCCGCCTTTTTCTATATCGGACATTTCCTCAAGAAGTTTGGCAGAAAGTTTAATTACTGTTTCTTTTTCAGTTATTGTGTAAGCTTCATCAGTTATGTATCCGGCAGGAACACCATCAAGTATAATAATGCTATCCTTAGGAACATCAATTTCTACAGAGGCCACACCATTTTTATCTGTTTTATTGTAGGAAACAAGTTCTTCTTTAGAAGAATCAGTGTAAATATAAACCCCAATACCTTTCAAAGCCAAACCGCCCTCTGATTTTACTTCTACAGTGCAATCTTTGAGAAGTTCGCTTTTATCAGAATCCGAACTGTTTCCTGAAAAAACTATTGCAAGCACTACTGCTGCAACCACTACTACAGCTATTGCAGCTATAATGATCCACATCAGTTTTTTATTTTCACCAAGCTTAGCAAAAAGCTGCTTGATTTTATCCATAAAAATCACTCCTTTAATTCTTTAGGCAGCAATATTACTCAACATAGCAGCAAGCAAACATCCAACCTATTTCAGAGTTACATCCATCAAATATATAGTCGGGTGAGGACTCAGTCCACCAGCCCTCGCAACCGTTCTTAATAATATAAATAAGGTCATCATTGAGGGGGTATACATACAAATTCTGATCCATATTGTCAAAATATGTTGCAAGAATATCTGTATAATCTTCCTTCTTGATAAACTTATCGTTTTCGTCAAAGAAATACTTTCTGATAGGAGCACCACCTGCAAGTCCGTCACCCATAATAACTGTCTGGAGAGAAACCCAGGGTGCGCCCTCGCCAAGATGAACATATACTACAGGGCCGTCTTCTGTTCCAAGATGGTAATAACCATCAACATCACTCTTTACTACTTTATAGTCCGCCGCATCAGCCTCGATATCAACATATGTAAGGCTTTCACCTGCTGCAAGCTCGAGTGTGAAGGGTTTGATATCACATGTTGTTTTATATTCTGTCCAAGGCTCATCGGAAATTGAAAATTCTGCATCACCGATGCGAACAATAGACAAAACACAATTGGCTGTTTCATCTAAGCCATCTACGCCGATAACATATGTTGAGGTGCCACCACCATCAACACCGATATTGGAAGAAGATACTGAAATGGTGAAAGAATTATCAACTACTTCCTCAGCACTCTCACTCTGTACAAAATAAGGAGAACCATAGTATCCGAACTTCATATCATTATTATCAACAGTAAACTTATATGTACCTGCTTCCTTAGGTGTAAAAAGGAAATAATTACGTTCCTTAGATTCCACAGTCACATATGTGCTGCCTGCATTTACATAATACGCATCATAATCTTTATTTTCATTAGTAATAGGAGATTTTGCATAAAGCCTTTCAGGCTCACCACTCACCCCGTTCATAAGAACGATTTCAGTAGTTACTTTATCTGCTGAAAGTACAGCAGCTTCTTTATCATAGTGGCCTATAGTACCTTCATCAGTAAAAACAAGTTCAACTGTGTAATCACCTTTGGCTAGTTCTTTCTTTACACAGCCTTCTTTATCAACAGGTTGCATTGCAACTTGAGTTCCATTCTGAAGGAACTTAACAATAACGCCCTCAGTACAAGCATTACCCTGCGCGTCAACTACTTTTACTTCATATTCTGCATTACCACCATCACAGCTGTTAAGCAAAACAGAGCTTACAAGCATTAACAATGCAAGCAAAAAAGCACTGACTTTTCTAAAATTTTTCATACAATTATCCTTTCGGAACTAGATCCGGCCACCGAGGGTTAATTACCCTCGGGACCAAGATAGTCATAATAATAGCACATTTTAAGCCAGGACTGTTCAACATCCTCAAATGTATACTTATCCATAAGCTTCTGCAGTATCTCTGCAAGGTCTTCAGTTACAACAACACAACCTATAGCTTCTTCGGATCCTGTTGTTATAATATCGTCAAGGTAGGAACTGATTTCTTCAGTCAGATCTTCTCCCTTACCATGATAGATACCATTGAATACATCATCGAGCTGATACTCTTCTGCATATGCATCATAATCTGCACCCCAAGTATCCTTAAGATACTTAACTGCCGCATCCTTATCATTATTATTGTCTTTAAGAATGCCTATAATATACAGATCATTCTCTGTTTTAGAGAAGTCAAATCCGCCGAGATCTATCATACCTTTGATCTTTACAGGGTTTCCGTCTGCATCAAGCTTAACGGTTCCATCAGCATTATATGCATTTACAGTGCTGATAGGAGAACTGAATACGCTTGTGAGACCAGTAAAGTCAGCATAAATCTGACTGCCCTTCTTACCATCTCCAAGATCTTCGTAATAAATGCCATCATCGCCAAGAACAGCTTTAATACCGCCTGCAATTACGTCATATATTGCAGAACCTGTAGCATCTGTATCATATGTAAAGTAACCGGGTGAACAAAGTCTGAAATGATTGAGTGTAGGAGCGATGTATTCAATATCATAATATATATATCCTACTTCGTATACATCCCAGAAAGCGATATTAATGAAATAGGGCTTGCCTGCTTCCATGTAGAATACCATCGAAACCTCAGAATCGTCGGTAAACATTCTCTCGTCAAGCTCATATACGAGAATTTCTTCACGGTTTTCGTTGAAAATCCAACCATCCACACCGTTTGTAGACTCTGTGCGGGATGTGATACGGTATACGCCGGACTGTTCAGGAATAAATTTAGCGAACTTACCTCTAGGCATTATGATATTCTCATAATAGAAGAAGTTTGTGCTGACGTCCTTACCAAGTTTTGCTTCATAAGCAGAGAATGTTGCCAGACCCTTAATGGGGTCTTCAAGTTGCGCACCGTTTGTTCCATACGCCTTGAAGTACTTACAAATCTTCATCCACTCTTTATCATCAGCATCGTCAAATCCAACAGCCTTATCAACTGCTACAAGCAGATCATAAAGTTCCTGATTTACGCTGCATATGCCACCCTTTGCGTTGGAAGAATAATTGCAATACTGCTCAAGCTCTTCGTTATAATTATGTCCATCGATTATAATTTCACCGTTATAGGACAAATCCCAAATTGTTTTTTCCTCATTGAACTGAGTATAACCCATAAGGTCTGCAAGAAGGATAGGTCCATCTACCGCGCCCACATGGTAATAACCATCAGTATCATTGAAAAAGATATCAACGTAAGAATAAGTTGATCCGTCTTCAGTTGTTGCAGCTTCTCTGGGGAGATATGTGGGGGTGTCGATTGCAGTTGAATCAACTACACGAACATTTTTAATATAGACTGTGTCTTCACCGGCGTCGTTAGATTCATCCTTAAGATAGAACAAAGCTACTTCATATACGCCATCTTTTTCAGCAACAACAGGATAACAAGATTCCCACTTTTCAACCTCATTAACACCTGATATAGTGAAGATGTCCTCACCGTCAACGATGACAACAAAAGTATCAGATCCTGCTTCACTTGACATAAGATAATCAAGGCCGAGTGCCTGACCCGCTTTGAGTTTTACATCTGCATAAATTACACCAAATGAGCTGTCAATGCCCTTATTGGATGCCATAAGACAGTTTTCACCATTTTTTTCAGTTGCAATAAAGGGCCATGCATATTCAGCACTTCCCTCCTGAGTTTCAGGATGATATGTTATTTCAATATCACCTGAATTGATGAGAGCAGAAATGTTCTCGGATGAGTCCATTGTATAAGTAGGCTTAGGATTAACTATAAGCTCACCAACACTTGCATAAAGCTTCTGCTCGTAGTCATCGGCTGTCATTGTCTCGAAAAGACTTGTGAAAGGATTCAGGCTTGTGATAGCACCTGATTCTACAAGGCAAATAACACCGTATCTGTCTATGATAACAGATGTAGGATATCCACTGAGTCCAAATGTATTAGCCCAAGATGTAGGACAAGCTGACAGAGGGAATGAAAGTGACAGATTATAGTTTGAAGGGAATGCTGCTATAGCCGCATCTGCTTCGCCCAGAGGGTCAAGAGCTATAATACCAACATCATCTTTATACTGCTGATATGCCTGTTCCATATAAGGGAACTCAGTTACACACCAGCTACAGCTTGTATACCAGAAGTTAAGAAGAACCATCTTCTTTTCTTTGAGCATTTCAGAGAGCGTGATCTTAGTTCCATCGGGAGTTGTTACAGTGAAATCATACATAACATCACCGAGACCGAGCTTAGCTGTTGAAATATCTTCATCTTTAACAAGTTCAGATGTTAATACGATATTAGCTTTTTCACCGTCAAATGTATAGCTTTCTTTTACATCGTATCCCTTAGGTACACCGGAAAGCACAATGGCATACTCCGCACCCTTTGCAAGATTGAAGCTCACTTTACCTTCAGCGGATGTCTTTGCGAAATCTACCATATTGCTTAAGTCAGCATTATCGTATACATATACATCAAGCTCAGACATTACCATTCCGCCTGCTGTTTTAACTGTGATCGTATGCTCAACCTTTTCACCTGTAGCAATGTTATCGGGGTCATCCATAGGACCATTGCCACCAAGAAGAAGTATAGCAGCAACACCTGCTGCTATTGCAGCAACAATAACACAAGCAATCACTATAAAGAGTATTTTCTTACTCTTTTTAGGTTTTGCTTCTTTATCAGCTTCAGTTTCAACAGGAACTTTTTCTTCAGTTTCAGCTACATTCTCTTCGGAAACAGTTTCTTTTACTTCTTCAACTGTTTCTTCAGCAGTATCAACATTCAGTTCCTTTTCGTTTTCAACTGAAATTTCGTTTTCTTTATTCATGTTTCCTCCTAATAATAGAGAGAGTTTGCATAGAATTTACATTAACCAAAAAATAACAGACACTATAAGAAATGCGACAAGAATAAATCCTATAACAACCAGCATAGGTTTGAACATCATTTTCACCGCGCTCCAATATGTCCTCCATATATCTGATACAGGGGAAGTTGTACCTCTTTTGGTCCAACTCATTCCCCCTGTTACATCAGACATATCGGCAAGTGATCTGCCATCATCAACATAGATTATTTTTTCTCTTTTTGTTTTCTTTTCTTTCATAACACTAATCCAGCAAGTGACATGCTGCACAATGTCCGTTTCCGTAATCTTTATACTCAGGAGCAACTTCTTTACAAATATCCTTAGCGTGAGGACAACGAGTATGGAAGCGGCATCCCTTAGGAGGATTAGCGGGAGAAGGAATATCCCCCTTCAGGATAATTCTATTCATCTTAACGTCAGGATCGGGATGAGGTATTGCTGAAAACAGAGCCTGTGTATAAGGATGAAGAGGGTTAGAGAAGATATCTTCTTTTGTACCAAATTCAACCATTGAACCAAGATACATAACGCCGATCTTATCGGATATGTATTTTACTACAGAAAGGTCATGAGAAATGAACACATATGTAAGTCCCATATCCTGCTGAAGCTTTTTAAGAAGATTAATTATCTGAGCCTGAATTGAAACGTCCAGTGCAGATACAGGTTCATCGCAGATAACCAGCTTAGGATTTACAGAAAGCGCTCTCGCGATACAAATACGCTGACGCTGACCACCTGAAAACTCGTGAGGATATCTTTCGTAGTAATAATCACGGAGTCCACACTTATCCATAAGATCAAGAACATAGTCCTTAACCTTTTCCTTAGGAACAATCTTATGAACTTCAACAGGTTCGGAAAGAATACCGCCTACAGTATCTCTGGGGGGCAAGGATGAGTAAGGGTCCTGGAAGATGATCTGCATCTTTTTACGGATTTCTCTCATCTGCTTGGAGTTATAATCTGTGATGTCCTTACCCTCAAAAATAATTCTACCGCCTGTGGGCTGATGAAGTTTGAGGATTGCTCGTCCAAGAGTAGTCTTTCCGCATCCAGATTCACCAACTATACCGAGAGTTTCACCGGCTTTCAGCTGAAATGAAACATCATCTACAGCTATAAGCTCTTGAGTTACCTTACCGGTAAGAGTCTTCTTCAAAGGAAAGCTCTTGCGGAGATTTTTAACCTCAAGAATAACTTCAGGATCAAAATTTTCAATTACTTTTTCTTCAGCCATTGTTCTGATCCTCCTCATAGAGATGACATGAAACAAAGTGTGTAGGACTAACCTGAATCATACAAGGATAATCGCCCGAGCACTTATCAATACATCTGTCGCATCTTTCCTTGAAATAACAGTAGTTAGGCATATTTACAGGGTTAGGTACATTACCGGGAATATTGAACAGCATATCGCTGTCTGATTTAAGAGTAGGCTTAGACTTCTGAAGTCCGATAGTGTAAGGATGCATAGGATTATGGAAAATCTCTTTTGCAGTTCCCTTTTCAATAACTTTACCTGCGTACATTACAACGACATAGTCCGCCATTTCAGCTATTATACCAAGGTCATGGGTAATAAGCATAATAGAGCCATCGATCTTGTCCTTAAGATCGCGAAGAAGGTCAAGAATCTGTGCCTGAATAGTTACATCAAGCGCAGTTGTAGGCTCATCTGCGATGATAAGTCTGGGGTCTGCAGCAAGAGCCATTGCAATCATTACTCTCTGTCTCATACCGCCTGAAAGCTCATGAGGGAAAGCTGCATAAACTCTCTCGGGAGCTGCTATTCCTACGAGATTGAGCATCTCCATAGATTTTGCTTTAGCATCTTCTTTAGTAGCATCTTTTTTATTTATAAAGGTTACTTCATCAAGCTGCTGACCAATTGTAAATACAGGGTTTAATGAAGTCATAGGCTCCTGGAAGATCATTGCTATCTGGTTTCCACGAATCTTATGAATATCGCGGATAGGCATTTTTGCAATGTCATAAACCTTTTCTGTTCCATCGCTTTCTTTAGCATTGAAGCGGATCTCACCGGAGTAAATCTGACCTGTAGGCCCCTGGAGAAGACGCATTACTGACATACTCGTAACAGACTTACCGCATCCTGATTCACCTACGATACCAACTGTTGCATTCTTGGGAATATCAAGAGAAACGCCGTTTACCGCTTTAACAACACCCTGCTCTGTGAAAAAGTATGTATTAAGGTTTTCAATTTCCAGAATGTTTCCGGGATTGCTCATAGTGGTGAGATATTCAGACTCGTCGCATTTGCGGTGTTTATAAGCCTCAAGCTGCTTCATCACCTTATTATTTTCCTTAGCAATCTTACGGATCTCGCGACCTGAGAGGTAATTACTATTCTTCTTTGCCATTACATTTACCTCCTTGCCTTAGGGTCAAGAGCATCTCTTAATCCGTCGCCAACAAAGTTGAATCCAAGAACGGCGATAACAATACATACGCCGGCAGGAACCCAAACGTTCAAGTGATTCTGGAGAATGTCCTGATTAGTTGAAATAATATTGATCATAGTACCCCATGCTGCATAGGGAGCCTTTACACCAAGATTAAGGTATGAAAGAGTTGCCTCGTAAAGAATCATACTACCAAGAGAAAGGCTCATAGAAACGATAAGCTGAGGCATTACATTGGGAACAAGATGCTTGAAGATCTTTCTGGGAGTTGAGTAACCCATAGCTTCTGCCGCTACCATATACTCCTGTTCACGAAGAGACAGAATCTGTCCTCTTACAAGACGTGCTGTTCCTGGCCAGGAAATAAATGTAAGATAGATCATAAGAAGATAGATACGATATTTTGCATCTATATTGGAAGCATCGAGTATTGTACTGATGATAAGTAGGATCGGAATACCGGGAAGACAGATAAGAATATCGCAAAGTCGCATGATAACATTATCTATTACACCGCCAAAGAAACCGGCAATGCCACCCAAAAGTACTCCTAAAATTGTTATAAGAAATACTGCTATAAAGCTAACAATAAGAGAAATACGTCCACCATACATCAATCTTACAAAGATGTCATAGCCTTCATTGTCTGTTCCGAGAATATGCTCGGATGAAGGAGGGGCAAGGAAATTATCCTTAAGTGATTTTTCTGTTGTCTGACGGAGAGTATACTCTACTCCGTTAACTTCATATGTAGTTTCAGAAATTGAATACTCTGTTTTACCGCTTTCATCAAGTTCAATTTCTCCCCATTCTGTATAGAATAAGGGACCTAAGAACGAGAACACGAAAAGGCTAATACACATTATAAGACCCAGGATACTGAGCTTTGAACGGAAAAATCTGCGCACTACCATTCTTGTAGGTGACATTAAACGCACATTTTTGTCAAGGGGCACTTCTGTGTCTTTAACTTCTTCAACTACTTCTTCTTTGTTTTTGAGTTCGTCCATTTTAGTGCCTCCTTTACTCAAGTTTAACTCTGGGGTCAACAATTCCGTACATAAGGTCAGCAAGCAATACGCCTATAACGCTAAGAAGTGCAAGGAACATATTGTATCCCATTATGAAAGGGATATCTCCTCTGTTCATTGCATCAAGAGCAATATTACCGATACCGGGAAGGTCAAATACCTGCTCAGTTATAATTGCACCTGAGAACAAGGAAGGAAGAAGGCCTGCAAGGCTGGTTACAAGAGGAATAAGAGTATTGCGGAATGCATGTTTATTTATAACAACGCTCTCACTGAGACCTTTTGCACGAGCTGTTCGGATATAGTCAGAATTCATAACTTCCAACATATTGGTTCTTGTCATTCTCATTCTAGCGCCGATACTGAGAATAACGATTGTAAGGATAGGTATAAACATATGTCTTACATAGTCGAGAAGGAGCTCAACTCCTGTGTAAGAAGCAGTAGCATTTACAAGACCGGAAGCCGGGAACCAACCAAGCTTGAGCGCAAGCAAATCCTTAAGCATCTGACCAAAGAAGAATGAAGGCAAAGAAATACCGATCATTACCAGAATAGTTACAATATAGTCACGGAAACTATACTGGTGAGTTGCAGCTGTTATACCAAGAGGTATAGCTATCATAAACTCAAATATTGTTGCAATAAGAGCAACTGCAAAGGATACTCCCATATGCTCAAAAATTACGTCAGCAACGGGAATACCATACACAAAGCTGGTTCCAAGGTCAAATCTTACAAGAGCTGACAGCCAGCTTACGTAGCCTTCAAGAATGCCAAGAAAGCTATTATCTCCAAGTCCATACATAGCATACATAGCATTAACTGTTTCTTCACTTACTGTTGCACCACCCTGATTGATGGCGTTGATCTTATCCTGGATAAAATCAACGGGCATCAATCGGATAAGGAAGTAAATGATCATAGAAACGCCAAGCAGAATGAACAAGGACATTACTAATCTCTTTAAAATATACTTAAACATAATATTTTACTTCTTATAATATTCAGCTATTATTTAGCAAATTCAACTTCCCAGATACGGTCAAGGGGAGATGAGAAGGGATTCATTTCAGATTCTTCGGGCAAGCTTGCAGGATCAATTACCTTAGAGTTGAACGCATAAAGAACACTTCTCTGGTATACAGGAAGCTCAATTGCGAGATCAAGGATCTGTTCCATTGCTTCTTTATAAAGCTCAGAACGCTCTTCCTGATCGTTTGTTTCACGAGCTTCATCAATAAGTTCGCTCAAATCATCAAGAATATCAAGTTCTTCTGATGTGCCGCTTGTCTTAAGGTAGTTGTAACCCCAAGCAAGAGTACTTGTAGCTGTGGAATCCTTATGATATACCTGATAAAGGTCAGGGTCAAGTGCGGAAGACCAAGCTGCAGCCCAAACTTCAAGAGAACCTGTGTTGATCTTTGTAAGTGCCTGAGTATCACATACAACTTCTACATCCCAGCCGAGGCCGTTAAGAAGAGCTGCTGCATCTCTGAATACTTTATATGTAGGATGGTCCTGAAGGCTGGAGCCTGCGATTGTGAACTTAACCTTAAGATCGGAATCGCCTGCGCTAACGCCTGCTTCCTGCATATACTTTTCAATGTTATTAACTGCGATTTCTTCGCTCCATGTACCAAGAGGAGGATAGTCAAAGCCGTTATCTGTTGCATCTGCACCCTTAGGATATGCCCAGCTTACTTTAGACATGGGCTAGAAAATCTGTTCAGCTGTACCTGCGCGGTAGTAGTCAAGTGCAAGAGATGTATTCATAGCACACATAATAGCCTTACGGAGATTGATATCGTTGATCTTCGCAGAGTTGATACCGATATAACCGTAACCGAGCTGGTCTGTTGAAAGAGTTACCATACCCTTTGAAGAAAGCTTTTCAAGCTTTTCATAGTTATCTGTTGTAAGAGCAGGTGAAATGTAATGTACATTTCCCTCTTCAAGAGCTGCAATTGCGTTTGCAGAGCTTACAACCTGATAACGAATCTTTTCAATCTTTGCATTTTCAAGACCTGCACCTACTGTGCTGAAGTTTTCGTTAGCCTTGAAATAAACAACGTTATTGATGTAGAAATCGCTTTCAGAAGGATTATCTTCATTCTTTGTGTTTGTAGCCTTATAAGCACCAGCACCCATGGGAATCTTGATGTTTCTTGTTGACTGAACGATATCTGTCATAAAATCAAAGCTTGCAAACTCAACACCGAACTTATTGTTCTTGATGTCAACACCAACTGCGCTTCCCTCACCGTAGTAGTGCTGAGGAGCAATTGTGAGAGCAAAGTTCCAAATAGCCTTAGGGTCGATACCATCAATTGTGATCTGAAGAACGTCATATTCTTCAGCATTAGCAACTGTACCGTCATCGTTATGAGCGGAAGCTACTTTATAGTCTGTACCATTTACTGTGATAGTTGTGCCTGCAGCATCTGTGTGGCCGAGAGAAACGATACCGGAAATATTAGGAACAGCAAGTGTGCCGTCGTCAGAAACATTTTCGTGAAGGATTACTTCCTTAGCCTTAGCTGTAAATTCTGTTGTGAGAGTTGAAGCTGTTCCCCAATACTGAAGAATGATGTCAAGCTCTCTTGCGATCTTATCGTTGTAGATATAGTCAATAGCTGCTTCTTTTGTTGTAATAGAAGAAGGATATGCAGGAGTGAGCTTTTCGATCTTTGTACGGTCGATCTTACCATCATCGCCTTCTGCGTATTCAACTTCTACATAACCTTCTGTATACATAAAGCAGAAGATCTCGTCCTTGAACTGTTCAAGGCTCTTGTAGGGTTCATCTGTGTAAGATTCCTGAGCGCCAAGATAGTCGTTTTCAAGTTCTTCTTTGAAGAGCTTGAGCGCGTATTCATAGTCCTCAAGAAGATTCTTATTTGTAACTTCCTCTGCATTATTGGAAATAGCAGACTTGTAACCGCTGCTTACTGAATAGCCTGCAATAGCTTCTTTCATTGCAGCATAGCTTACTTCCTTTGTAGAGGAAGCTTTAAGTTCAGAGTTGAAAAGGTTTATAAGCTCATTTATTCTTGCAGAAGCTCTGGAAGAAGCCTGAGAAGAAATGAGATTGTCACTATCATCTGAAGAAGAACCAACTGTCTGTGTTCTATATTCAGAAAGACCGAGAATATCTGTGGAATAGAGAGTGTTTGATCCTGTGTATACAGGGTCAAGATATACATAATAGTTAAAGAGGATGTCTTCCATAGTCAAAGGATGACCATCAGAAAACTTGATTCCGTTTTTGATTACAAAGCTATATGTTGTTGTATCATCGTCATTTTCAACGATATCATAATCCTTAACAACAACTGCCTCATCTTCGCCGTATGCAACCTGAATTTCACCATCTACATACTTGGAACCCATCATACCGATCTGAGTCATAGCAACGATAGTTCCATCAGGAGCAGATGTGTAGAAGAAAGGATTGAACAAACCGTCAAGCTGCTCTGTCATAATAACAAAAGCATCAGTGTTGTTGCCTGAACATCCGGTAAATGAGGCAACCACGCCTATGCACATTGCAGCGCACAGGATCAAAGAAAGAATTTTCTTTTTCATATTTATCTCCTTATTTATTGAAATTAAATTTACTTATTAATTTATTACTCGGCT